>JBGVMO010000028.1:0-20625 GCA_045124835.1 Eubacteriales bacterium
CGCTCGAACAAATCTGCATCAAAATCCTGCGGCATTGCGTGCGGTGTAAAAATGAAAACGCTCTCGTGTGAGCCTCATCCCCCAAGGCGGCGTCCTTCATTTGAAGGGCGCCGCTTTTTTTTAAAAGTCGACAATATGCACAAAGGCAGAGAGGGAAAGTTAGATATTCTAATGAATTTAGGGGGGAAGACTTGCTTTTTGGCGTTGGATATAGTAAAATAACCGTGTATAGACTTGAAGTTGCCTTTATATAAAAGGAGAATTTGTATGAAGAAGAGATTGACAAGCGCCATTTTACTGCTTTGTATGCTACTTTCTCTCGTTCCCACCGTGTCCGTAGCGGCAGGGGCGGAGCAGAATATAACCGAAAAGGGAAGCGCCGTCTCCCAAAGCAAAGCGGAGAGCTTTCTTGACCTCTATATCGGTGCAGACGGCGGCAAAACTGAAATGGGCGGCGCGCTTACCGTGCTTTTGTCTGCTTATAAGGGACATTCCTCGGCGAACTTGACTGACGCTGTTTGGACGAATCTCGTTGACGGTGCAACTGAAAACGCCACCTTAGGCGGTACGTGGACAGCCTATGAAAACGGCGGCATCGGCTATGACCTTGGCGCCTTCAACTATACCTATATGCTTTCGTTGGCGCCCTCGCTGCTGCCCACCGATACCTATACTCTTGAAATCGTGTCCTCTGTGCGCGGTATCACGAAAAACGCCGACGGCGTGACGCCCATTAACGTATACGGCACAACTGCCGCCATATCTCTTGGTTGCTTCCGCGGCTTTCTTTTTTGTGGCCCTCTCGGCACCTCTGACCCGTATCATACCAGATACGGCAACTCTATTGTAACCATTTATACCGAGGATGCCGAAAGCACCAACGACAGCTGGTCAACCCTGATAAAAAAAGCCCCGCACAGTAACGTCTATATGACGCCCTATCGGGAAGACACCTCGGTGATGACGCTTGGCATCTCTTTAACCTCCACCGAGACGGCGCACGTGTATAACTTCCATAAAAACGGCGTTGACGTAACGCCCTATACGCGCGGCTGTGCGGCAGAGGCGGGGTACGCCGGAAGCTTCATCATCAATCGCTCCATGCCCGCAACCTATTATGCCGTGCGTCTTTACACCAAGCCCTTGACGGCGGCTGAGGAGCAGCGAAACCGTGCGCTTGACGTGCTTTTGTACCTTGGCTATGATTTTTCCTCCTACCTCTCCATTCACGAGGATGACAGAGATTCCTTCCTTGCCCTTGTCGGTGAGAAGGGCTTTTCTGCAACGAAGCGAGATGTTGACGAAATTGTCGCCGATTTGGCCGCGGCGCGCGCCATTGCGGCAGAGGCCGCTAAGAAAACGGCGTACGATGCGCTTTACGTGGGCGCGAACGGCGAAAAAACCGAAAACGGCGGCGGCCTTTCCGTGCTTCTGTCCGCTTACGATACCGCCTCCGTCGTTTCCTTTGACACAAAAACCGTCTGGTACGATAAGATGGGAAACCACAACGGCACCCTTTCGGGAGGCTGGGTAAAGTATGCAGGCGGCGGCGTTGGCTATGACCTTGCCGCGTTTGATTATTCCTATTATCTTTCCGTTGACGAAGAGGCGTTGCCCACCGATACCTATACTCTTGAAATCGTGTCCTCCGTGCGCGGCATCACCAAAAATGCAGACGGCGTTACGGGCCTGAATACCTATGCCAACACCGCCAGTATGTCGCTTGGCCGCTTCCGCGCCTTCCTTTTCTGCGGCCCGCTTGGCACCTCTGATCCCTATCATAACCGATACGGGAACACCCTTGTAACGATGTATAGCGAATCGAAGGATACGGCAACGGACGCCTTTAAGACCTTGATGACGACGACGGGCCAGCAGAACACGTGGATGGACGCCTACCGTGAGGATTCCTCTGTTCTGACGCTTGCCATCACCCTGCAATCGACCGATACGAAGTATAATTATACCTTCCTCAAAAACGGCTTTAACGTGACGCACCGCTACGTGTACGGGTGCGACAAAACGGAAACGGCCTACGTTGGAAGCTTTATTGTGAATCGCTCCGTGCCCGGCACGATGTACGCGATACGCCTTTACACCAAGCCATTGACCGAGGCCGAGCTTGCGCGCAACCATTTCGTTGACCTTTTGGCGTATACGGGCACAGACCCGACGGAGTATAAAAACTGGGATGCGGAGACCCGCGCCTTTGTAGAGGATGCCTTTAAGGAATCTGCATTTTTGGATAAGGCCGCCTTTGATGAGGCGCTTGCCAATGTCTTGGATCTTGTGGTCAGCAAATGGGATCCCAATACCTCCCTTTATGTAACGGATGGCCTTGAGCTTCTTCTTGCTTCCTATGAGGGCTTCTCGACTGCTGCGCGCTTTAGCGATACGAGCGTTCTTTGGACGAATGCCGTGAAGGACGCAACCTTTGGCACCTTGGTTGGTAAGGGCTGGTACAGAAGCGAGGACGGTGGTATCCGCATTCGCGAGACCATTCCGCAGCTTTCCTTGGCCAACAAAAAGGTTGAGGCCTACCGCTCCTCTCAGAAAAACGATTATTACCTCAACTTTGATTACAGCTATTTGCCCGAGGGAAGCTACACGATTGAATCCATCGTTTCGCCCGAGGGCTTGACCGTGGAGGATTCCGAGGGCAACGTCAGCCTGCTTTATGACGATTACAGCACCTATGGCATTTATACCGACAGAATGTTCGTTATCGGCCCTTACCGCTCTATTGGCTGGGTGTGTGATACGGCCTGCGCCAGCGGTCAGGATTTACAGCGCCGTTGGCTGTATCAGACGGACGGCTGTTGGATGGACAGAACCAACGCAACGCGCGAGCGCGTGGGTGACGATTTGTCCTTGGGCAATTTAAGAGAGGGACAGATAGTAAACTACACCATTGCGCACGAGGTTTACGAGGAGGCCGACAAGGAGAACGTTCTTGCCACTTATACCACCTCTTGTGACGGGGCGCTCGGCGTCAAGTCTGAAATTACGGCCGATAAGTATCTGACCAAGGATGCGCTGAAGGATAAAACCTTCGATATGTGGCGCGGAATGGCGGCAACCCACTATTCCATTCGCATTTACAGCCGCCTGCTTTCCGAGGATGAGATTTTGCAGAATCACATTGCGGACGTCTGCTATTATCTGGGCCTCGATACCGCTCTTTTAGAGGAAACACTCTCTAAAATTCCCGATAAGACCACTATCTTTAAGGCCTTCGCCCATTTTGATTTCACCATGTCCAAGGAAGAGGCGCAAAGCGATCTTGATAACGGAATGGCAGGTATTTGGGTTCTTTCCGAGGATGTCGCCGTCAAGAAGGATATGTCGGACGCCATTCGCTTCTATTTCACCATTCAGTATTCCTCCGTTACGGCCATTATGCAGGCGGGCTTCTCTCTTGAGCTTGGCACGCTTGTGAATCTGTCGGGCGATATGCCGAATCTTGCCGAGGGTGCGTTTGATTACCGCTTCGTTGCCTTTGATTCTGTTTCGGGTGCGCACCGTCAGTATTTTCTGGACGAGGATACCTATGCCGTAACCCTTTCCTACCGTGACGGTAACATCGACCTATATAACCAAAATCTGAAGGTTGTTTCTTACGTAAGGCTGACAGGCGTCGGCGGCGAGGAAATGATTTTCTACGGTGGCTTTGCCGGCAAGGAGTTCAGTGAAATAACCTCCTTCTTTACCGTTTTGAATTACCTTTCCAAGCTTGATTCCGTCAAGGGAAGCGAGGTGGAGCCCTATATTTCGGATACGGTAGAGAGCTGCTATTACGAGAAAACCGTTTATTTCGATTCAAACGCCGAGGGAGAGGGCAACGGAAGCAAGGATGCGCCCTATACCGATTTCGCGCAGGCCTTTTATGCCTGTAACGAAGCGCTCGTAGCGCTGGATAGACCCACCAACGTGCGCCTCTTGGTTGCGGGTGGCACGCACAGCGTCACGGAAGTGGCTGAATTCGATTTTGACGAGGTAAGCTATCCCTATTACTATTATACCGTTGAGGGTGATTATCTGGCAGAGGAGCTTCCCGAATTGACGACTGCCGTTGGCATTGACGCGTCTGCTTTCACGGCCGTTGCGGGAAAGGCCGGCCTTTACGTATACGAGTTTGCGCCCGATGAAAGCGGCAAGTATCCTGCGTTCCGCAATCTTTACGTAAACGGCACTTCGGCCACCTATTCGCATACCACCCCCATTACCACGGGCAACGGCGAGCGGCCCTACGTTTTCCGCTTCGACAGAGACGTTGACGGCACCTATCTTCTGGCCAAGCACTATTACGAAAGCGGCGTGCTTGCCGCGCATTCCCCCGAGGTTGAGTATGCGGGAAAAGCCGAAAGAACCGACCTGATTGCCGCTTATACCAAGCATTATAATCAGTTCATGGAAAAGGGCGCGGCGTATGCGATGCCCGCCGTTGATACTGCCTCGCGTCCCGGTCGCCTCTACGTACAGCTTGATATGATAGAGTCGCTTCGCACACTTGTGAACGAGCGTCTTGCGCTCTTCGAGGCGCAAACGGCCTATTGGACGGCAGAGACGGTAAAAAGGACAGAGCTGCTTGCTGATAAGAAGGCGGTCGAGGCCGCCGCCCGTGCTGACTACGAGAAAAAGCTTGCCGCCGCAGGCGCGGCGGGCGCTACGGACGAAGAGAAGGTTGCTTACGTTGCCGCAAAGGCCGTGCTTGATGCGGCTATCCTTGCCGTAGACGAAGCCGCCGCCTCCCTTGCCGATGCCGAGTGGCGCGTGTACGACCCGCTTTCCTCCTATAAGCGTTGCTTGCGTGGCCTTAATCTTGAAATACACATGGAGGCAGAGTGGTGCTACAACATTATGGACGTTGACGGCATTGACTTTGAGGACGTGGTGTATTATAACGATGTGCGTCACGGCACGCTTGAAACCCTCGTTGCCGTGTATATCAACGAAGAGCAGTATAAGAAGATTCAGATAGGCGGCGACGGAGATATGACCGAAAGACTCTTCTCGGTGCAGAATGCGCTCTCCTTTGTGGATGAGGAGGGGGAATACTTCTACGATGAGAACGAGGGCAAGCTTTATTACTATACCGAGTATGATATCGAGGAGCTTTCCTTCTCCGTTCCCACAATGGATAATCTCTTTATCTTCCACAATGCCGAAAATCTGGTCATTTCTGACCTGACCGTCTGGGGCTTGGATCATTATGAAATGTCCGAGTTCGGTCTTGCCGCAGACCAGGGCGCAGGCAACGCGCTGACGCAGACCGTGCAGTACACCATTTGCTTCACAAGGTGTGCCGCTATCGCGGTTTACGATGCCAAGAGCGCGACTGTGCGCGATTGTTGCTTCCATGATCTTGGAGCGGCAGGCATTTATATGCAGGGCAGAAACGAAAACGTGGTGCTTTCGGGCAATTCGTTTGAGAATATCGGTGCGCACGCCATCAATATCGCAGGCTGTGACGATGTTAACGGCGGCAGGGAATACTCCAAGCGAAGCGGCGCACAAAACATTCTCATTACCGAAAACTATCTGCACAGCATTGCAACCGTCAGCCGCGCTGCGCCGGCAATTACTTTGCCCTCCACCAAGGATGCGGAGCTTTCCTATAATACCATTATCGGATGCTCCTATACGGGCATTTCCATGGCTTGGTATTATTTCCCCGGCACTTGGGAAGAGCATGAAAGATACAATCTTTACAACATCGACATTCATCATAACTACATCACCGACTTTATGCAGGATCTCGGTGACGGCGGTGCCATTTACGTGCTTGGCGGCAATCTGAAGCCGGACAATCCCAAGCAGATCAACTTTGTGCATCACAATTATGTGGTGTTCAGCAAGCACACTGGCAACGGTATGGGAATGTTTATGGCGGGCTATTATTTTGACGGCTCCTCGTCCAACTGGTCCAATTACAATAACGTCTGCGTTTATTATTCCGCCATTGCGGATAAGGGACAGGGGCTTGGCGTCAGCGACGAGGCGTACCATATGTCACGCAACCTGCGCGCCTCCAGCTGCGTGTATAAGCAGCATCAGGAAAACGCCCTTTCGCATAACATTCATTCTTATAACAACTATTTCTATAACCTGCGTGCCAAATCCGTCTCTGCCGCTCAGAGCGAAGCGCACAAAATGCACGCGAAGTGGCAGGAGCACGGCCACAAGATTTACGGAAGCTCTTACTTCTTTGGTGAAAACAGGCTTGCGTTCAGCAACGGCATCAAGGTGCTGATAGAGGAATGCGGCTCGCGTATGCACCCGGGCGAATGGGGATGGTTGCTCGGTAACGATTATTGATACTATTCCACGGCGCCCTTGGAGCAATGCTCCAAGGGCGTTTTTTACGGGAAGAGAAAAGGAAAAAAGGCAAAATGCACAAAAGGAGAGGGCGAAAGTTAGTAGTTCTAACAAAATTGGAAAATCGTCTTGCTTTTTGCCTGAAAATACTGTAAAATAGAATCGTATAACTGTATCCTTGCAACCCGCAAGCAAAAAGGAGAACTGTATGAAAAAAAGACTATTGTCCGCGCTTCTGATGCTTTGTATGCTGGCCTCTCTCATTCCCACCGCACTCTTTCCCGCCGCGGCGGAAACGGGAAGCCAAGGAGCATCCTCACAAAGCACGGTAACGAGCTATCTTGACCTTTACGTCGGTGCAGATGGAAGCACCACGGAAAACGGAGGAAGACTCACCGTTCTTTTGAGCGCGTTCAAGGGCTTTTCTTCCTTGAATATGAACGATAAAATCTGGGCGAACGTTGCCAAGGGCGCAACCCAAAACGCCATCTTCGCGGGCGATTGGGCGGCGTATGAAAACGGCGGCGTCGGCTTTGATCTTTCCGCTTGGGATAATAACCGCACCTTGTCGATGGACGTATCCCTCCTTCCCACCGATACCTATACCCTTGAAATCGTTTCCTCCGTTCGCGGCTTAACCGAGAATGCGGACGGTGTTACCCCCAAAAAAGGCTATCAGGAGGCAAAGGCGGGCCTGTCTCTTGGCCGTCTGCGCGGCTTCTTGTGGTGCGGAGATTACGAATCCACCCGCTTGCGCGACAAGAACGGTATGATTGTGATGTATACCGAGAACCCCGAATCTGCCTCGGACGGATGGAGCGCACTTTGTGCCACGGCGCCGATGTCCAATAACGCCATTGCGCCGCACAGAGAGGACACCTCCATCGTCAATATGACGGTGAACCTGACGGCCGATGCAAATTATTATTATTACGAGTTCTTGAAGAACGGCTCTGCCTGCCAGAAGGATGCGTATTTTAACAACAAGTGCGCCAAGGCAGAAACCCCCTATGTTGGAAGCTTCATTCTCAATCGCTCCATTCCCGGAACGATGTATGCGGTTCGCCTTTACACCAAGCCCTTGACTGCCGCTGAGCTGAAAATTAACCGTGCGGTTGATATTCTGCTCAATGCAAATGCTCCCTTCTCGTTGTATACGGGTATCCCCGAGGCAGATAGAGACGATTTTCTTTCCTTGGTTGCCAAGGAGGATTTCACGGCTACTGTCAAGGATATTCAAACCATCGTTGAAAACCTCGCGCAGCTTCGCGCCGAGGAGGCCGCCTTGCGCGCCAAAAATGCATACGATGAAATGTATATCGGCGCCGACGGAAGCAAAACTCAAAACGGCGGTCGTCTTACCGTCCTGCTTTCCGCCTACAAGCCGGGCTCTCTTGCCTTTACGGAAACCAAGAACGTTTGGTATGACAAGATGGGCAATCACGATGCAACCTTGGTTGGCTCTCTTTGGAAGCTCAATGCAAGCGGTGGCGTCGGTTACGATATGAACGTGCTGGCAACCGACGGCAAGCTTGGAACCTATAAGCAAGAGGTTCAGCTTAATTTCGGTATCGATGCATTGCCCAAGGAGGATTTTACGCTTGAATACGTTGTGCAGTATAAAAATCTGCAAAGCGTCGATGCTGAGGGCAACGTTCTTGGCGATTTCAGCGGAAGTGACCTGTGGGGCGGCGTTATTTCGGATGCCGTTGGCCAGCTGAAGAATATTTATGACCGAAGCGAAGGAACCTCCCTCAGCGGTCGCCGTTATTGCCGTTGGTTCTTGTCTCCCGCAGAAGATTTGTGGTACAAGGCCAGCTATCAGAACGAGCAGCTTTGGTACGATAACAGCCGTAACGATTCGGGCGTTTTCACCCAGCAAATCGTGCGCGATGTAACCAAGGAGCAGAGCAAAACGCTTGCTACCTACGCGCTGATGAAGAACGGAACGGCCGTTCGCACGGGTAAATACGATAGCTCCACTCCCTCCTCCAACAAGAGCGACACCTTCTATACCGGAGCCGGTAGCGAGACGATGTTCTTCCTTTTCCATCGCTCACCCGTGAACGTCTATACCGTGCGTATTTACGATGCGGTTCTGACCGAATATGAAATGGCCTACAACCATCTGGTTGACCTTTTGGCCTATGCAGACATTGATCTTTCCATATTGAGCAATATGGACGCCGAAACCGTTGCCTTTATGGCCGATACGATGAAAACCACCGCCTTGACCAAGGATAAGGAGGCATTGGAGGCAACCATCCGTGACACCCAGAAGCTTTATCAGAGCAACTGGAACAAGGACACCTCGCTTTACGTAACTGACGGTCTTACCGTTTTGCTTTCCTCCTATGACGGCTTTTCCACCACCACGCGCTTTGGCGACACCGAGGTTATCTGGGCCAATGCCGTGAAGAGCGGCACCTTCGGCACTTTGGTTGGAAGCGGCTGGAAGAGAAGCGAAACGGGCGGTCTTCAGATGCGCGACGTTATAACGCAGCTGGCCGCAGACAGCCACACCGTTACCCAGTATCGCGCAGAGCATACCAAGGAATTTTATCTCTCTCTTGATTACGGTCTGCTTCCTGAGGGCGACTACACCATTGAGACCATTCTGACCCCCGAGGGCATTATGGTGGAGGACGATGACGGAAATCTCTCGCCCTATTACGACGATTATACCACCTGGGGCATCTTCCACGATTATACCTTCGTGCTTGGCGCGCTTCGCTGCATGGGCTTCGTTTGTAACAGCCATGCGGGCAACGCCAATATGCAGCGCCGTTGGGTATACCAGGTTTCGGGCTGCTGGAGCTCTTATCCCTCAACGGGCCGTTACCACATCGGAACGGATAACGTTCTGGCAAGCAGAGTAGAGGGCGCTATTGTCAACTACTCCATTACCCACGAGCGCATTACGGAAGAAAACGAGAAGAATCTTGCCTCCGTTTACACCGTTACCTTGAACGGCACGCGCGGCATGCTGGCCGAGGTCACCAACGATGCCTATATCGCCAATGAGGATGTGGTTGACAAGCGCTTCAACATCTGGCGCTATCTTGGCGGTACCTATTATTCCGTCCGTGTTTATGACCGCCTGCTTACAGAGGACGAGGTTTTGCAAAATCACGTGGCCGACGTTTGCTACTACTTGGGCCTTGACACCTCCGTTCTGGAGGAAACACTTGCAAAAATTCCCGATAAGTCCACTGTCTTTAAGGCCTTCGCCCACTTCGATTTCACCATGACCAAGGAACAGGCGCAAAGCGACCTTGACAACGGAATGGCAGGCATCTGGGTGCAGGCTGACGGCGTTGGCGTCAAGGCCGATATGTCGGATGTTATCCGTTTCTATTTCACGCTGCAATATTCCTCCATCGCCGCCATTATGCAGGCCGGATTCTCGGTAGAGCTTGGCGCACTTCTCAACGTTGGCAGCGGCGATATGCCCGCTCTTCTGACGGGTGCGTACGATTATCGCTTTGTCGCCTTTGATTCCATCTCGGGCGCAAACAAGCAATATTTCTTGGATGAGGATACCTTCGCCATCACCCTCTCGTATGCCGATGGCAATATTGACCTTTACAACCAAAGCCTGAAAATCGTTTCTTACGTGAAGCTGACGGCCGAGGACGGTAAGGAGCTCGTCTTTTACGGCGGCTTTGCGGGTAAGGCGTATAACGAGTATACCTCCCTCTTCTCCGTGATGAAATATCTCTCCAAGCGCAGCTCGATATTGAACAGCGAGCTTGCGGATTACGTAAGCGCCATCGCTGAGGACAATTATTACGAGTACACCGTCTATTTTGACTCCAATGCGGACGGTGTGGGTGACGGAAGCGAGGAAAATCCGTATACCGACTTCAAGATGGCCTTTGCCGCCTGCAATCGCGTGCTGACGGCGCTAGACAGGCCCACCAACGTGCGCCTTGTGATAGAGGGCGGTGTGCATTCGATAACCGAGCTTGTCGAATTTGACTTTGATGAGATTACCTATCCCTATTATTATTACACCATTGAAGGAAATTATCTTGCCGCCGAAACGCCGGAGCTGACCACCACTCTTGGTATCGACTCTGCAAATTTCGCCGCCGTGGCAGGAAAACCGGGCCTTTACGTGTATCAGTTTGAGCCCGATGACGCGGGCAACTATCCTGCCTTCCGTTATCTGTACGTAGACGGAATGCTGGCAACTCGCTCGCATACCACGCCGACAACCACCTCTAAGGGCGAGCGCCCCTACGAGCTGCGGTATGACAGAGATTTGGACGGCACTTATCTTTTGGCTAAGTATTACTTTGATAACGGTGTGCTCGCCGAGCATTCCCCCGAGATTGAATACGCGAGCCGTCCTGAAAGAACCGACCTCATTGCCTCCTATACCGAGCATTACAATCAGTTTATGACGCTTGGTGGCAGCTATGAGATGCCTGCCGTTGATGAAGAGGCGCGTCCCGGTCGCTTCTACGTGCAGCTCGATATGATTGAAGCCCTTTCTGCCATCACCGCGGAAAGACTTGCGGCGCTCAAAGAAAACAAGGATTTCTACGTTGGCGAGGTTGCGCGTCTGACGGCGGTCGTTGCAGAAAAGCAGAGCGTGTACGATGCGGCCAAGGCCGACTATGAGGCAAAGCTTGGAAAAGCAGGCGAGGCGGGAGCAACCGAAGAGGACAGACAGGCTTACCTTGCCGCTAAGTCCGTTATGGAAGCGGCGCTTGCCGACCTTGAGGCCTCGCAAAAGGAGCTTGCCGACACCGAGGAAATGGTATACGATGTAACCGCCTCCTACAAGACCTGCCTGAAGGGCTTGGGTATCGAGATGCACGCGGCTGCGGAATGGTGCTTCAACATTATGCATGTTGACGGTATTGACTTTGATGACGTGGTTTACCACTATGATTCCAATACCAAAACCGTCGAAACCCTCGTTGCCGTTTACCTCAATAAGACTCAGTACGCAAAGTTCGCTATTGGCGGTAGCGGTGGAATGGCAAACAGACTCTATTCCATTCAGAATGCACAGCCCTTTGTAGACGAGGAGGGTGAGTACTATTACGATGAAGAAACGGGTAAGCTCTATTTCTTCACCGCGTACGATATTGAGGAGCAGTCCTTCTCCTATCCCACGCTTGACAACCTCTTCGTGTTCCACAATTCCAACAATCTCGTTATCTCCGATTTGACCTTCTGGGGCGTGGATGAATACGCGCTTTCCCGTATCGGTCTTGCGGCAAACCAGGCAGGTCAGAACGGCTTGGAGGTTCCCGCAACGGGTGTGACCTGGTTCAGTGAGCGCGCGGCTATCGCCATTCACAACACCAACAACACCACGATTCAGGATTGCTATTTCCATGACCTTGGCGGATCGGCCATTTACCTGCAGGGCAAGACGCAAAATTCCGTCATCTCCGGCAACGAAATTGAAAACGTCGGTGATGCGGGCATCCGTGCGCGCGGTTCGTATGCGCCTTGGGGCGGAAACAGAGCCTTCTCGGCCATCAGCGGCGTTGAAAACGTGGTTATCAGTCAGAACTATCTGCACGATGTGGCAAGAGTAAACTATGCCTCCGTTGGTATTTATCTGCCCTCCTGTAAAAACGTGGAAATCGCCAGCAACACTGTGATAGGAACCTCCTATTCGGCTATGTCGATTGGCTGGAGCTGGTCTGCGGCAACCTGGGAGGAGCATGAGAAATACAATCTTTATAACGTCGATATTCACCATAACTACGTGACTGACTTTATGCAGGAGCTGGGTGACGGCGGCGCCATCTATATGCTCGGCGGAAACCTGAAGCCCGATAATCCCAAGCAAATCAACTTCATTCACCACAACGTCATCATTTGCAGCGAATTCTCGGGTAACGGTCGCGGCGAATTTACCGCTTGCTACTACTTCGACGGAAGCTCGACAAACTGGTCGAACTACAACAACATCGGCGTTCGCCACTCTGCAGGTGCAGACAGAGGCGCTTCGGCCAAGGAGAAAAACAGAGACTATTATCTCTATATGCGTCATAAGGCAACCCACATGGTGTATATGCAGCTGCAAAAGGGCTCTGAGTCCTATAACATTCACTCTTACAACAACTACTATTTCAACGTAAGAGCAACGACGGCAGCGAAGCAGCAAAGTGAGGTATTCGTTATCGGCTCTGATTACGCAAAGCGCGGTCACGAGGTGTATAGCAACTATTTCTTCTCCGGAGATCAGAAGCTCTCCTTCAGCAACAGCGTAAAGAGAATGTTTGAGGAGGCCGGCTCAACGATGCGCCCTGCTGACTGGGGCTGGTTAATAGGCAACGCGTATTAAGACGCCAGACGCCTTCGCATTTTCCAAGGCAACGCAAAGAAAAAACGCGAAAATACAGTTTTTATCGGGCTATCCTTTCGGGATAGCCCGTTTTTTTATGAAAAGCAGGGAAAAATAAAAGAAAAATCGCAAAAGGGCTTGCAATTTTAAAAATATATGCTATAATGAATACGATAGTAAGAAGATAGGATGGAAGAGTGGAAAACAGCCACTCTTCCTTTTCTTTGCAAGAAGAAGACTATCGGAAAGGAAGCAGAATGAAAAAAAGCATTGCCGAGCAGGTCGAGGAGCTGATTAAGCCCACCGTTACGGAGCTTGGATACGAAATCTGGGACGTGGTGTACAGCAAAATCGGCGCCGAGTATTACTTGGAAATCACCATAGACAGCGAAGAGGGCATTGGCATTGAGGATTGCGAGCGCGTTCACCGTGCGATAGACCCCCTGCTTGACGAGGCAGACCCTATCGAAAACTCTTATCGTTTGCAGGTTTCCTCTCCCGGCATCGAGCGCGAAATCCGTACCGACGCGCATATTGAAGCGTGCTTGGGTGAGGTTGCAGAGGTGCGCTTTTATGCCGCAAGAGAAAACGGAAAAAAGAGCGTGGTTGCCGTATTGACCGAATATGAAAACGGCGTTTTGAAGATGGTTACGAGTGAGGATGAGGAAATTTCCGTGCCGCGAAAGGAAATCTCTCATATGAATCTCGTGTATTTTGAGGAAGATTAAAATAAAAAGTTAACATAACTACAAACCGAAAGGAAATAACAATGAATAGCGAACTTTTCCATGCGTTAGATCTGTTAGAGCGCGAAAAGGGTATCTCCAAGACCTATATGATGGAGAAATTGGAGGCGGCCCTTGCCAATGCGTACAAGAAGGAGCACAACGGCGCCACCAATATCCGCGTTGCCTTCAATCCCGATAAGAAGGATATCAAGGTATATCAGCAAAAGACGGTCGTTGAGGTTGTGGAGGACGAGGAAACCGAGATTTCTCTTGAGGCCGCAAAGGCTCTGAGCCGCCGTCACAAGCTCGGCGGTGTCGTTGAGTTTGAAATCAAGACCGATAAGTTCAGCCGCCTTGCCGCACAGGCAGGAAAGCAGGTTATTATTCAGGCCATCCGCGAGGCTGAGCGTGTTCACGTAACCAAGCAGTATGAGGAAAAGAAGGAGCAAATCATCACCGCAACCGTTTACAAGGTTGACGAAACGGACGGAAGCCTCGTCATTGATACGGGAACGAGCAAGGCCGTGCTTTTGCAGAAGGAGCAGATTCCCGGCGAGGTGTACGAGGTTGGCGATCGCCTGAAGGTGTATTTGAGCGAGGTTCGCAGCGGCGAAAGCAAGGGCCCCATCGCCCTCTTCTCCCGTGTGCATCCGGGCCTTGTTACCTGCCTTTTCGCTTTGGAGGTTCCCGAAATTCAGGACGGAACGGTGGAAATCAAGAGCATTTCCCGTGACCCCGGCTCCAGAAGCAAGATTGCCGTTGCCTCCAACAATCCCGACGTTGACCCCGTTGGCGCTTGCATCGGTAACCACGGTGCGCGTATCGGTGCCGTGCTTAAAGAGCTTGGCAACGAGAAGGTAGACGTTATCCGCTATGCCGAGGATAAGGCAGAGTACGTGAAGGAGGCGCTTTCTCCTGCAACGGTTATTTCCGTTGAATACGACGGTGAGCGCTGCTGTCGCGTTAAGGTTGCAGAGGATCAGCTCTCTCTTGCCATTGGCAGAGAGGGTCAGAATGCAAAGCTGGCCGCCAAGCTGACGGGCTGCAAAATCGATATCAAGGCCTAAAAGACAAGTAAGGCTTAAAGAGCTTCTTTAAGCAGCGCAGGTGTCGATGCCGTATGGTAAGGCACGCGCAGGAAAGGAATGGTTTAGAAATGGCCAACCAACAAAAGCCGATGAAAAAAATACCCCAACGGCGCTGTGTCGGATGCGCGGAGCATTTTCCGAAGGGAGAGCTGATTCGCGTCGTTCGTTCGCCGGAGGGCGAGATTTCCTTGGATTTTACGGGAAAGGCGGCAGGCAGAGGCGCGTATATATGTAAAAATCCCCTCTGTATGCAAAAGGCGCAAAAGGCGCATCGCTTGGAGGCGGCCTTCTCCTCTCCCGTCGATAAAGAGATTTATCAGGCGCTGGAGGAAAAGCTGAGGAATGCATAATGAGACAAAAAACGCTTTAAGCGGCACAGAGAAGCTGCTTCGCTTTCTGGGGCTGGCTAAAAAAGCGGGTAAGGTCGTTATGGGAACGGATTTGGTTTGCCGTGCGTGTCGGGAAAGAAAAAAGCCAAGCTTGATTTTGCTTGCAAGCGGCGTTTCTCCCGCAACCGAAAAGAAGGTTTCGGATAAATGTAGCTTCTACGGCGTTTCCCTTGAAAGAATTTCCGCCTCTGCCGACGAGCTTGGAGAAGCACTCGGAAAGCTCGGATCTATTGCAACGGTGGCGGTGACGGACGCGCATTTCGCCCAAGAGCTTGTCAGATTGAACACCATAGGAAAGGAATCCCCGAAGGACGAGGGGAAAGGTAATTGAGTATGCCGAAAACGTATAAATTAGCACAGGTGCAAAAGGACTTTGATATCAAGAGCAAGGATTTACTGACCGTTTTGGCGGAAATCAACATTGTCAAAAAAAGCGGCGCTTCCTTGGAGGAGGCGGAGTTTGAAGCCTTTTTGCAATATATAACCCTGCAAAATCAAATTCAAAACTTGGATGACTACTGTGACGGAAAGGCAACGCTCGTCTCGCCTGAGGCCGAAAGGCAGAAGGCAGAGAAGGAGGCCGCCGAGGCAGAGGCAAGAGCCAAGGCGGAAGCAGAGGCAAAGGCTGAGGCAGAAGCCAAGGCAAAGGCGGAGGCTGAGGCGAAGGCTAAGGCTGAGGCGGAAGCCAAGGCAGCGGCCGAGGCAAAGGCGAAGGCCGAGGCGGAAGCGAAAGCCAAGGCAGAGGCCGAGGCAAAGGCCAAGGCAGAGGCAGAAGCCAAGGCCAAGGCGGAAGCCAAGGCAAAGGCAGATGCCAAGAAGCCGCAGAAGCAGGCCTTGAAGGTTATTCCTTTGACGCCCGGAACCGGTACGGGCGGCGGAGAGACGGTCGTGGTGCAAAGCCCCCGTCGCCGCGTGGTTGACACGCGCACGGCAAGTGCGGAGGATTTGTCTAAGTACGACGATTCCGTAGACGAGCGCTTTGGCGCGTACGGCGCAAACGCCGCCGCAGGCAAGCAGAAGCTTAAAAAGCAGAACAACAATCAGCAGCAGGGCAACAACCAGAAGGCGCAAAGAGAAAAGGAAAGAGCAGAGAAGGAGCGCATTCAGCGTATGGAGGCTGAGCGCGCCCGTAAGAAGCAGCTCGAAATCACCCTGCCTGATGAAATCACCGTTGGCGAGCTTGCCAGCCGTATGAAGAAGACCTCTGCCGAGGTCATCAAGAAGCTGATGATGCTTGGCGTGATGGCAACGGTCAATCAGGTTGTAGACTTTGATACTGCATTTTTGCTTTGCGATGAAATGGGCATCAAGGCAACCAAGGAGGTTGTCATCAGCATTGAGGAGCGCTTGTTCAACGAGGCGGAGGATACCGAGGAGGATAAGACCGAGCGTCCCCCCGTTGTGTGCGTTATGGGTCACGTTGACCACGGTAAGACCTCGCTTCTCGACTATATTCGACATATGCACGTGGCTGCCAAGGAGGCAGGCGGCATTACCCAGCATATCGGTGCGTATAACGCGCACGTAAAGGGTAAGGATATTACCTTCTTGGATACGCCCGGACACGAGGCGTTTACCGCAATGCGCGCAAGAGGCGCTATGGCAACGGATATTGCCATTTTGGTCGTTGCCGCAGACGACGGTATTATGCCGCAGACGGTAGAGGCCATCAATCACGCCAAGGCCGCAGGTCTTGACATCATCGTTGCCATCAACAAGATGGATAAGCCGCAGGCAGATCCCGACCGCATCAAGCAGGAATTGACGAGCTACGAGCTTGTTCCTGAGGAGTGGGGTGGAGACGTTATTTGCGTTCCCGTTTCTGCATTGACAGGACAGGGAATTGATGATCTTTTGGAGAGCGTTCTTTTGGTTGCAGAGGTGAAGGAGCTTCGTGCCAACCCCAACCGTCGCGCCAAGGGTATCGTTATTGAGTCCAGCTTGGATAAGGGCCAAGGCCCTATCGCCACCATTCTGGTGCAGAACGGAACCCTGCATATCGGTGACATCGTGATTGCAGGAACGGCCGTTGGCCGCGTGCGCTCGATGGAGACCTCCGAGAGAAAGAATGAAAAGACCATTCTCCCCGGATACGCCGTTAAAATCTCGGGCTTGGCAGAGGTTCCCTCTGCGGGAGACGAGTTCAACGCCGTTGAGGATGAAAAGATGGCGCGTTCTCTTGCTGAACAACGCCGCGCTAAGATCAAGGAGGAGAGCAACCGCGCTAAGACCTCCGCAAATCTTGACGAGCTATTTGCCCAAATTTCCGAGGGCACCAAGAAGCTTGACATCATCGTAAAGGCAGACGTAGCTGGCTCGGTTGAGGCTGTGAAGGCCGCGCTTCTCAAGCTGTCGAACGAGGAGGTTCGCGTTTCCGTGATTCACACGGGCGTCGGTGCTATTACCGAGGGTGACGTTATGCTGGCAACGGCTTCCAACGCCATTATCGTTGGCTTCAACGTTCGTCCCGACAAGAGCGCAACCGACTCTGCTGAGAGAAATAGCGTTGACATCCGCACTTATCGCGTTATCTATGAGTGCATCAATGAGATTCAGGATGCCATGAAGGGTATGCTTGATCCCATTTATAAGGAAAATCTCCAAGGCCGCCTTGAAATCCGTAAGCTGTATCACGTTCCCGGCGTTTCCTCCGTTGTTGCGGGTTGCTACGTTTTGGACGGAAAGGTTACCCGTCAGTCCTTGGTTCGCGTTGTGCGTGACGGTATCGTTATGTTCGACCGCAGAGCCGAGGAGGCAGGCGAGTATTCCAACAAGCTCAGCTCCCTGTATCGTTATCAGGATGCCGTCAAGGAGGTTGCGGCAGGCTATGAGTGCGCCGTCACCATTGCCCGTTATGATGACCTGAAGGTCGGCGATATTTTGGAAATGTATTCTATGGACGAGGTTGCACGTTGATTGCATTTGGTAAGCAATGCTTTCCGACCTTGTGTTCAAAAAGCCCCGCGCGCCGTTTGGCGCGCGGGGCTTTCCTTTTCCTTATATGTAAACAAATGTTTACGCACCAAGAAAGGCGCATAAAACAATAGCCGTTCTCATACCTTGTAAGAAAAGCGAGGTGGGCAAAATGACAGGAAAAAGACAGTTTTTGAAAAACGGGGCGTTGCTCGCCGCCGTTTCTCTCTTAATGCGAGGCGTTTCGATGCTTTTCAACGCGTACATCGTGCGAAGAGTCGGGGCAGAAGGGATGGGTTTGATGTCCTTGACGATGAGCGTGTACGCCTTCGCCGTCACCTTTGCGACCTCGGGAATTTCCTTGGCTGTCACGCGGCTTGTTGCGGCGGCACTCGGCAACAGGCAAGGTGAAAGCGCAAAGCGCGTTTTGAAGCGCGCTATCCTGTATGCCGTTTCCTTTGGCGGTACAGCGGCTATTTGCCTTTATTTCGGAGCGAATTTTATCGCCGCCCGTTTCCTTGGCGATATGCGTGCCGCACCCTCCCTGCGCCTTTTGTCCGTCAGCCTTATTCCCATCGCCCTTTCCTCCGTGTATAGCGGCTATTTCGTCGCGGTACGGCGCGTTGTGCATAACGCTGTCACACAGGTGTTGGAGCAAGCGGCACGCATTTGCTTGACTGTTTTCGGCCTTGCATTTCTCTTGCCCAAGGGGCTGACCTATGCCTGTCTTGCCTTGGTGGGCGGCTCTTCCTTGGCCGAGCTTTTTTCCTTTTTCGTTTTGTTTGCGCAGGCAAAATGGGATATGCACCGCAACAAAATGCAGGGCGGAGAAACGGGGGGCGAAATGAAGGCCCTGCTTGCAACCGCCTTGCCCTGCGCCTTGTCGGCACACGCAAGACAGGGGCTCGTTACCGTGGAGCATCTTCTCATCCCCTTTTGCCTTGGGCTCAGCGGCTTTTTGCGCGAAGAGGCGCTCGCCTCGTACGCCACGTTGCACAGTATGGCAATCCCCACAGTTTTGTTTCCTGCGGCGATTCTTTCTTCTTTTTCGGGTCTATTGGTGCCGGAATGTGCGGAGCTTGGCAGTCGGAACAGGCAAAAAACACTTTCCCTCCTTTCCACCAAGGCCTTGCAAATGGGCTTTCTCTTTTCCGTTGCCGCCGCCTTTACGCTTTTGCTTGGTGCCAATGCGCTTGGAGAGCTTTTCTATCAAAGCACACAGGCCTCTCGCTATATCGCTCTTTTAGCGCCTCTCGTGCCCGTGATGTATATGGATAGCGTGGTGGATGCGCACTTGAAGGGCTTGGGCTATCAGGTGTATGCGATGGGTGTCAATATTGCGGACGCCGCCGTGTCTGTGCTTTGTGTTCTTCTCTTCGTTTCGCGCTTTGGGGCTGACGGCTATGTTTACGTGATTTACATCGCCGAATGCCTCAATTTTGCCTTCAGCTTTGGTAAAATGAAGCGCTTGACAAAGCCAAGCTTGCGCTTGCGGGATGTGGCCTTGCCCGTTTTGGTAGGAGGTAGCGCGTTTCTTTTCGTTCGTCTTTCAATGGTTGAGAGCATTTCTGCCCTTTCGTTTCTTTTGCGCGGCGGCTCCTTCCTTTTGTGCTTTACAATCGGCCTTCTGATTTTGAAACGGCCAAAAGCGGAGGCCGCGCCCTTGTAGCGAATAAAAGCCGTTTAAAAAATAAAAAACAAGCGATTCAGTCTGCGCTCTGAACGGGCGCAAGAGCCAATCGCTTGTTTTTGTTTTTTACAAGGACTCCTCCTGCGGTGCTTCGGCAAGATAGAGCGCGTAAACATAACAGAATGCGGGGTAAATGTGAAACAAATGCTCGTCAAGAAAGGAGCAAAGCACAAGGGCGAGCATCGAAAGCAATAGACAAACGGAGGCAACGCTTTTTCGCGTTTTGAAGAACAGGCGCACCGTTTGCACGCGGTGGTAGAGGTATAAGCCAAGCCCCACGATGCCCGTGGCGGATAAAAGCTGTAAAAAGGTGTTGTGGCAGGTGTCGGGGAAAATCACCGTTTCACCAACCCAAGAAACCTCAATGCCAAGGTCGTAAAAGCCAACGCCGAAAATGGGCCCCTGGCCGAATGCTTCAAGTGCGCCCTTCCAAAGTGCAAAGCGGCCGCTGTCACTAAAGCCCTGCTTGATATAAATGGAAAGAACGGACAAGAGCTGCTCGCGCAGAAGAAACAGAGAAGCAAGCCCCAAAAGACAAAGCACGAGGATAGATAGGCGCGATTGCTTTTTGTTTTTAGCCTTGATAAAGAGAAGAAGCAGACAAAGCAGGAAGGTAATGGCGCCGAAAAGCAAAGCGCCGCGGCTTCCCGAAAGGACGATACCGCCGAATACGAGAACGCCAAAGAGAAACCAAAGCCAAGGCCTTCTTTCATCGGTTGCGGCAAAGTAGAAGGGAGCGGGCAACAGAAGCGCCAGATAAGCGCCGATATTTGTCCAAGCGCCCCAGCCTAAAACAATGCTTTCCTTGATGGGCGAAAAATCATCGCTGAATTTGACCGTTGTGAAGTAGGCAACCACGAGCTGTGCGCATATCATCAGCGCCAGCGCCAGCATCGAAAAGAGAAAATATTCCTGCGTTTCGCGGCTTCGCGGCAGATAGAGAGAAATCAACAGGTAAACGCCAATGAAGGATAAAGCAACGGCAAGGCCGAAAAGAAGGTTTTTTAAAATCTCGCCGCCCGTAAACAAGCCGTTTAGAATGAGCGCGAGAGAAAAGGCGGCAAGCGCAAGCATTTGTCCGTTGAAGCGAAGCGGAAGTGCCTTTTTTCGCAAACGAACCATAAAATAGACGAGCCCGAGCAAAAAGATTCCCGCAAAAATTGCAAGAAGAATGGGAACGAGG
>JBGVMO010000029.1:0-1509 GCA_045124835.1 Eubacteriales bacterium
AAATTCCTTTTTTGGAGGATTGCCCATGGAATATTCTTCTTTTTCTTACAGTGAACGAGATCTCTGCCGCATCCCGCCCCGTCCTGCCGAATCCCACAAGGGGACCTTCGGGCGGGTTCTTTGTGTGGCTGGCAGCCGAGGAATGTGCGGTGCCGCCTATCTTGCCGCCAAAGCTGCCTACCGTGTGGGAGCGGGTCTTGTTCGGATTCTGACCGTGAAGGAGAATCTTCCCATTCTGCAAACCCTTCTGCCCGAAGCCATCGTCACCACCTACGACGGAGAAGCCCCCGAGGCGGACGTGATCGCCGAGGCAGAGGCATGGGCAGACGTACTGGTCATTGGGTGCGGCATGGGCATCAGCCGCGCCTCCCGTTCGGTTCTCTCCACGCTGTTGCGGCTCTCTCGAAAGCCCAAGGTGCTGGACGCGGATGCCCTAAACCTGCTTGGGCGGAATCCTTCCCTGTTGAAATACGCAAGAGGCGCCATTCTCACGCCTCACCCTTTGGAAGCCTCTCGGCTGTGCGGACTTGGCGTAGCGGAAATCCTTGCCGAGCCAGAAGAGATTGCCTACCGAATGGCGAAAAAGTACGGAGTGATCTGCGCTATCAAGACCCATCATACGGCAGTTTCGGACGGCGGATCCTTCCTGTACCGTAACGCCAGCGGAAACAGCGGCATGGCAACGGGGGGCTCGGGGGACGTTCTTGCGGGGATCATCGGCGGACTGCTTGCGCAGGCGCGAAGCACCGACCTCTCTCCCTTCACCCTGGCTTGTCTTGGCGTTTACGTCCACGGACTGTGCGGAGACGTTGCCGCCAAGCGCCTGACCGAATATGCGGTGATGGCGTCCGATCTGATCGATGCCTTGCCTGAGGTGCTTGTTTGGGCAGAGCCAATATAAAAGTATAACCACCGATTGGCAATTTTTATATCCAAACAACATAAAAAGACCGTTTTTAAACGGTCTCAGGTTGCTGACAAAGTATGATGTTGAAATCACTGTCAGCAAAATAAACAAAACGTGCAAATCCAATGCCTCCCTTGTGTAAAGGGAGGTGGCATTTTCGCAAGAAAATGACGGAGGGATTGTGAAAAAGCGATCTTTTTTATAAAAACAATCCCTCAGTCTCGCGTTCGCTCACCAGCTCCCTTTACACAAGGGAGCCTTTATTTGTGCAATTTGCCATTTTATTTTTATGATATTAGGTTTGTCAGTGGTCTGAGACCGTTTTTAAACGGTCTTTTCGTTTATCCATATAGCAAGCTTAGTATTGGCTTATGCATTTATGAGCACAAAATCACCATAAGATCAGGGCACTTTCAAGGATATATTTTCGGCGGCTTGTCGCCATATAACATATAATTTAAATATAATTCAACAAAATGTTGACAAATATACGAAAAAATGATAAAATAAATTTGCTACACAATTACATATTTCTTATTCATTTGTGGAAAAACACTTTGGCAAAAGTGCGTTTTCCTTTTTTCCGTTTCACAAATGGAAAT
>JBGVMO010000030.1:0-11390 GCA_045124835.1 Eubacteriales bacterium
TGGGTGCAGTCCGAGGGCGTTGCCGTTAAGAGCGATATGTCGGATGCCATCCGCTTCTATTTCACTCTGCAATATTCCTCCATCACCGCCATTATGCAGGCCGGCTTCGGTCTTGAGCTTGGCGTTCTTCTGAACGTGCAAAGCGGCGATATGCCCAATTTGCAGACGGGGGCTTACGATTATCGCTTCGTTACCTTCGACTCTGTTGCGGGTGCATACGGCAAGTATTTCTTGGATGAGGATACCTTTGCTATCACTCTCTCCTATGAGGATGGCAACATTGACCTCTACAACCAAAATATCAAGCTCGTCACCTACGTGAAAATGACCACCGACACGGGCGAGGAGATGATTTTCTACGGTGGCTTTGCAGGCGCGGCGTACGGCGAAATCACCTCCTTCTTCACGGTGCTGAACTATCTTGCAGGCACGGAAAGCGTGAAGACGAGCGATATTGCCGAATACGTTAGCGACACGGTGACGAATTGCTATTACGATAAGCCGATTTATTTTGATTCCAATGCCGAGGGCGAGGGCAACGGAAGCGAGGCGTCTCCCTATACCGACTTCACGCAAGCCTTCAATGCCTGCAATAACGCGCTCGTGACGCTGGATAGACCCACCAACGTGCGCCTCATCGTCGAGGGAGGCACACACGTGCTTTCCGAAATCGTCGAGTTCGATTTTGACGAAATCAGCTATCCCTACTATTATTACACTATCGAGGGCGACTATCTGGACGAGGAAGCACCCGAATTGACCACCGCCGTTGGCATTTCTGCCTCCGATTTTGCGGCCGTGGCAGGCAAACCGGGCCTTTACGTCTACCAGTTTGCACCCGATGAAAACGGCAAGTATCCCGAATTCCGCAATCTCTACGTGGACGGAATGACGGCCGAGCTTGCTTACGGCACCTCCAACGCTGTTCACAAGGGAGAAATGCCTAAGGAAAACCGTTTCAATCGCTATATGGAGGGCACCTACTTAAAGGCCAAGTATTACTTTGAGAAGGGCGTGCTTGCCGACCATTCTCCCGAGGTTGAATACGCATCTCTTCCCGAAAGAACCGACCTTTTGGCCTCCTATACCGAGCATTACAATCAGTTTATGGCGAAGGGCGCGGCGTACACGTGGGCACCCCCCACTGAGCCGACTGCGCGCAACAACGTGATGTACCTGAGCCTTGAAGCCGTCAAGGCCCTGCGCGATACCGTGAACGATGGGCTTGCCAAGCTTGAGGCAGACAAGGCCTATTGGGAGGGCGAGGTTGCCAGATTGACCGCCGCCGTTGCCGCCGCCGAGGCCGACTATACCGCCGCCGTTGCGGACTACAACGCAAAGCTTGAAGCCGCGGGCAAGTCGAATGCAACGGAGGAGGAAAAGACCGCCTATGTTGCCGCAAAGGCATATATGGAAGCGGCCGCAACCACCTTGGAGCTTCTCAAGGAGGAGCTGGCAGAGGCAGAGCCGATGGTATATGACGTAACCACCGCTTACAAGGTTGCCTTGAAGGATTTGCAGGTTGAGCTGTATCAAGAGGGCACTTGGTGCTTTAACCTCGTTGACGTTTACGGCATCGACTTTGACGACGTCGTTTACTATTACGATGCCGAGCACAAGACCGTGGAAACCCACGTTGCCGTCTATATCAATCCCAAGCAGATAGATAGTATGAGCTTTGCAACGTCGGGTATTTCGGAGGGCCATTACTATGCTTTGCAGAATGCGCTTTGCTTTGTAGACACCGAGGGCGAGTACTATTACGAGGTAAAGACGGGCAAGCTTTACTACTTCACCGAGTACGATATTGAGGATTTCTCCTTTGCTTATCCGACGCTTGATAACCTCATTGTCTTCTATGATTCGAACAACCTTGTTGTCTCCGATTTGACTATCTGGGGCGTTGACTTCTACGAGCTGTCGAGAACGGGAACCACGACGGGTCAGGCAGGTGCTTGCACCTTGACCGACCAGACCTTGGCTATGGGCGGCTGTGCCTTCTGCACCGAAAATGCCATTGGCTTCTACAATGCGTACAACACCGTGATTCAGGATTGCTATTTCCACGACATCGGCGGCGCGGGCCTCTATATGCAGGGAAGAGTGGAAAACGTCAAAATTTCGGGCAACGAGTTTGAAATGATTGGCGACTCTGCCATTCGTGTTCGCGGAGAGACCACCCGTTACGGCAACGTGAACTATTCGGAAACCAGCGGCGCGTATAGAGTTCTCGTAACCGAAAACTATATTCACGATGCGGGCAGAGCCGTATATAGCTCCCCCGGTATCTACTTTGCCGCCTGCAAGGAGGTTGAGCTTTCCTATAACACCATTATCGGCACCTCCTATTCCGCCATCTCGATGGGCTGGAAATGGACGGCGGCCACCTGGCAGGAGCATGAGAACTATCACCTTTACAACGTAGAGGTGCATCACAACTACATCACCGACTTCATTCAGGAGCTGGGTGACGGTGGTGCTATTTACGTTCTCGGCGGCAACCTGATGCCTGATAACCCCAAGCAAATCAACTTTATGCACCACAATTACGTTGTCAACAGTAAAACGACGGGTAACGGTCAGGTGACCTTCTACGCCAGCTATTACTTTGACGGCTCCTCCTCCAACTGGTCGAACTACAACAACGTGCTCGTTAAGCACTCCTCGGCCGTCAGCGATAAGGAGCTTGATAAGGCGACCGACGCAGAAAAGGCGCATTATAATCGCCGCAGATGCTTCCGTCCCTTCTATATGCAGCATACGGCGGGCGCCGATTCCTACAATATTCATTCCTGGAACAACTACGTGTATAACGTATCGGCTACCACCACCGCGGCACAGTTCTCCGAGTGCTATTCGATGGGCGAGGGCTGGCAGACCCTGAAGGGTCATACCGAATCGGGAACGCAGTATTTCAGCGGCAACAACAAGTTTGGCTTCTCTTCTGCCATCAAGGCGCAGATTGAGGAGTGCGGCTCCCGTATGTGCCCGGGTGACTGGGGCTTTGTTCTCGGCGACGATTATTAATGGCAAAATTCCATAGCGGCAAGGGCTTTGCCCCGCGCCGCGCGGCAAGCCTCTTGCATTGCAAGAGGCTTGCTTTTTTTGTGCAAAACCGCCAAAGACCGAACTACAAAATTAACATACTTAACAAACTTTTGAAAACGGCTTGACTACCATCTCTTTATAGTGTAAAATGATATTTGTGGACGTATATAAAATTTTCAAAAGGCTTCACGGATATAAAAGGAGAAGAACGATGAAAAGAAGAATGATAAGCGCAATTTTAACGCTATGTATGCTGTTGGCCCTGTTGCCAACGGCGCTCTTTCCCACATCGGCGGTCGAAACGGGAAATGCCACCTCCCAAGCCTCGCAAAGCACAGCAACGAACTTTGCGGATCTATACGTGGGCGCTGACGGCAGCGCCACGGCCAACGGCGGTAGACTGACCGTTTTTCTTACTGCCTACCGTGCCTCCTCCTCCGTTGACTTACAGAGCGGCCTTTGGAGAAATCTTGCCAAGGATGCAAAGGGTGATGCCACCCTTGGCGGCACTTGGATAAAGGCTGAGGACGGCAGTATCGGATATGACCTTGAAAAGTGGAATTGGACGTACAAGCTTTCGCTTGACGCCTCGCTTCTTCCTGTCGACACCTATACTCTTGAAATCGTTTCCTCCGTGCGCGGCTTGACGAAGGGGGCAGACGGGCTTACCCCTGTTGACAGATACGCAGAGCCCTCCCACGAGAATATTTCTCTTGGCCGCTTCCGCGGATTTCTCTTCAGTGGCTCTTCTCCTTGGCCGCCCAGAGACTACAATGCGCTGGTTTCTATGCTGTACGACAGAGAGGTTGTGAGCGACTATCTGTGGGGCGACCTTGCTCAGCTTGGCGGCAACAGTATGGGAAGCTATATGCAGGCCTACCGCGAGGATAGCTCGGTTATGAGCCTCACCGTCAATCTGACCGAATCGCCCGACAGCTATACCTATGAGTTTTTGAAGAACGGCGAAACGGCGCCGAGCCGTAACCTGAAGACCACCTGCGAAAAGCTTGACGAATATCAGGGAAGCTTTGTTCTCGGTCATTCGATGCCCGCAAGCTATTATGCCGTGCGTCTGTATACACAGCCCTTGACTGTCAAGGAGCTTTCCCACAATCGCGCGCTTGACATTCTCCTTTATCTTGACTTCGATTTTGAAAAATATAAGGCTATTGATGATGGCGATAAGGCACAGTTCCTTTTGGCCGTGGCAGAGAAGGACTTTTCTGCTACCGAGGCGGATATTGATGCCATCATCGAGGAATTGGCCGCGATGCGTGCCGTTGCCAACGAGGCGCGCAAAAAGACCGTGTACGACGCGCTTTAGGTGGGTGCGGGCGGCGGCAAGACCGAAAACGGCGGTAGCCTCAAGCTTCTTCTTTCCGCATATGATACCACCTCCGTGGTGTTCTTTGACAACAAAACCCTTTGGTATGATAAAATGGGCAACTTTGACGCTACGCTCATCGGCTCTCTTTGGAAGAAGCAAGCGGGTGGCGGCGTTGGCTATGATATGACCTATCTGCCCTCCTCGGACGGCTCTGCCGCAACGGGTACGTATACCGAGGACGTTTATTTGAACATTGGCAGCGATGCGCTTCCTAAGGGCGATTTCACCTTGGAGCACGTCACACAGTATGGGTTTTTCCAAACGCCTGATGGGAACGGTGGCTATACCGATGCGACCGACGCCATTCTTCTTTCCTCCGCGCTTTCGGACGCCATCGGACAGCTGAAGGTTATCTACAACCGTGGCGGCAACGATAGCGGAGACGCCATTGGCGGCGTTCATTATTGCCGTTGGTTCTTGGCACCCGGAACGGATGCTTTCTTCAAGCCCAGCTATCTCAACAAGCAGCTTTGGGGAGAGGGTAGCCGTGGAGATGAGAGGGCCTTCTCGCAGCAGATAATCCGCGATTTGACCGTTTCCTCCGAAAAGACGCTTGCAACCTATAAGATTTTTGCAAACAACACCCTGAAAAAGCAGGGTGATTACGATTCAACCGTACCCTCCACCAACGAGAGCAATACCTATTATCTCGGCTCCTCGGCGGAGTCTCTCTTCTATCTCTTCCGCCGCGCTCCTATCACCACCTATGCCGTCCGTCTTTACGATGCGGTTTTGACCGAGAGCGAGATGGCGCACAACCATCTGATTGATATGCTGGCGTATGCGGGCATTGCCCCCTCCGTCTTCACCAATCTTGACGCGGAAAGCCGTGCCTTCGTGGCGGATTCCTTCAAGAAGATCTCCATGATGGATAAGAGCGCCTTCGAGAAAACGCTGGGCGAAACGATGCAGCTTCTGAATAGCACATGGAACCCGGAAACCTCTCTTTACGTAACCGACGGTCTTACGGTGCTCCTTTCTGCCTATGAGGGCTTCTCGACCCCGACGTTGTTTAGCGACACGGGCGTTGTCTGGACGAACGTGGCCCAAAAGGGAACCTTCGGTACTTTAATGGGTAAGGGCTGGTACAGAGGGAAAAACGGCGGCCTTGAAATTCGCGACACCATTCCTCAGCTCGTTGCAGAGCAGCATCAGGTAAAGGAATACCGCGTCAAGCAGGCAAACGATTTCTATCTTTCCTTGGATTACGGATTCCTGCCCGATGGCGAATACACCATTGAATCCATTCTCACCCCCGAGGGCATTACGGTTGAGGCCGAGGATGGCACGATATCTCGTTTTTACGACGATTACACCGTACACGGTATCTTTACGGAGGACGCCTTCGTTCTCGGTGCATATCGTTGTATGGGCTTCGTTTGCTACAGTCATGCGTCGGGTGCAAATATGCAGCGCCGCTGGATGTACCAGAGCTACGGAAATTACAACAGCAACATCCCTGCAGGCGGGCGCGTTGAGGTCGGCAAGGACAACTCCTTCAGCTCGCTTGATTTCGGCAATCTCGTGAACTACACCGTTGCCTACAATTATATCAGCGAGGATGAAACCTACATTCGCGACAACGTGCAAGCCACCTATACCGCTTCCTTGGACGGAAAATCCTATCTTGTCTCCGAAATCTCCAACGAGATTTATATGACCAACGACGACGTGATTGATAAGCGCTTTGAGCTTTGGCGCAGTATGGCGGGCACGTATTATTCCATCCGCGTTTACGACAGACTTTTGACCGAGGACGAAAAGCTGCAAAATCACGTGGCCGACGTTTGCTACTATCTTGGGCTTGATACCGAGATGCTGGAGGAAACGCTTGCCAAGATTCCCGATAAATCCACCGTTTTTAAGGCCTTTGCCCACTTTAACTTCAATATGACCAAGGAGGAGGCGCAAAGCGACCTTGACAACGGAATGGCGGGCATCTGGGTGCTTTCGGAGGGCGTTGCCGTGAAAAAGGATATGTCGGACGCCATCCGCTTCTATTTCACCCTGCAAAGCTCCTCCATCACCGCCATTATGCAGTCGGGATTTGCCCTTGAGCTTGGAACGCTCGTGAATCTTTCGGGCGATATGCCGAGCTTGAAGGATGGGGTGTACGATTATCGCTTTGTGGCCTTCGATTCCGTTTCCGGTGCCAACGCCAAGTATTTCTTGGACGAGGATACCTATGCCGTGACGCTTTCCTATGCAGACGGCAATATTGACCTTTACAACCAAAAGCTGAAGGTTGTTACCTACGTGCGCTTGACAACGAGCGAAGGCGAGGAAATGATTTTCTACGGCGGCTTCTCCGGCAAGCCCTACGGAAAAATCACCTCCTTGTTCACGGTAATGCATTACCTTTCCGACCTTGACAGTATCAAGGAGAGTGAGGTTGCCGCTTACGTGAGCGGAATGGTGGAGGAGGGCTATTACGACTACACCGTGCATTTTGATTCAAACGCCGAGGGCGTGGGCGACGGAAGCGCGGAGCATCCCTATACCAGCTTCGAGGACGCGTTCTTGGCTTGTAACGAGGCCTTGGTGACGCTGGATAAGCCCACCAACGTGCGCCTTTTCGTTGAAGGCGGCGTGCATACCGTTTCAAAGATTGCGGAGTTTGATTTCTCTGCGGTTACCTATCCTTACTACTATTACACCATCGAGGGCGACTATCTGGCAGACGAGCTTCCCGAATTGACCAGCGCCGTCTCTCTTTCCGCATCGGATTTTGAGGCTGTAGCGGGAAAAGAGGGGCTCTACGCCTATCAGTTTGCGCCCGATGCAAGCGGCAAATATCCCGAGTTCCGTTATCTCTATGTGGACGGAACGACGGCCGATCTCTCTCATTCTACCGCAAACTATGCCTTCAAGGGCGTGATGCCCGAGGTGAATCGCTTTGGCGAGTTTGAACAGGGCACCTACTTAAAGGCACAGTATTATTACGAAGAGGGAACGCTTGCTTCGCACGCGCCCGCGGTGGAATACAAGGATATTCCCGAAAGAACCGACCTTATTTCTACCTATACCAAGCATTACGAAACCTTCTTGGCACTTTCCGATCTGAAGGCAATATACAACGATATCCGCACCACGAAGGACTCCTTCTCCGCTTTGACGGCAGAGGGCGTCAGAAGCGGAATGGGAACGGCGTATGCCGAGGCGTTTGCAACCTTTAAGGTGGAGATCCTTAACGCATTTACCTTGCCAACCACGGTGAAGGGTATCACGTACGAGTGGACGCCTGCTGAGGATTATAAGCCTGCTGTTTTGTATCTGAATCTTGCGTCCGTTTCGGCTCTTCGCGCCACCGTTGCCGAGCGCCTTGCCGAGATGGAGGCCAACAAGAGCCTTGCCGAAAGCGAGGTCCTTCGCCTGACTGCAGAGCGTAACGCCAAAAAGACGGCGTATGAGACGGCCAAGGCGGACTACGAGAAAAAGCTTGAGGCCGCAGGCAAGAAGAACGCAACGGACGAGGAAAAGATTGCCTACGTTGCCGCAAAGGCTGTGATGGACGCGGCCGAGCTTGCTTTGCAAAAAGCCGAGGCGGCGCTTGCCGAAGCCGAGCTTATGGTGTATGACGAGACCTTCTCTTATCAGGTTTGCCTGAAGGGCACCCAGCTTGAGCTTTACCATTCGGGTATGTGGTGCTACAACCTGCTTGACGTTTACGGCATTGACTTTGACGACGTGGTATATTACTATGACGAGATTGCCAAGGAGTTTGAAACCTGCGTTGCCGTCTATGTCAGACCCGACCATTTTGCAAAGTTCCAAAGACCCAAGGGCGGCGACCTTGACGGCTATTACTTCTCCTTCCAGAACGCGCTTGAGTTCGTGGATGAGGAGAACGAATATTACTATGACGTTGAAACGGGCAAGCTTTACTATTACACCGAGTACGATATTGAGGCTCTTTCCTTTGCGCGCCCCACGATTGACAACCTTTTGGTGTTCCATAACCCCAAGTATCTCGTTATAACGGACTTGACCATCTGGGGTGTGGATAACTACGAGCTGTCAAGAACGGGTGTTGCAACGGGTCAGGCAGGAGCTGACGTTATTACGGACGAATCCTTGGCTTTGGGCGGCTGCGGCTTCTGTACCGAAAGTGCCATCTCGCTCTATGACCCGAGAAACACCACGATTCAGGATTGCTATATCCACGACATTGGTGGCGCAGGCATCTTTATTCAGGGCCGTAATGAGTACACCACCATTTCGGGCAATGAATTGGAATGGATTGGAGACTCTGGCATCCGTGTGCGTGGCGATACCTCCAAGTACGGCGGCCGTGAGATGTCCGAAACCTCGGGCTCCTACTACCTGACCGTAACCAACAATTATCTGCACGATATTGCAAGAAGCATTTATTCTGCGCCCAGCGTGATGATTGGCGTTTGCGAAAACGTGGAAATCAGCTACAATACGGTCATCGGCTCCTCTTATTCCGCTTACTCTATCGGTTGGAAGTGGACGGCGGCAACGTGGGAGGAGGGTGAGGCTATACACCTGAAAAACGTGGATATGCACCACAATTACATCACCGACTTTATGCAGGAGTTAGCGGACGGCGGCGCCATCTACATTATGGGTGGTAACTTGAAGTCCGATAACCCCAAGCAGCTCAATTTCCTGCATCATAACTACGTGGTGCATACCAAGTCCTGCAACGTGCGCGGTAACTTCGCCTGCTCCTACTATTTCGATGCCTCTTGCTCTAACTGGTCGAACTATAACAACGTTCTGGTGAAGCACGCCTCCACCATTAGCGAGGCCAAGTTTAATGCAAAGCAGTATACCGAGGCAGAGTATTATGCCTATTTGAGCGCCAAGTATACGCGCCCCTTCTTTATGCAGTTTACAACCCCCGACTCGCTTTCCTTCAATATTCATTCCTGGAACAACTACGTGTATAACGTAAGGGGCGCAACGCCTGCGGCACAGTTCTCGGAATGCTATTATATGGGTAGCGGCTGGGCCAAGAAGGGCCACACCGAATCGGGAACACAGTATTTCACGGGCATCAATAAGTTTGCCTTCTCAACGGCCATTAAGCAGCAGATTGAGGAAACGGGCTCCCGTATGTGTCCGGGTGACTGGGGCTTTGTTCTCGGCGACGATTATTGATTTTCGCCTTCACGCAAAAAACAAGTCAACAAAAAACGAAAGCCGCATCAGCGAATGCTGATGCGGCTTTTTGTATTGCGCTTTGCTAAATTGTAAATAGTTGTTTACACTTCTACCGTAAAGAAAATGCCGAAATGGTCAGAAGGGTACTTGCCCTTGAAATCCTTGGTGATGATTTCGGTAAGGCGGGGCTTGACTCTGTCATTGACAAAGCAGTAATCAATATGCTGGCGCTTGATGCCCTCTGCAAAATAGCCGTGGTAGGTGTCACGTCTGTCGCAGGCGGTGGCGGCGTTGGCGTCGGTAAAATGAGAGGTCATAGTTGCGTAGGCAGGATAGGTGGGCTCCATATTGAAATCTCCCGTCAGCATAACGGGGAGTCCCTCTGCTCTTTGGCTGTAACGGTAAATCAGCTCGGCGCTTGCTATCTGACAAGGGTCACCAAAGCCGAAATGCGTGTTCATAAAGCAAATTTCCTTACCGCTTTCCTTGTGAAGAAGCCGCACCATCATACAAATACGCTTGCATCCGATGCTGTCCCAGCCCTGCGACTCAATCTCAGGGGTGTCTGAAAGCCAGAAGCAGCGCTTTTCCAAGCAGTCGAAGGCCGCCTTTTTCCAAAGCACAGGGGTGGATTCAAAATTGTTCGAGGCGCGGTATTGATTGAAAATTTCGTAGCTTTCGCCGAAATCGCGCAGAATATGCGTTTCCCACGCGGGCGTGAATTCCTGTAAGCCGATAATGTCTGCGTCATACGGCAGAAGGGCTTCGGCAAGACGCGGCGCGCGCTCGTTGATGGAGTGGCCGTTTTCGTCGTCCGCACAGCGAATGTTAAAGGTGATGATTTTCAGCTCCACGATGAAAACCTCCGTGATTGTATTCTTGCTTGCATTATACTATCGTTTGCAGAAAAAAGCAAGTACCTTGTGCGATTTTAAAGAAAAACAGGCGAGCTTAAGGAGGGTGGGAAGCGTTCCTTGCCCAAGGAGCAGGAAGCGCTTTGGAAAATTCCCTTTCAATAGACTCTTGACAAGCATTCCGTTTTTTAGTATGATATACTTATATATCTATATGCTTGTATAGCGGTGCTTATATACCGTTTCGTGCGAAAGGAAGTCTTGCGTTATGAAAAAAAGAATCGTTTCTGCCATACTGATGCTCTGTATGCTGCTCTCCATGGTGCCAACGGCCATTTTGCCGGCATCTGCGGAGTCGGTACAAAACGGAGCGGGTGGTGCATCCAATGCCGCAACGGGCTATGCCGACCTATATGTCGGTGTCAACGGAGAAGCCACGGTCAACGGTGGAACGCTTACCGTTTTTTTGGCCGCATATAAGGGCCTTTCCTCCCTTTCTCTTTCCGAGGGAATCTGGAAGAACACGGCCAAGGGTGCAACCGAGGATGCAGTGCTTGGCGGCACATGGACAGCCTATGAAAAGGGCGGTGTCGGCTATGACCTTGCCAAGTTTGACAACAGTTATATGCTCTCGCTTGACGCCTCCTTGCTTCCCACCGATACCTATACTCTTGAAATCGTCGCTTCTGTGCGCGGCGTTACCGAGAACGCAGACGGTGTGACCTCCTTCAATAAGTTCGGCACGACGGCCAATATGTCGCTCGGCCGTTTCCGCACCTTCCTTTTCTGCGGCCCGATTGGCACCTCTGACCCGTATAACACGCGCTACGGCAATTCTCTTGTCACGATGTATACGGAGTCTTCCGCAACCAATACTGACGATTATTATACCGTAGGTGCAGAGTCGGGTCATTGGAACACCCGTCTTGACCTGTACCGCGAAAACCCAAAAACGCAATCGCTTGCCATCA
>JBGVMO010000031.1:0-2265 GCA_045124835.1 Eubacteriales bacterium
TGCAAAGCATAAATAATGGGGTTTTGCTATTTGCTTTGAAAAAATCAAGAGCGAAATCCCCCATCCTCCGCCAAAACGGAAAAGCACCCATCAGGGTGCTTTTTTGTTTTGCGTAAAACAATATTGGGGGATTCGAACGCAGTGAAAAAACAGCACAGTGCGCTGTTTTTGAACGGTGACCGAAGATTTTTGCAAAGCATAAATAATGGGGTTTTGCTATTTGCTTTGAAAAAATCAAGAGCGAAATCCCCCATCCTCCGCCAAAACGGAAAAGCATTCACGCAAGTGAGTGCTTTTTTGATTGCTAAATTGGGGTTTATCGGGAGTTTAATAAGTTAGATTGTGTTTGGAAGGGGAACTCCCTCACCGCCCGCGGCGGAGCTCCCTCCTCGGAAGGAGCCTCTGAAAGATTGCCCTTGGCGTGTAGCCGCTTTGATTGATTATGGCTACTGCACTGCTATAAAACACTGCCAACCTTCGTAGGGGGGTACTCCGTGCACCCGCCGTTGTCCTTAACGTAGGGCGGGGGTTTACTCCCGCCGGGTTGTATGGGAAAGTGACTTTGCCTTTGAAACAATCCCTCCGGCTCGCGGGCTCGCCACCTCCCCTTACGCGAACCCCCAAAACTCGCGTTGCTCGTTTCGGGGAACCCCGTACACAAGGGAGGCTTTATTGCGGTTCACGCAAACTCGTAGGGGGCGGCGCCTACGACGACCCGTGTTTGAGGGAAAAGTTACTTTGCCTATGGAAAGTCACAAAGACTCTTTCGTAGATCCCCGTGCGAGGCACGGGTTTTGCATCGGGTCGCTTCGGCTGATTGTAATGGTGCGTTGAAAAGCACAGGGCTCCCTCAGCAAAACTTCGCTACGCTCAGGATGACGTGTTGATGGGGCGTTTACGGTGGGCGGGTGTTTGCTCGGGTGCACGGAGTGCCCCCCTACGAGTTTGTGCGCCGCGCAAGACCCTTCGGTCGAGTTGCTCCCTCGAGGATGAAGGCACAAGTGCCGCGAATGCAAGCATTCGGCGCGGGTTAATGATCAGCACAAACCAAGCGATTAAAAGTTTTTGCGGAGCTTTTTTCAAAAAGCGACAATCCAAAATCAAACTAATTTCCCCAAATCAAACCAATCAATTATAAACTTATTACATAAGGAGTAAAAACAAAATGAGCAAAGAATTTACATGCGAATACGCGCAGAGCCTTGAGGTTCAGCATATGTGCGTAGTTAAAAAGGGCTGCGATCACGGTCCTGCTCCCATTCCCGAGGAGGGCAAGTGGGTACAGGCAAAGCAGATCAGCGACATTTCCGCATACACACACGGTGTGGGCTGGTGCGCACCCCAGCAGGGAGCTTGCAAGCTTTCCCTTAACGTTAAGAACGGCATTATCGAAGAGGCACTCGTTGAAACGATCGGCTGCTCCGGTATGACACACTCTGCTGCAATGGCTGCAGAGATCCTTCCCGGCAAGACTCTCCTTGAGGCACTCAACACAGACCTTGTTTGTGACGCCATCAACACAGCGATGAGAGAGCTTTTCCTTCAGATCGTTTACGGTAGATCACAGTCCGCGTTCTCCGAGGGCGGCCTTGTAATCGGCGCAGGTATGGAGGACCTTGGTAAGGGTGAGCGTTCAATGGTAGGTACAATGTACGGCACAAAGGCAAAGGGCGTTCGTTACCTTGAAATGACAGAGGGCTACTGCACAAGAATGGCTCTTGACGAAAACAACGAGGTTATCGGTTATGAATTCGTATCTCTCGGCAAGATGACGGACTTCATCAAGAAGGGACTCGAGCCCAACGAAGCATACGAAAAGGCAAAAGGCACATACGGAAGATTCAATGATGCTGTTAAGTACATTGACCCCCGTAAAGAATAATAAGGAGGTACGTAGTAATGGCAAAATTTGAAGGTTACGAAAGACGCGAGGCGAAGATCCTCGCATGTCTTAAGGAATACGGCATCAATTCAATTGATGAATGTAAAGAGATCTGCGATGCTTACGGCATTGCCCCCTATAAGATCGTAGAAGAAACACAGCCCATCTGCTTTGAGAACGCAAAGTGGGCATACGTTGTTGGCGCGGCTATCGCAATCAAGAAGGGCTGCACCAAGGCTGCTGACGCAGCTGCCGCAATCGGTATCGGTCTGCAGAGCTTCTGCATCCCCGGCTCCGTTGCTGAAAACCGTAAGGTTGGTATCGGACACGGAAACCTCGGTAAGATGCTTCTCTCCGAAGAGACAGAGTGCTTCTGCTTCCTT
>JBGVMO010000032.1:0-5327 GCA_045124835.1 Eubacteriales bacterium
CGCGCGTTTTCACTTGACGCACCTTGAGGCTCACGAACAGTGAGCCTTCCTGCCTTTTTCAAAAGCAAAAAAGCTTTTGAAAAACAGATGGCGGCCATTACGCTTTCAAAGAAAGCGAAATGGCCAGAGTTGGCGCGCGAAAAGCGCACCAACTCTTAGTGACCCATAACGTTTGCCGAGACAAGCTCTTCGTGCAGACAAAGACAACGGGCAAGGCCGTCGCTTTCCTCGCTCGGCCAGGAGAGCAGAGGCTCGTCAAGCTCCTGTATGGAGTCGATGCGTCCGTTCACGTAGTCAAGGATACGGGCGCGGCAGGAGATAGCGCGCTGAATGCAACCGCCGAGGCGCAAATCCTGAATATCAAAGCCGCAGGGCTTGTTTTCGGTGAACCATTGCTTCTGGAAGGCGGCGTGGAAGAGGCGCAGTCTCTTTTCTACCTCCTTGTAGTCGTATTCTGCAAGCCGACGAAGCGTCTCCTTGTCGCCCGCCTCGTAGGCGCGGCGGGTGCGAAGACCGAGGTCATATTTAATCGTAAGCACGTCGGCAAGCCTTGCTATCGTTTCAAAGAGATAGCCGTAGCGGCGGCTCTTTTTCTTGGCCGCGTGAAGTCTTTTGGCGCAGTCGGCAAAGTGCGCGGTCATTTTGGGGTCAACCGTGCAGTCGAGATAATCGTTGAAATAGTCGGAATAGAGCATATATTTGGCAGGGTTGACGATAACGTCCTTCTGGGCAAAGCCCTGATCCACGTCGCCCAAGGCCACCATATCGTCGTAATCAACGCCGAGGATTCGCTTGCACTTGGCGCGGATCTTGTCCTCGTTTTCGTTGCCCTTGGCGTATTCGGCCAAGTAAAGCAGGGTTGCCAGCTGCGCAAAGCGCGAGGTCTCCGCGCCAAAATCGCCCCACAACGTGATAAAGACGTTCTTCACGCGCCGCTTGCGGCAGGCGCGAAGGGCGGGCTTCATTGTTTTCATCGTCATCACGTGGTTGGGCGCAAAGCTCTTGGTGGACCAGGCCGTGCCTGCAAACCAGACCTCCTTGGCAAGCTGGGCGTGGTTATAGAACATATCGTCGTAGGGCTTTTCGTCATAGTGATAATAATCCCAATACATCGGGATAACGCCCTCGGGCACCGAGTCGATAACCTCCTTCGGAACCTCGCAGGCCTCGCAGTAGTAGGCGTTGTTCGTCCACGGGCGGAAGAACATATCCGACCAAAGAAGAGAGGTGTAGCCGTACTTCTTCGCAATCTCCTCAACGCGCGCCAGATGCTTCTTGATGATGGAAATAGAGGGCTCGTAGCCGTGCTCGTCAAGATAGCGGCCGCGGCCGAGCATTTGCGCCTCGTCCATGCCAATGTGGATATAACGGGAGGCGAAGCAGTCGGAGAGCGTCTTGAACATCTTGTCAATCAGCTCGTAGGTGCGCTCGTTGTCAACAAGCATAATATCGCCCGTGTCAACGGGGATCTTGCCCCAACGGAAAGCGGCCTTCAGGTGCGCGAGCGTCTGAATGCAGGGGATAATTTCAATTCCGATGGAGGTGGCGAAGGCATCAAGCTCCTTCATCTCGGCGATGGAGTAGCGGCCGCGCATATAGCCAAAGAAGGGCTCGCCCTCAATCTCGTAGGTATCCTCGGTATACAGCATCACCGAGTTGTAGCCCATTTTCTTCAAAAGGGTCATGTACTTTTTGAGCATAGGAACGGTCAGTACGGCGTTACGGGATAAGTCTATCATCACGCCAAAGCGCTTGTAAAAGCTTTTCATAAAGCAGTCCTTTCGTCTCAATTTTCGTTTTGGGATGTGCTACTGCCATTATGGCATAAGGCAGGAAAAAAAGCAAGGGGAAGCCGAAAAAAAGAGATAAAAAGCGCCAAAAAAGCAAAAGAAAAGGGCAAAGCCCTTGACAAAGCAAAAGCGCGTGTGCTACAATATTCACGTTGACGGACTTTGCTCGCCGCACCTTTAAAAAGCAATAAAAAGGAGAATCGCCATGTCCTTTTTGTCCTGTAATCCTAACGTTTTCGTTGTCGGTAACGATTATCAATTGGTTGCTCTTTGTCAGGCTGAGGGAACCTGTGTTCTCCGCGTCGGCGAAGAGACCTTCTATGACACGGTGGACGGCATTCTCAAAAGCACCAAGTGCCATAAATTCATTCTGCCCCAGTCCGTCTTGGACGCGGCCGAGGGCTACAGCCTCACCTTTGGCAAAACGATTGAAAAGCAGTCCTATTGGTCGACTCGCGAGAAGGAGGAAACGGTAGAATATTCCTTCCGCCCCGTCAAAAAGACCGAGGATATTCACGCCATGTATCTGGCCGATATTCACGCAATGTACGATAAGGCGAAAATCCCTGCCTCGTATTTCGGCGACAAGCTCGACTTTTTGATTATGAACGGCGACTTTGGCGAGCTGTACCGCGAGGAGGACTTTGCGCTCCTGCTCTCCTTCCTCGGCGAAATTACCAAGGGCGAGATGCCCCTGCTCTTTGTGCGCGGCAACCACGATACGCGCGGCAAGCTCTCCGAATATCTCACCGATTATATCGGTACGGATAATGGCAAAACCTATTTTACCTTCGCCTTCGGCCCCTTCAGCGGTCTCGCGCTGGATTGCGGCGAGGATAAGCCCGACGCCCACGAGGTCTATGGCGGCTTTAACTGCTTTGAGTATTTTCGCAAAGAGGAGCTTCGCTTCTTAAAAAGCGCCAAGCTTGAAAACCGCCCCTACACCTTCGCCATTTGCCACGTGCCCTTTATGTATAGCGCCGCCATGCACGGTGAATTCGCCATCATGCCCGAGCTTTACAAGGAGTGGGGCAAACGTGTTGACGCCCTCAACCCCGACTTTATGATTTGCGGTCATATGCACAGATATGACCAGCTCGCGCCCAATGACGAGCGTAGCCTCTTCCCCCATAGCTACCCCGTCATCATCGCATCCGAGTGGAAGGCCGGAACGGACAATAACCCCCTGCTTCGTATGACCGCCGTCACCTTCCGCAAGGACGAAACCGAGTTTTCCTATATCGACGAGAACGGCAAGCCCATCAAAACCTTCACCTGCCCCTCTCGCCGTCACTTGCGCTGACGGCGCTCCCGCGCCGAGCCTTTTCGTGCCGCGCCTTTTCGCGCCAACCGCGCTGAGCTCTTCTTGCGCCCCTGTGCGCCACAGCGCAAAGCGCTCCCTTTTCCCTCTCTGCACCCCGACTCCGCGCGCGCAAACAATTATTTACAAATCAGCCATCTACCGAACAAAAGGCGGCCTCTCGGCCGCCCTCGGTTGGCTTTTACAATTTCATAAGTTGATTCCAGCATGCATCACGGAAGGTTATCTCGCCTTTGGCGAGGATACCCGCGCCCTTTCTCGTTGCGACTCGGTCACGCTCGGGCTCTGACACCACACTGTGGTGTCATTCACTCCCCTCGCGCCGCTTCGCTACCTGACAAGCGAGCTTGTCGAGCTTCGGACGGGGTATGCGCAGCGGATTCGACGGCAAAGCCGCCGAGCCGCTTCTCCCCCACCTCCGTAAATATGATGCCTGCTGTTGCATCAAAAACGAAGCGGTCACAATGTAAGCAAGCAAAAACGATTGATAATCGTTTTTGCGAAGCGCTTAACTGAAATAAGGAAAAATGAAGCAAGGCTATGCCGCGCACACATTTTGACTATATTTCAGGAAGAAGGTCTTGAAAACCGAACGGTTTTGAAAAATTAAATACTTTTGAAATGTTGCAGTATGCATCACGGAAGGTTATCTCGCCTTTGGCGAGGATGCACGCTGTTGCATCATATTTACGGAGGGTTATCGAAGCGGTCACAACGAGGCGGTCTTGAAAACCGTTTGGCCAAAAGCCACGTGGGTTCGAATCCCACACCCTCCGCCAAAAATCGGCAAGCTTCTATTGAAGCTTGCCGATTTTACTTTTTCACCCTTCATTCTTTGCTTTTCGCTTGCCGTGCGTTCGTCCGAATTCCTCTTGCGGTATGATATTGCCGTGCCACAGCTCTTTTATAATGCTTTCCATAGACTGCACCTCCTGTAGCACAATACAATACCACAGGAGATGGCAGAAGTCCAGCGTTATTTTGCTTTTTTCAAGGATTTCGTTGCCTCAAAGCTCACGTTCACGAGGAACTGAACCACATCGTCGGGCGCATCGGGCAGGAGCACGGAGATCCAATGAAGCTTGTTCATATGATATGCAGGATAGACACCGTCCGCCGCGCCGAATGATCCAAACATCTCGGTTGGCAGCTTGAGATTAACAACGTCAATAACCTCGTCACTATCCAAGCCAAACTTGCGACGTGACACCTGCATCGACAGCGCAAACCACTTGCGGTTATCACTATGCCTGAACACCGCCGTCTCAAAATCCTCGTCAAACGGATAGTCTGGCGATGTACCGTAGGTGTTTAGGCAGTATGAGAGAAATTGTTGTTTTGTCATCGCCAGACCTCCAAGGTTTATTTCATCTCGCCTTCGGGTACTCCGCTTTAAGCTTATCTGCCGCGTCATCCCCTTCAAGGATAACCACACATTTAATCGAACCAATACTGATTTTAATATCCAAACCTAAAAGATCATCATTTGTTAATGCGCCGGAATAATGCTTGTCCCAAAGCGCCTCAAGGTCATTGATTGCTTTCTTTCCAGAAGCTGAGCGCTCCTCTCTTCTGCCCATTCTAACAAGACACTCAAGGCTCTGAACGTCTTCAAACCTGGAAAGCATCTCGGATGCCGTATTTCCAGTAAATATGTACTGTTCCGTACCCATCCAACTTGTCATTTCAAATAATGCTGCGTACATATTTTCCTCCTTAAGATATCGTTTCTTTCTCAATCCACACCATAAGCAGATTGACAATCCTTTCTTGTTGTGAGGGCGTTAAATCCGTCCCTCTCGGAACTCGATACCATTTTTCCAGGCATCCTCGGCAACAACAAGCACAAGCGTGTTGCGCCACGAATATCGGATGACCTCGCATGGGAGTTTGCTTTCCGTCGTTGGGGATGGAGGACGGAGCCAACCGATTCTTTACGAAATCCTCGGCGTGTGCTCTTATGACCTCCACACCCTTTTCGGCGACGTATTGCTTGTCCTTTGCGGTCAAGTGAAATTTGGCACGAAAATCCGATTTTTTAAGCCTTGCAAGCGTTTCTTCAATCGTCATTGTCCAAAAGTGCGTTCAATACGGAACGAACGACCTTCCCGTCATATCCTACACAAAGGCTTTCGGTTGTAATCGCAGCCTTGTATATGGGATTCTTTTCAATAACGGTAAGAAGATACTTGAGTACCATAATGTAATCATCAAAG
>JBGVMO010000033.1:0-4277 GCA_045124835.1 Eubacteriales bacterium
TTGGTTTTCGGCTATGAGATCTTCTTCTGTTTTTTTATCGAGCTTTGGTGGGCGACCTTTTTTGCTTCCGCAAAATTTGCCTCTACGTTCTTTCATAAGACCTTCAGCTCCTTCTTCCAAATATATGCGTTCCCACCTTTGTAACATAGCAATTGCTGCACCTGATCTAACTGAGCCTAAATCATACTTCTTAACTGTTTCGCAATATCCCAATCGGTGTTCTCGCATATCCATTATAACACCAATTTTAAATTCTGGCAAATAAATTCGATTCTTTCGTCCTGTTTTACCCATAAAAAATATGCACCTCCAAAAGTGTCTAACTTTTGGGGTGCATATCAAAAACGATTTTCTCTCTTTTTGTTGTTTTTTTCTTTAAAGCTCCATATTTTGCAGGCGGCGAATGTAGTCACCCTTTTTGGAGGCTTCCTCTCTGCGCCCGAAATAAAGCATGGCAAGCATATTGCTGAGCAGCTCGTTGTGCGCCTCACAGCCAAAGTTGTTTTTGAGGTCAACCGTGCCTTCACGGTCATTTCCTTCTAACTGCGAAACGTCAAAATCGGTCAGCATCCGATAGTATCCGTAGCGCTCGGGCATGGCGCACCAAGCGTCAAAGAGCGCGGCAATGGCCGCCTTATCACCAATGGGCGCGCAAAGCTCTGCCATATAGGCGTCAAAGCGGGCCTTGTCATCGCCTGTCAGAAGGAAGATGCCCTCCTCGTCAAAGCGGTAGGGGTGCGTTTCAAAGGAAACACCGCCATCAGAGATAGAAAGCGCGGTTAAATATCCGTAATACCAAGAGTTCTTTACGTTCGGGAAGGGGAAGAAGAGGTTGCCCATTCCGTAAACGATGGGCGCGCCCTCGTACGTCTCGTAGCCCTGCGGGCAGTGCGCGTGCATCGCGATAACAGCGGCAGCGCCAATGTCAATCAGATGGCGATACAGCTCTATGCGCTTGGGAGAGGGAAAGGGATAGCCCTCGTGCCCACCGTGAAAATAGACGATGGGGTAAGCGCCCGCGCTTCGTGCCTCCTTGATGGCGCGCGTGACGTAGGCAAGCGAGAAGCCCGCCGTGCCGGCCGTGTCCTCGGTGGCACAGCCAAACTCGTTTTCGCAAACGGCAATCACGTGCGCCGTTTGACCGTCCTTTTCAAAGACGGCGGGGCGGTAGGCCTCGGCGAGATTTTTGCCGGCGCCGATAACGGTATAGCCCTTTTCTTCAAAGAGGGCGCGCGTTGCCAAGAGGGGCGCCGCGGTATAGTCGCCTGCGTGATTGTTTGCCATACCGATGGCAGAGGGACGCAGCGCAAAGAGATATTCGGCAAAGCGCTCGTCTGAAATGAGGGCGGGGCCGCTCTTCAAAATGGGCGCGTATGCGTTTGCATCTCCAAGGACGTTTTCAAGGTTGACAACGGAAAAATCAGCCGCGCGGAAAAGCGGCTCTATTCCAAGAACCGTGCGGCGCGCTTGCGCGTCACCGGGATAATCGCCCACAAAGTTAAAGGAAATATCTGCGGCAAAAAGAAGATTCATACCAGCCTCCTGCGTTGTTGCGCGTGGTGCATTTTTCTTTGACCATTTTAGCATACCCATTGCTCGTTGTCAAGGGGCGTCGGGGGCGTTTCAGGGCAAAAGGCCGAGGGCGCGCGCAATGGCAAGCTTGCTTTTTCGCTTTCTGTCCTTGTAGGTGCCGGGGGAGAGGTAGTAAAGCTGCGTGAAGCGGTGCCCCGTCTGATTGGCAATGTCGCGGCGGATTTCCTCGCGCACCCCTTCCTCACAGCAGGAGGCCAAGGCATTGTCAATCGCCGCATTGAGCATCATAAAATGACCAAGCGTGGCAGGGGGCAGGGCGCCTCGCTGGATTTCGGTTTTTCGCCGCTCGTAGTCCTCACACATAGCGCGCACGGCGTGACAAACGGAGGGCGGCAGGTGTTGGGTTTCCTTCATAGCGTCTCCTTATCGAAATAAAAGGTAGAGGGCTTCTTCAAGCTCCTCCGAGAGTGCGTAAACGTCCGAGGCCATTTCGTCAACCTCGTCTCGCAGAACGGTGATACGGTCGAGCAGCTCTTGCTCGAGCAGGGATTTGATTTCTTCGGGTAAAACAAGCTCAAAAAGCTCCTCTCGTATAAAGGTCAGTCGCGCGAGCTTTTCTTTTGCAGAGGCAACACTTTCCTCCATAGCCGAAAGCTCCTCTCGGATTTCGGCGGGAGAGCGCAGTAAAAAGGTGGCGTTTCCACCTTGGGCTTGACAAAGTAGCATAGGGATTTCCTTTCCGTTTTTTCGTCTTTTGTTAATTGTTGCATTATGTGCAACAAATAGCGGTAAAATAAAGCGGCATTCTCTTTATTAAGAGAGATAGCCGTGGCCGAATGAAAGAATTTGTGCGGTTGTGGGGCGGAAGAACGCACGATTCTTTCTCTCGTGCTTCCACTATATCACAAAATTTGTTGCTTGTCAAGTAACAAATTAAAAAAATTTTCAAAAAAGTGTTGCATATTGCGTTCAGATGTGTTATAATGGAGAAAAAAGAAAAGGTCTGTTGCGAAGAGCGCAACAAAATTCGACAAAAAACGCCATTTTTTGCAAGAATGCCGCTTGGGCAAAATGGCGCAGGGAGGGATAGGGCTTTATGTCTATTGGAAGAAATATTGAACGGTATCGCCGCGAGCGAGGGCTGAGTATGGAGGAGCTTGGAAGGCTTCTCGGTGTCAGCAGACAGACCGTTTTTCGCTATGAAAACGGAAAAATCGAGAACATTCCGCGCGAAAGGCTTGAAAAAATTGCGGCGGTTTTGGGAATTTCTCCGTCGCGCCTTTTCGGCTGGGAGGATGCGCTTGGTATTCTTCCCATCGAGCGCCGCCGCGTGCCGATGGTGGGCGAGATTGCCTGCGGTAAGCCCATCTACGCCGAGGAAACTTACGGGGAGTACGCCGTGGCAGATGGAATTGCCGATGCGGACTTTTGCCTGCGCGCCAGAGGCGACAGCATGACGGGGGCGCGCATTTACGATGGAGACATCGTGTTTATTCACGCGGAAAGCACCGTTGAGAATGGCGAAATTGCCGCTGTCGTGATTGGAGACGAGGCAACCCTGAAGCGCGTTTATTATTACCCTGAGGAGCAAAAGCTGATTCTGCTTCCCGAAAACAAGGCCTACGAGCCCTTGGTGTATCTTGGCGAGGACTTGGAGGAGGTGCATATTATCGGAAGGGCGGTTGCCTTCCAAAGCCGAATTCGATAAAAAAGCCGAATTCGATAAAATCAAAGACGGTTGGCAGCAAAATGTAAACAAAAGCTTGCATTCAATAAACGAACAAATTGTTCTGTACGAAAGGAAAAAGATAAAATGGAAAGATTGGCAGTTATTACAGGCGCATCCTCCGGCCTTGGAAAAGAGTTTGCGCGTCAGCTGAAGAAGAGCGGAGAGGCCACGCGCTTTTTGCTTATCGCGCGCCGTCGCGAGAGGCTTCTCGCCTTGGCTGAGGAGCTTGGCAACGCTGAAATTCTCTCCTTGGATTTGTGTAAGGAGCAGTCCATTGCCGAATACGTATCCTATTTAAAGGAGAAAAAGGAAGAGGTCTTTTACCTCATCAATGCCGCGGGCTTTGGAAAATTTGGCGATTACGCGCACGTTTCCGAGAAGGAAACGGTGGATATGATTGATCTCAACGTCAAGGCCACCGTTCTGATGACGCACGCAACCCTCCCCTTTATGCAACGGGGCGGACACATCATTGAGGTAGGATCGGGCTCCTGCTTCACGCCGCTGCCCCATTTCAACGTGTACGCCTCCACCAAGTCCTTCGTTTTGCATTATTCCAAGGGTCTTCGTCAAGAAATCAAGCCCTTGGGCGTATCGGTAACCTGCTTCTGTCCCGGCTGGGTGGAAACAGAATTTCTCGGTGTGGCGCACCCCGAGGACGGTGCGCGCTTCCCTGAAAATCCAAAGCCCTTGCTCAAGGCCGAGCGCGTGGTGAAGTACGCGCTTTCGCGCGCCAAGCGCGGCAAGATGCTTGCCGTTACAAACTGGTACACCAAGATGCAGCATATGCTCTTTAAGCTTCTGCCTGACAGAATCTTAACTTGGCTCTGGCTCAAAACGGTGCTTTGATGCAAAACAAGAAAAATAAAAAGAAACGGGCTGTCTCATTTGAGACAGCCCGTCTCATTTTGCGTCAAGAAAGGCGCAAAATGAGGAAATTTTCGAAGAAAATTTGTGCGTTCGTTTCGCTTTTCGTCAAAAGTGAAACGAACGGGGGCAAAAAAAAGTAGCCGAA
>JBGVMO010000034.1:0-3702 GCA_045124835.1 Eubacteriales bacterium
TTGATCTATACCTTTTGCGGCATAGCGCCCCTTGGGATGAGGCGGCCGTCCGCGCCCTTTGTGCTGCGTCCGAGCTTGAGCGCTTTTACGACACAGTCCTTGATATGATAGCCGTTTGGTTTGAAAACGTGCCGCATAGCGCCATCACGCAAAAGACAGAGGCGTACATTCTGACAGGGGGCGTCTACGGGTCTTCGGAGAATCAAACGGTGGCTAAGCAGGGCGCCGTTGGCGGTAAGCTCAAATATTTTCTTGGCCGCCTTTTTCCTTCTTGCGCCTATTTAAAAGAGGTCTACCCCGTGCTTGAAAAGCATAAGTGGCTCTATCCCTTTATGCTGGTGCGTCGCTTCTTTTCCTACGTTTTCACGGGCGGTCTTCGCCGCGGGAAAAAGGAGTGGAAGCGCAACGTTGGCGTCTCCCGCGAGCAAGCGGCCGATATGCGAGCCTTTTTGCAAGAGGTTGGCATTCGGGTAAAATAACCTTTCTCTTTATAGGCATAAAAAGCCTCGCGGAGCATAAAGATTGCTCTGTGAGGCTTTTTATATTATATAAAGGAAAAGGTAGAATGAAAACCGTCTTGCTTGTCTTTGGTACGCGCCCGGAAGCCATTAAAATGTGTCCGCTTGTCAATGAGTTGAAAAAAAGAAAGAAAATAAAAACCCTTGTCGCCGTCACAGGACAGCATAAGGAGATGCTGAGCGGCGTGCTTTCTGCCTTCGGCGTTCGTCCTGATTTTGACCTTGCCGTGATGAAAAAAGGGCAATCTCTTTTTGATATTACCAAGGAAATACTCGGCAAGCTTGAGGGGGTGCTTGACACGCTTTCTCCCAACGTTGTCTTGGTGCACGGGGATACCACCACCGCCTTTGCCGCGGCTCTTTCTGGCTTTTATAAAAAAATTCCCGTTGGACACGTGGAGGCGGGGCTTCGCACCTACGATATAAATAGTCCGTATCCCGAGGAGCTGAATCGGCGCGCCATTTCCTTGTTGGCTGACTATCATTTTGCGCCAACGCCATCTGCCAAGGAAAATCTTATCAAAGAAGGCGTGAGGCAAGAGCGGGTGTACGTAACGGGCAACACCGTCATTGATGCCTTGAAAACCACCGTATGCGCGGATTATACGCATCCTGCGCTTGAATGGGCAAAGGACAGCCGACTCATTCTCTTGACGGCACACCGCAGAGAGAATCAGGGTAGGGCGATGCAGCAAATGCTTCGCGCGATTCGCCGCGTCTTAGATGCGCAAGGGAATGTGAAGGCCATTTATCCCGTCCACATGAATCCATTTGTGCAGGCGGCTGCCGAGGAGGCTTTTGCGGGCTGCAACAAAATTCGTCTTCTTCCGCCCTTGGAGGTTTTTGATTTTCATAATTTTCTGGCGCAAAGCTTTGCGGTTGTGACCGATAGCGGCGGCATTCAAGAGGAGGCCGCCTTTCTTGGAAAGCCTCTTCTCTTAATGAGAAGCACAAGCGAGCGCCCCGAAGGAATAGCCGCAGGTGTGGCTTCTCTTGTCGGAACGGAGGAGGCTGCCGTTTACCAATCCTTTAAGGCACTGTTGGAGGATAAGGCTCTGTACAGGGCTATGGCCAAGAAATGCCTTGCCTACGGTGATGGAAGGGCCTCGGTAAGAATTGCCGATATAGTGGAGCAAATATAAAAAGCGCTATTTCCAATAGGAAATAGCGCTTTTGTTCAGGGGGCGTTCCTTGGGAAAGACTTAAAGCGTGCCGCCTTCCACCCATTCAAATGGGATAACACCGTTCTGCTCGTAAATATGATTTCCTGCCAAAAGATGCTGCTTGATCTTGCGTTGCATGGAGGAGTTTTCGGGCAGATCCTCTAAATTGTCCTTGCCGCAACGGAACAAAAATGTGAAAACGCAGTTGTCATAGGTGGTTGTGTTTCCGTGAATAAAGCAGTCCTGAAAGCCCAAAATGTTAGAGCCGGGAGCAAGGAATTGCCTATGCTGTGTATCGAGCAGCCAGGAGTGGCAATGGAAGAACTGCGCCTTGCACTCAGGGAAAATGCGACGGTGAAAATCAAGGGCCTCACGCAAGGAGGCGCGAACGTTTTCGGGGGTAAGACCGGGGCCAGAGGGAATATGAATGGTAATAGCGGGGCTTTCAGGGCCGGCAACGCGCGTCCATTCATTCTTTGCAAGACGTACAGTCGTGGGGGAGACCAAGCCCGCCTCGCTGATGAGAAAGGCCTCATAGTAGCTCTCGGTCTCAAGGAGAACGGCCTCAAAATCGCTTTCTTCCGGCGTGTCCTTCTCGGTTGCCAAATGACCGTTCAGGTGATAAGTGCCTTTTTCGGCTAAAAGACGGAATTCTCCCTTTGAGGAGCGATAAATGCCAAAGGAGGATTTGTACATATCGTCAATGCGGTGGAAGAAAAGGCAACCAATGCGCAAATTGATGCCGTGCAGATAGTGCTGAACCCAGCTGAGATTTCCTGCGTCAAAGGCTTTCTCGGCAGGTGGCGGCGGCACCATCGTGTCAATGACTGCGAAGGAGTCTGCTAAAATTTTCTCCGAAACGCCGCGCGCGCGCAAAAGGGCATAGACAGGGGGGATGTGTGGCAGACAGGCCAAAAGCGCCAGCATGTCGTAGGGAAGCCTCTCCTCTTCGCCACGGGGGCGGGGAAGCGTCAAGGCGGCAATATCCTCCTGAATAAGAGCCCAGTCGTACATTGCCCGCGTTAAAAGAAGAAGGTAGTCCGTCAAGGCCTGGTTTTTCAAAACCTTTTCGGCGGCGGACAAAAGCATCTCTGCGTGTACGGGGAAAAGGGGATATTCCTCAAAGAAGGCTAAAAGCGACTCTCTTTCAAAAAACGAGGTGTCCTTTTCGAGAGTTGGAGCAAAAGCTTCCCATCTTTCGGGGATCTTGTCAAGTCCAAGGGCTTCCTTGGTTGCGTTCAATGAAATCATATAAACTCCTTTTGTCTCAATCGTGATAATAGGGACGATTCATATCAATTTTTTCTTGGAAAACGCCGTACTCCTCCTTGAAAACGCGGCAGCCGTTGGCAACCTTCTCGGCGGCTAAGCGCAGGCAAAGCTTACCAATGCGCTCGTTGGCGTTGTGCGGGTCATCGGCACAGTAGGAATTCGGGAATTCCATTCTCCAAAGACTGATGGGATTGGAAAGCCCTGCGGCAGAAACTCTGTCGGTTTTATGGGTGAAGTGGCCGTCAACCGCGCCGAGTCTGTCCATACGGACAAGGTCGGGGCGAATGGCAAGCATCGTGGCCGTTTCGAGCAATCCACCGTGCCCGTCAAGCCGCTTGTTTTCTACAAAGTCGCGAAGCACCTCTACGTCCTCGGGCAAAAGCTCGGGGTAGTAGTCATAGCCCTTTTCCTTCAAGGTGGGCCAGATTTCGTCTACAAACAAAGGAACGGGGAACATATACATCACGGTGAAATCTCTTTGCTTGTAATCCAGCATATTGCAAAAATAACGCAAAAATCCCGCATTACCGCCGTGATAGTTCAAAAGAATAATTTTGTTGAAGCCGTGACGCGCAATTTCCGTGCAATAGCACTCTAACATCTCCAGCATCAGCTCGGGGTCCAAACGGATGGCACCCTTCCATTCTACAAGGTCATTGCTGTCGCCAAACTCAAAGGCAGGGAAAACGCAGGCAGGCTCAAGCTTGGCCGCCTCCATCGCAATGGCTTCCGCCTGGTATACGTCCGTG
>JBGVMO010000035.1:0-11460 GCA_045124835.1 Eubacteriales bacterium
AGCGTATAACACACTACACTTTGCTCCGCAAAGTCGTGTGCCAAATGGGGCGCTGCCCCCTTTGGAAACCCCCGCAACAAACAGGTGCTATGCACCCAGCCGGGAGCATAGCGCCGTTTGTTGTCAGCAGCCCGTTTCACCGTCTGCGTGTTGTTACTTGTAAACTGACCTAAGTCTTTATCCAAATGCCTTATGCATTTTCCACGGGAGCGTTTTCGCCGTTGTCCTCTTCAATGGTCACAGCAGGCGCATCCGCATCGGAAACCTTGCACTTCTCAATGGCATTCTTAACCAATGCCTTACCTTCGTCTACAACGGTCTTGCCCTTTTCGGCCCAACCGTCAAAGGCACCGGCAACCGTTTCAACGCCAATGGCAATCACGCCAACACCGGCATACAGTACCTTGCAAATTCCTTCGCCAATCGTCATAATAAAAACCTCCTCATTTTTCTTTTTTATTTATTATACGCGAAATTTCGGCTTTTGTCAAGTGCTTCTCCAAAAACTGCCTCCTTTTTGCTACTCCTTTTGGCTTTCAGATGCGAAGGAGTCTTGCGGGCGATTTTGTAAAAAGCAAATTTCGCCGTTCTTTTCCGTACAGATAATCGGTAAATCGGCAGAAATTTTCCCCGAAAGGAGCGCAAGGGAGAAGGGATCCTCGACAAGACGCCGAAGCGTGCGCCGCAGAGGTCTTGCACCGTATTGTGCAATATCCTTGGATTCCTTCACCAAAAGCGTGCTGACGGAGGGCGAAAAGTCAAGCGAAAGCCCCCCTTCCTTCGCGCGTATTCTTAAATCCTCCAAAAGCAAGAGGGCGATTTTTTCAAGCGCCTCCTCATCTAAGGGGGAGAAATAAACGATTTCGTCCAAGCGGTTGAGTAGCTCCGGGCGGAAGGTTGCCTTTAAGGCCGCCTTCGTTTCCTCCTCTTTTTTTAAGGCGGGGCTCGTGATAAAGCCAACCGCCTTGCCCTCGGCGCTTTCCCGCGCGCCGACGTTGGAGGTTAAAATGATAACCGTGTTGGCAAAATCAACGCCTCTGCCCTGCGCGTCCGTCAGCGTGCCGTTTTCCGTTATCTGTAAAAGCAAATTAAAAACGTCGGGGTGCGCCTTTTCAATTTCATCAAATAAAACCACGGAATACGGGCGGCGCCTGACAAGCTCGGTGAGCTGTCCGCCCTCCTCATAGCCCACGTAGCCGGGCGGCGAGCCGATAAGCCTTGAAACGCTGTGCCGCTCCATATATTCCGACATATCAAGGCGGATAAGCGCTTCTTTTTTGTCAAACAGCAGGGAGGCAAGTGCCAAGGAAAGCTCGGTTTTACCAACGCCCGTCGGGCCGATAAACAGAAATGAGCCGATAGGGCGCCTTGGATTTTTTAATCCCAAGCGCGAGCGGCGTATCGCCTGAGCCACCGTGTGAACGGCCTCGTCTTGCCCGATAACGCGAGCCTTTAAGGCATCCTCAAGCAAATAGAGCCTCTCACTTTCGCTTTTTTCAAGCGAGGAAAGCGGGATGCCCGTATGGCGCGTCACAACCTCGGCAACGTGTGAGGCAAGAACGGTGCCCTCTCTCTTTTCGGCGTTCTCTTTCTCCTTTTTGCGCTCCTGTTCGCAAAGCGCCTTAATCTCGCGCTCCTCGCTTCGCAGCGCCGCCGCCCTTTCAAAGCGCTGGGCCTTGACGGCCAAAAGCTTGCCTTCTCTGATTTCGGCAAGCCGCTTTTCGAGCGAAAGAAGGGAAGAGGAGGGGGCGCTTTTGGAAACGCGCAGGCTTGAAGCGGCCTCATCCAGCAGGTCAATGGCCTTGTCGGGCAGAAATCTGTCCGTAATATAGCGCGCGGAAAGCCTGACGGCCGCCTCAATGGCCTCATCTGTGATGGAAAGGCGGTGGTGCGCCTCGTATTTTTCCTTCAAGCCCTTTAAAATGGCAACGGATTCTGTTTCTGATGGCTCGGCAACCAAAACGGGCTGAAAGCGGCGCTCTAAGGCCGAGTCCTTTTCAATTCTCTGGCGGTATTCCTTGTGCGTGGTTGCACCCAGCACCTGAAGCTCGCCGCGCGCCAAGGCGGGCTTTAGAATATTGGCCGCGTCAACCGCCCCCTCTGCCGCCCCTGCCCCGACAATCATGTGAAGCTCATCAATGAACAATATGATTTTTTTGTTTTCTGAGGCCTCTTTGATAACGCTTTTGAGTCTGTCCTCAAACTCTCCTCTGTATTTGGCGCCTGCAATCATCGCAGAAATATCAAGCTGCAAAAGTGCCTTGCCCTTTAATCCGTCGGGAACCTCGCCAAGCGCGATTTTTAAAGCAAGCCCCTCCGCTATTGCGCTTTTGCCAACGCCTGGCTCGCCGATAAGACAGGGGTTATTTTTGGTGCGCCGCGATAAAATCTGAATAACACGGGATAATTCTCCCTCGCGGTTGATAAGCGGGTCATTCTTGCCCTCAAAGGCGGCAAGGGTCAAATCCTTGCCGTAGCTGAGAAGAACGGAGCCTGTCGATATGGGAGAATCGTATTTTTTGCCTCCCTGTCCGCCCTTGCCCTTGCCCGCCGCCGTCTCCAAAAAGGCGATAAGCTCGCCCTCTAAATCCGAAACGGCAATGCCAAGGGAGGAAAGAAGCCGAACAGCCACCGATTCGCGCTCCCCAAGAAGCGAGAGAAGAATATGCTCCGTTCCGATGCTTGATGCGTGGAAGGTATCCGCGGTCTTTCCCGAAAGCTCAATAATGCGCCGCGTTCGCGGCGTCATATCCTTGACGGTGATCTCGGTTTTCGTTCCCGTTCCCGCAAAATCGGCAATCGCATTTTCAATTTTTTCGCCCGAAAGTCCGTGCCCCTCTAAAAAGAAGGCTGCAAGGCTATCCTTTTCCTTCGCGAGCGCCAAAAGTAAATGCTCGCTTCCGATATAAGTATGTCCAAGACCTGAGGCCAATTGCAAGCTGTTGTTCAGCGCGCCTTCGGCGCGCTTGGTAAAACGGTGTTCCAAAAAAACCACTCCTTTCGGTGCCATTTGAAACCGAGCACATTATTGCCTTTTTTTCGGATATATTTGCACAGAGCTTGAAAAAATCAGGCAAGCGGATAAAAGCGCCGCGCGCTTTTTTCCTTGTAGGCAATCGCCATGCGCCGCCAAAGGCTCTTGCCGACAAGGCCTGTGGGGGCGTCACCGAGTCGCCTTTCCAGCGTGCGAACGGCGTCCTCGGTTCGCCTGCCGAAAAATCCGTCCGAGTCGAGATTTATCTCCAAAAGCTCCTCAAGCACTGTCTGCAAAATGGAAACGGTGCTGCCCGAGTCGCCCATACGTAAGGGAAATGCCGCTTCTGGAACAAGGTCGCTTTCGCTTGTCTCTTCATTTTGCTCGTAGAGCATAAAGAGCAGCTCCCACGTATCAAGGTCAACGGTGCCCGTCTCCAAGAGCCCTTGACTTCTTTGAAAATCCTTGACCGCAGACGCCGTTTCTTCGCCGTAAACGCCGTCTGCCGTGAGAAGAGAGAAACCGTTTCTGGCATTTTGAAAGGAAATTAAAAATCGCTGAATTTGCCGAATGCTCTCTGCCTTGTCTCGTATATCGTACATCTGTGTTTTCCTCCTTTCTGCCGCGCTTTTTTTATGAAATGGGAGCGCCGGGATATTGCCCCTCGCTCGCCAAGCGGCCGTTATATACGTCATCGTATACGGAGGTGATGGCGTTCCATGTCAAGCCGCCCACTGAGCCCCGTATCAAATCAATGCCGAATAAATCCTGAAAAGCAATGACTGCGCGCTCCGTTTCCTCTCCGAAAAAGCCGTCTGGGGTGACAGAGGGAATTTGCGGATACGCCTCGGAAATAAAGCGCAGGTATTCCTGTAAAAGTCGAACGTCCTCACCCTGCGCGCCAAGCGAGAGAAGCGTTCCGGGAAAGGGAACGGTCAGCCCCTCCGTGTAGGAAAGCGGTATAGAAGAAACAAGCCCCGAGTAGACATTGTAAATGGCGTTCCACGTCAGCTCTCCCACAACCCCGTCGACCGAAAGCCCGTAGGTGCGCTGAAAGGCGCGAACGGCCGCGGCCGTCTCTTCGCCGAAAATGCCGTCAACCGTAACCGTGGGAACGGTCGGAACGAAGTCGGCAATGTAGGATAGATAATATTGCAAATAAAAAACGCCGCTTCCCGTGTCGCCAAGTGAGAGCATGGAAGGGTATTGTGAGGAAACCTCCTCAAGCGAAAGCCCCTCGGCGTTCAGCTCGGAGAGCCGCTTGACGCCGTTATATACGTAAAGAATGCGATACCATGTCGCCGGGCCGACAATCCCGTCCTCCGTCAAGCCGAAAATGCGCTGAAAGGCCTTAACCGCATCCTCCGTCGAAGCACCAAAGGCGGCGTTAACGGGCGCTATCTTGGGAATGGCGGGATAGTTGCGTGCAATGCGGTTCAGCCGTGTCTGAACAAGCTCCACGTTCGGATTTACCTGACCGACCCGCAAAGGAACGGCGGGCGCGCTGTCGCTTGCATTGCCGACGGGAACACCCTCGACAAGCTCAATGTCCTCGCCATAGTAGCTTTGCAAAATCTCAAAGGGCGTTTGCCCTGCGCGCGCTAAGGAAACGGAGCCCCATTGGGAAAGGCCGCTACAGCTCACCTCAACGCCGTCACAGTAGGCTGTGAATAAGGGGGCAACGCTGCCTTGCCGCCGCACGTAGCTGTTGAAAATATCGTCAACTGTTTTTGAAATGTTGTCAAAAATCTCTCTGCCGTATACGAAGGACTGATCATAGGCCGTTGAGCTTGTAATATCAAAATCATAGCCTTGTGAACGGTAAAATTCGGTATACACTCTGTTTAAGGCGTAAGAAATTTGCGCGTATATGTTGGCCCTTATGGCGCTTTCCGGCCAAGTGGGATAGATTTCGCTGGAGGCCACGTTTTTTATATAGTCCGGAAAGGAAACGGTCACGTTTTCGGCCGCCTCCGTGGGTCTCCCAAGATGAACGGTAATGCTTTCGGGAATAATCGGTACGCTTGGCATATTGCTCCTTTCTACTCTTTGTCAAGCACTTGCGGGTTCTCCTTAACGGTAACGGTGCTTCCTATGGGGTAAAGTGTGTCGGAATCGTATTCCGAAACGCCGATGAGATTAACCGCTTGCGTGGCGGAAACGGTGGGAAAAACGGGAACGTTTTCCGTTCTCTGCGGATAAAAGCCCTCCTTGTAAACCGAAACGGTATAGCTGTAAAAGGGGTTTGAAAGTCCGGGCGCCTCTGAGTTTAAAAGAGAGGGCGCAGGTAGGGAAACGCGCTCCGTTTTTCCGCTTTTGTCCGTAAAGCGAATGATATCCTCTATATCCCTTCCCGAAATAATAACCATTGCGTTTTCAAGCGGAATTGCACCGCCTGCCGTGGTAACGAAAACGCTTAAATAACCGCTGTTTTCTGCTTCTGCCATGGTATCTCCTTTCTTGTATAGCCGTCTAACATTATACTATGCCGTAGGTGTGAAAATGCGTCGAAGAGGGGCGCAAGAAGGAGGATTTGTCACAAAATTATAAAAAAACGCAAAAACCTTTTGCCTTTTGTACGGATTGCCACTTGACATTTTTTTCTTCTCCCTTTATAATAGAAACAGATAAGTATGTCTTTGACAGAACTAAAAACAAGGGGGAGCTGCTATGAAAGAATCGCTTTATGGAGAATTAAACGTCATCGGTATGAAGGGCTGTGAGTCCTTTGTTGCCCAAGTGGATGCCTATTTGAAGGAATGGCGCCGTCACGATAACGAGGAAACCTTTTTGGTTGAGGCCTCTTGCCCCCGCTTTGGTAGCGGTGAGGCTAAGGGTATGGTTGCCCATTCTATGCGCGGAAATGACGTGTATATTATCTGCGATTGCTTTAATCACGGTGTAACCTATCAGATGTACGGCAAAGAGGTTCCTATGAGCCCCGATGAGCATTTTGCCGACTTGAAGCGCATTATCGCCGCAATCGGCGGTAAGGCCAGAAGAATTTCCGTTGTTATGCCCATGCTTTACGAGGGCAGACAGCATAAGCGCTCGGGCCGCGAGTCCTTGGACTGCGCCGTTGCCCTGCAGGAGCTCATCAATATGGGCGTTACCAACTTTATCACCTTTGACGCGCACGACCCCCGCGTGCAGAACGCCATTCCCTTGAGCGGCTTTGATAACGTGCGCTCCTGCTATCAGATGATTAAGGCTATGGTGCACACCTATCCCGATATCACCTTCGACAAGGAAAAGATTATGATTGTCTCTCCCGATGAGGGCGCAATGGGCAGATGTATGTACTATTCCTCGATGCTTGGCATCGACCTCGGTATGTTCTACAAGCGCCGCAACTATTCCATCGTTGTCAACGGCAAAAATCCCATCGAGGCGCACGAGTATCTCGGCCGCGATTTGACGGGTATGGACGTTATCGTTGTTGACGATATGATTTCCTCGGGCGATTCTATTATCGACGTTGCCCAGCAGCTGAAGGAAAGAGGCGCAAACCGCGTCTTCGTATTTGCTACCTTCGGCCTCTTCTGCAACACCCTTGACAATATGGACAAGGCGTATGCAGACGGTCTCTTGACCAAGGTCTTCACCACCAACCTCATCTACCGCACCCCTGAGCTTCTGCAAAGAGAGTGGTATTGCGAGGTTAATATGTGCAAGTACGTGGCTTACCTCATTGATACGCTGAACCATGACCAGAGCATCAGCGGCTTGCTTGACCATTCCAAGAGAATCCATAAGCTTCTCGAGGAGCACAGAAAGAACGGCTAAAAGAAAAATAGAGCGCCTCGGTCTCAAAAAAGAGAAGGGGCGCTCTTTTTGTTTATAAATATTAAGGAAAGCCTATTGACAAACGGAAAGTGTTATGATAAAATAAACCCATCAAACCGATACGTCGGTGGAGATAGAGGCGCACCTTGCAAAGAGTATCGTGGTAAAACGGCTGCCAAAGCCGCGCGGAAAAGGGGTAGGGTGCCGAAGTGAGCGCTGTGGCAGGTGTCTTGCTGGCAGTTCAAATAAGATTTGCACTGTTGTCGCAGAAATGCGGAGAGCTATCCTTGATATTCTTGTATTTTTGGGAGTATTGTGGGATAGCCGTTTGGCTGTCTTTTTTGTTTTAAGGAAAAAACGGGTTGCCCGCTTGGCAACGGAATGGAGAAAACCAATGAAGGATTTAGTTTTTAAGGGCGCAGCGACCGCCATTGTCACCCCCCTTACCGAAAAGGGAATTGATTACGATAAGTTCTCGGATTTGCTTGAATGGCAAATCTCCGAGGGGATTGATGCCATCGTTTCTGTTGGAACGACGGGTGAGGGATCCACTTTGACGGACGAGGAGCATAAGGAGGCTATCCGCTTCTGCGTTGAGCAGGTAAGAGGCCGCGTTCCCGTTATTGCAGGCACGGGCTCTAACGATACGGCGTACGCTATTGAGCTTTCGCGCTATGCCGCCGAGGTCGGGTCGGACGCGCTTTTGCTCGTTACCCCCTATTACAACAAGGCAACCCAGAAGGGTATGCAAATCTCCTTTGAGGCGGTTGCCAACGAGGTGAAGATTCCTTGTATCCTTTATAACGTGCCCTCGCGCACGGGCTGTAACCTTTTGCCCGAAACGGTGGCGCGCCTTGCTGAAAACCCCTATATCGTCGGCGTGAAGGAGGCCTCGGGTAACATTTCCCAGATTGCCAAGCTCGCCTCTCTCGTTGGTGACGAGATTGCTATCTATTCGGGCAACGATGACCAGATTGTTCCCGTCCTCTCGCTTGGCGGACAGGGCGTTATCTCGGTGCTGTCGAATCTTTTGCCTCGCGAAACCTCCAAGATGTGTCACCTCTATTTAGAGGGCAACACCAAGGAGGCTCTCAAGATGCAGCTTGATTATATTGACCTGATTGACGCGCTCTTCTCGGAGGTTAATCCCATTCCCGTCAAGGCCGCTATGGCCGCTATGGGCTATTGCGAGGATTATCTGCGCCTGCCCTTGACGCCGATGGAGGAGAAGAACAAGGCCGTCCTTCTTTCTCTGATGAGAAAAGCAGGTCTTTCCGTCTGATTTTGAAAGAAAGGCAACCCTTTGGGTTGAAAAACAATATGAACGTATTGCTTTGTGGCTTTAATGGCCATATGGGAAAAGAGGTTGCCGCGCTTTGCGCGGCAGGCTATCGCGGCGCCGCGCTCGTTGCGGGCGTTGATATCGCCGAAAGTGCGGCCTCCGTTCCCGTTTATACCGATTTTTCCGCTATCAAGGAAAAGGCAGAGGTTATCGTTGACTTTTCGCACCATTCTGCCGTCTTTGCGCTTCTTGACTATGCAAAGAGCAAGAATATCCCCGTCGTCGTTGCAACCACGGGGCATAACGAGGCCGAGCTTGCCGCCATCGAGGCGGCCGCGGGGGAAATTCCCGTCTTTTTCTCCGCCAATATGTCTTACGGCGTTGCGCTCCTTTTGGAGCTTGCCAAAAAAACGGCCGCGGCGCTTCCCGAGGCGGAAATTGAAATCATTGAAAAGCATCACGATAGAAAGATCGATGCCCCCAGCGGCACGGCCCTGATGCTTGCAAACGGCATTATGGAGGTGCGTCCTGAGGCCTTCACTGTGATGGGCAGAAGCGGTCACGCGCCCAGAACCAAAGCCGAAATCGGTATCCATTCCTTGCGTATGGGTAACGTTGTTGGAGAGCACGAGGTCATCGTTGCCACGCAAAACCAAACCATCACCTTGAAGCATGAGGCGCATAGCCGTGCGCTCTTTGCCGAGGGTGCGCTTTGTGCCGCCGCCTTCCTCGTTGGAAAGGAAAAAGGCCTCTATTCTATGAAGGAAATGGTGTAAGCCAAAAGAAAAAGCTATGAGAATTGCAATATACGGATACGGAAATTTAGGCCGTGGCGTTGAAACCGCCGCCAAAGCGGCCAAGGATGTGGAGCTTGTCGGCATTTTCTCGCGCCGTCCTCCCGAAAGCGTCAAGGCTACAGATGGCGTTCCCGTCTATGCGGCCGCTTCGCTTGCTGATTTTAAGGATAAAATTGACGTTTTAATCGTCTGCGGCGGAAGCGCCACCGACCTTCCCGTCTTAACCCCGATGCTTGCCAAGGACTTTAACGTTGTCGATAGCTTCGATACGCACGCAAAAATTCCCGTGCATTTTGATGCTGTCGATACCGCCGCCTCAGAGGGCAAGCACACCGCCTTGATTTCGGCGGGCTGGGATCCCGGCCTTTTCTCCTTGGCGCGTGTGTATGCTGAGGCCGTCTTGCCCGAGGGCCAAGACTATACCTTCTGGGGTCGCGGCGTCAGCCAAGGTCATTCGGATGCCATTCGGCGCTTGGATGGCGTAGTTGATGCAAGGCAGTATACCGTTCCCATTCCTGCGGCGCTTGAGGCCGTCAGAGAGGGAAAACAGCCCGTGCTTTCTACGGGCGATAAGCACCGTCGCGAGTGCTACGTTGTGGCAGAGGAGGGCGCTGACCTTCTGCGCATCGAAAGAGAAATCAAAACGATGCCCAACTATTTTGCCGACTATGAAACCTCCGTGACCTTCATCACCGCCGAGGAAATGAAGGAAAAGCATAGCGGAATGCCGCACGGCGGTAGCGTTATCCGCACGGGCAAAACGGGAGAGGGCGGCTGTCATTCGCATAAAATCGAATACAGTCTCGCGCTCGACTCCAATCCCGAGTTTACCGCCTCGGTTTTGCTTGCCTATGCGCGCGCCATTTATAAAATGCATCAAAGAGGCCTTTACGGCTGTAAAACCGTTTTTGATATTGCGCCGGCAGATCTTTCCGCGCTTACCCCCGAGGAGCTTCGCGCACACTATCTTTAAACCGCAAAAAAGGATGTCCGATTATGGTAGAGCTTTGTAAAAACGATTTAATCTGTGAGAACCTTTCGGTCAACGAAAAGGGGCATCTGTGTCTTGCAGGGCACGATACCGTAGCGCTTGCAGAGAAGTACGGAACCCCCCTTTACCTCTATGACGAGGGGCTTATCCGCGCCCGCGCCGCCCTGTATCAAAAGGCGGCAAAAGAGGCCTTCGGCGATTCTGCCCGTGTCCTCTATGCCTCCAAGGCCGCCTGCTTCAAGGCGCTGCTTGAGGTGATGAACGAGGAAGGCATGGGCATTGACGTGGTCTCCTCGGGCGAAATTGCAACCGCCCTTGCCGCCGGCTTCCCCCTCTCCCGCGCTTATTTCCACTCCAATAATAAAACGGACGAGGATATCCGCTTCGCTATCGAGAACGGCATTGGCGCCTTCGTTGTGGATAACGCCGAGGAGCTGTACGCCATCGAAGAGGAAGCCGCAAAGCAGGGCATCATCCAAAAGGTGCTGCTCCGCATCACCCCCGGTATTGACCCCCATACTTACGCCGCCGTTGCCACGGGCAAGGTGGATTCCAAGTTTGGATCTGCCATTGAAACAGGGCAGGCTGAGGAAATCACCCGTCTTGCCATCTCCCCCACCTTCTCGCATATTCGCCTTTCGGGCTTCCATTGTCACGTAGGATCACAGGTCTTCGAGCCTGACGTATTTTTGCAGACGGTGGAAATTATGCTCGCCTTCGTTGCCCATATTCAAAGCACCTGTGGCTATGAAATCGAGGAGCTTGACCTTGGCGGAGGCTACGGCGTCCGCTATACCGAAAAGGATCCCGCCCTCTCTATCGCCGAGAATATCAAGGCGGTAGGGAAGCGCGCCAAGGAGTGCGCCGCCTCCCTTGGCATCAAGCTGCCCAACATCCTCTTGGAGCCCGGGCGCAGTATGGTCGCCGATGCAGGTATGACCCTCTATACCGTCGGCACTGTCAAGAGAATAACGGGCTATAAAAATTACGTGTCTGTCAACGGCGGTATGACCGATAACCCACGTTATGCCCTCTATCGCTCTCTCTACACCCTCCTTCCCGCCGATAATATGACGGCAGAAAGAGATATGACCGCCTCGGTAGTCGGCAGATGCTGTGAAAGCGGCGACATTCTCCAAGAGAACGTTCTTCTGCCCGACTCCATCGGCCGCGGCAATATTCTCGCCTGCTTAACCACAGGCGCCTATAATTACTCCATGGCCATGAACTATAACCGCATTCCTCGTCCTGCCGTTGTTTTCTTAACGGAAAAGGAAACCCGTCTCGCCGTCAAGCGCGAAACCCTCGCGGATCTTCTCCGCCTTGATATTTGAATTCAAATTTTCCAAACCAATAAAAGAAGCCGACGCGATGCGTCGGCTTTCTTTGCTTTGTAAGCTGTTTTATTTTCTATTAGAACATCTTTTCGTATTTAGGCTCTTCCTTTTCCTTTTTGGCCTTCTTTTTGCCGCGCGAAAGGAGGGCGACAATGCCGCAAACGATGGCGTACAGAAGCGAGAAGAAAATAAAGAAGGCGATAATGCCGCTCGTTCTCTTAAAGGAGAGCGCGCCAACGCCCGTGAAGAGCAAAAAGAGGGAAAGGAGCGTGGCAAGGTAGTGCAGAAGAACG
>JBGVMO010000036.1:0-16514 GCA_045124835.1 Eubacteriales bacterium
CCCCCCCCCCCCCCCCGCCTCCTTTTTGGTGTCTCACGAAATAGTGAGACAGCCCCTTCTCTTTATTGGTTCTTCAAAAGATAATTTTCATGCGTCTTGATGGATTGACGGATCTCGGCAAGCTCCGAGCTGAGCACGTAGTCGGTATGGCGAAGCTTCCATTCCAGATGCCATTTGTCGCACATATAGAGCATCGAGGGCTCAAAACCGAGAGAGGAATCTGCCTCCACCAAGGGAATGGTCTCTTCGGCGTTTTTGCGTTCGGCAAGAAGCAGCGCCTCAATCTCGTCGCAGATGGCATACTGCCGCGCAACGTCGGGCGTGAGCTGCAGCTCCGTATCAAGCAGGTGCATCTTCTTGGCGGCGATTGCGGTTTTCGTCGAATTGGCGATGAATTTTCCAAGGTTGCGAAGGCGGATGAGCTTTTCGGTCTGCATAGGAGCGGCGTCAAGCTTGGCAACGCCGCTTTCCATCAAGGCGTCCATCGTCTCCAAGGATTTTGCTTCCTCGCGGATGCGGATGGACATCGGAGAAACGGTGGTGCGCCAATGGCCGACGTTGTTGGTGAGATACTTGGGCTTCCAGATGCGGTTGCCGAACATCGCGCCCTCCATGGTGGGAATCATCAGGGCTTGTATGAGGTTGAGCGGATGGGCGGGGCCCATACGGAAGGCGCCGTACTGGTCGGATTCCGTGGGGGTGTAGTAGCGGATGGCCTCGCTGAAGTCGCGCAGGGCCGCGTCAACGGCGGCAAGATTTTCCTTGCCGTATTCGGCCACTAAGATTTTTTCAAGAAGTGCCTCGTAGGGCTCCTCGGGGAGCATAAAGGCGTGCTTGGACAGCTTGGAAATGATGGAGGGGTAGAAGCCGAAGTGGTGACATTCCATAATGCCCGAAAGGCCCCAATCCTTTTGTGCGCGGCTCATGGCGGCGTAACGGCGCATCCATTGATACGGCATCGGCTCGTAGGTGGCAACGCCAAAGTCCCAGGTTCTGCCGCCCGTGTTGGTCATGGAGTAGAGTCGAATGCCGCGGCGGTGGGCCGCCTCTGCCTCGCTGGCAAAATAAACGCCGGGGCCCTCAAAGCGCAACGAGTAGTCGCAGCTCTTGGTTTGGGCATTGCCGCAGGGAAGAAGCTCGTACATTTCAAAGGTGACAAGCAGGGAAATATCCGTGGGGAGAGACTCAATCAGCTTGACGCGCTCTTCCTTGGCGCACCAGCCGAAGTTGTAGGTCCAAAGCACGATGTCGGCATCGGGCTTAACGTTGCGGATGGAGCGCTTTAAAACGTCTATCCATTGCGGGTAATCGTAGCAGGGATAATAGCCGGGGTGGGTTTTGCCCGAGGGAAGTCCGTCGGGGTTGTGCCAAGGGCCTGCGGCGGCATCCTTGGAGGGAAAGCCAACCGATTCGCCCACCAGCGTTACGCCCTTGAGGCCGGGGAAGCGGCGGAAAAGCTCGCCGTAGGTGCTGTCATAGTAGGCCTCGGCATCGGGGTCCTCGGGGTGCTTTTCACTCTTGATTTTGCTATATGCGTACACGTCAATGCCATAGCGCGCGGCGCGGCGGATAAGGTCGTTGAAGTCCTCCTCACCTCTGGCGGAGATGCCAACGCCCTTGGTGAAAATCAAAACGGCGTCGCGCCCCTCGTGCGCCACGCGGGCGAGGTATTCATCGGGAAAATCGTCAATGCCGTAGCCCGAATGAACCATCTGGGGAGAATACATGGCGCGCTTTTCAATTTTGCCGAAGGCAAGGCAGGGCGCGTGCGCGAAGCTCATCATATCCTCTATGTAGTAGAGCGCTTGGGCGGCGCCTCTGTCGTCGTGCGCGGTAACGGTGATGCCGTTTTCGTCCGTTTCGATGCGGAAGCCCTTGTAGGCGGCAAACTCGCCAAGATCAACGTCGGCGTCCTTGGCAAGACGCAGGGTAAGATTGCCCTCGCCCTCGGTGATGACGGTTGCCTTTGTTTCCATCGAAACGGCAAGAAAGTCGCAAAAATCCTCGGCCGCAACGGCGATAACCTCGGAAGCACCTGCGTCAATGCGAATACGCGCGCCGTCCGAAAGCCAAAGCTCGCCTTTCTCTTGGACTCTGTCCTTATGGCGAAGAGCTGCTTCGTGAACCGTCAAAAGCTCTTCTCTGAATTTGTAATTATTTTCGCTTCCCATAGTAACCATGGTGTTTTTCTCCTTTTTATATAAAAGAATGAAGGTGTTTTGCTTTGTCAGTCAGCCTTGCGGCTTTAAAGGCGCGATAATTCAACAAAACCATCATAGCACACCGCTTTGGATTTTGCAAGGGGAAAAGCGCGGCTTTTTGCCCTTTGCGCGCGACTATCCATTGGATGAGGAGGCGGGCGGCCCTTCTCGGCGACGGTATTCGCTGGGGCAGACGCCGAAGGCCTTGGAAAAGGCGTCCTTAAAATAGTTGCTTCCCGAAAAGCCCGAAAGCGAGGCAATTTCGCTGACGGTGAGGTGGGTGGTCAAAAGCAGTCTTTGCGCCGCGTGCAAGCGCACCTGCGACAGATATTGACTGAAATTAAAGCCCGTCAGCGCCTTGAAGCGCTTGGAAAAATAGGTTTTTTCCATACAAGCCATGCGCGCGGCATCCTTGAGGGTGAAGGGCTCTTGAAAATTCTCGTTGATATGAGCGCAAACAAGGCTTATCCTGTCTGCCCCCTCGCTTGCCGCAAAGGTCTTCTTTTTTCCGCTTCGCAGAGTAAAAACGAGAATTTGCATAAGAAGGCTATACAGAGAGGCGTGACCGAAGGCATCGTTTTTTGCCTGCTCGGCAAAGGCTTTTTCAAAAAGAGCGCGAACCGCGTGTGCGTCGGTGGACGAAAAGGAGACACAGCCGAGAAGCAAAAAGCCTTCAATGGCCTCCCGCCCCAGCATCGTCTGCAAGGCGGTGATGCATTCTTCGGAAAAATACAACACGAAGCGGTCATATCCCTTTTGACGAAGAGAAACCGTTTTGTGTATGGCGTTTGGCGGTATAATGACGAGATTTCCCGGCGCAACGTCATAGATTTCGCTACCGACGAAATAACGCCGCTCGCCCGAAAGAAGAAAATACAGCTCTGCGTGCGGATGAATATGCTCGGTAAGCATATCCGAAACAACGGTTGTTTTCGTCTTTTCAATTTCTATCCAAGGGTTGCTTTTTAAAATGCCGTCCATGCGCTTCTCCTCTCGCTTCGTTTCGTTTAGTATAGCACGTTTTTTTAAAAAGTGCAATATTTCTGTAAAAATATTGGCGCAAAACCCAAATTAGCGGTAGATTTTACATTTTTTTTGCTGTAAAATAATAATAGAAAACAAAAGGCGAAAGAGAGGTCGCGCATATGAAGGAAAAAATCATACAGTTTGGTGAGGGAGGCTTTCTTCGGGGCTTCTTTGACTGGATGCTGCAAAAGGTCAATGATAAAACGGATTTTAACGGAAGCGTTGCTGTTGTGCAGCCGATTAAGGAGGGTCTTTGCGACAAGTTGACAGAGAGGGGCTGCCGCTATACCCATCTTTGCCGCGGCGTTGAGGGAACGGACAAAAGCGAAATTTCGGTTATCTCGCGCTGTGTGAAGCCGTATGACGATTTTGAAGCCTATCTGGCCTTGGCGGAAAATCCCGATTTCCGCTTTATCGTTTCCAACACCACCGAAAGCGGCATTGTTTTCTCGGCCGAGGATAAAGAAACGGATATGCCGCCCAAGAGCTTTCCTGCAAAGCTTGCGCTTCTTTTGAAGCGTCGCTTCGATTTGGGGCTTCCCGGCTTCGTTTTTTTGCCCTGCGAGCTGATTGAGAAAAACGGCGACACCATGCGCGACACGTTGCTTCGGTACGCTTCGCTTTGGGGCTACGGCGAGGATTTCGTGCGCTTTATCGAAAAGGACAATATTTTCTGCAATACCTTGGTTGACAGAATCAATACGGGCTTCCCCAAGGATGAATACGCATCGCTCGGTATAGACGACCCGCTGCTTAACACCTCGGAGTATTTTCATCTTTGGGTTATCGAGGGATATATGGGGCTTTTTGACGAGCTGCCCTTGGATGCTTGCGACCTTTCCGTGATTCTGACGGAGGATATGACCCCGTATCGCACGCGCAAGGTACGTATTTTGAACGGTGCGCACACCGCTCTTACCCCCTTTGCGCTTCTTGAGGGCTTTGACACGGTTAAGTCCTGCGTGGATGACCCCCAAATGCGCGCCTATCTTGAAAAATGCGTTTACGAGGAAATTATACCCACGCTTGATTTGCCGCGGGATATGCTCGTTTTGTATGCGGATGACGTTTTGCGCCGCTTCGCCAACCCCTTTATCAAGCATTATCTTTCCTCGATTGCCTTGAACAGCGTCAGCAAATTCCGCGTGCGCGTGCTTCCTTCGATTCTGACGTATATTGAGCGGTATGGAAAAATGCCCGAAACCCTTCTTTTTGCCTTTGCAAAGCTGATTGCGTTTTACAGAACGGATATGACGAAGGACGATGAGGACGTGGTTCGTTTTATGAAAACGGCAAGCGTTGCGGAGATTCTCGCCAACGAGGCGCTTTGGGGCCGAGACCTTTCCTTCTTGAAGGAGGAGGTTGAAAAGTATGCAAATACATAAGAATGACAACGTAGAGGTTCATCTATCCGACGGCCATAAGTATGCGCTTTGCGACATCAAAAAGGGGAGCACCGTTATCAAATACGGTCAGCCCATCGGACACGCGACGGAGGACATCAAAAAGGGCGAGCTTGTGCATACCCACAACCTGAAAACGAATCTTTCGGAGAGAGCAGAGTATGCCTATACGGCGCCGTCGCCCGTTGAAGCCAAGGCATCGGGCTTGACCTTCATGGGCTACCCGAGAAAAAACGGCGGCGTTGGCATTCGCAACGACGTTTGGATACTTGTGACTGTCGGGTGCGTCAACAAGCTTGCCGAGCAGATAGCCAAGCGAACGGGGGCAAAGCATTTCCCTCATCCGTACGGTTGCTCGCAATTGGGGGATGACGGCGAGATAACCCAAAAAATTCTGGCGGGGCTGGTCAAGCATCCCAACGCCGGCGGCGTTCTTGTGCTTGGACTAGGCTGCGAGAATAACAACATTGAGGCCTTCAAGCGCGTGCTTGGCGCGTATGACGAGGAGCGCGTTCTGTTTTTGAATGCGCAAGAGGCAGAGGATGAGCTTGCCGAGGGTATCGAGATGGTAAAGACCCTGCAAAGAAGGTGCGAAAGGGATGCGCGCGTGCCCTTCCCGCTTTCCCGCCTTTGCATCGGCCTGAAATGCGGCGGAAGCGACGGGCTTTCGGGCATCACCGCCAACCCCTTGGTTGGCAGAGTCTGCGACCGTATGACAGGTCTTGGCGGCAGCTGTGTGCTGACCGAAATTCCCGAGGCATTTGGCGCAGAGCATCTCTTGATGCAACGCTGTGTGGATGAGGATACCTTCCTTCGTCTTGTGACGCTTGTGAACGATTTTAAGGATTATTATACGAAAAGCGGTCAGCCCGTTTATGAAAATCCCTCCCCGGGAAATAAGGCGGGCGGCATCACAACCCTTGAGGAAAAATCGCTCGGCTGTGTGCAAAAGGGCGGCCTGTCTCCTGTAACGGATGTGCTTCGCTACGGTGAAAGCGTCAAAAAAAGCGGCCTTTCCGTTTTGGAGGGACCGGGAAACGACATCGTTGCCGTCACCAATTTAACGGCGGCGGGCGCGCACATCATACTCTTTACGACCGGCAGAGGAACACCGCTTGGTGCGCCCGTGCCAACCGTGAAAATTGCAACCAACCGCGCGCTCGCAAGCAAAAAGCCGCATTGGATCGACTTTGACGCGAGCGTGATGCTGGAGGACGCTGACCCGACAGACGCGCTGCTTTCGTACATTTTGCGCGTCGCCGAGGGCGAGCAAACCAAAAACGAACAAAACGGCTTTGAGGAAATTGCCATTTTTAAAAGCGGCGTTACGCTATAAGGTCGCTAAAAAACGATAAAAAGGAGCTTTTTATGAAATACGTGGAAAACAAGGTTGAAGACCTGAAAATTGCTTATATCGGCGGCGGTTCGAGACAGTGGGCGCGCCATCTGATGCGTGACCTTGCGCTGACGGATGACCTTTCGGGCGAAATCCGCCTTTATGACATTGATTACGAGGCGGCGCTTCTCAACGAGAAAATCGGAAATGGCGTAAAGAATATTGACGGCTGCTTGTCGGTATGGAGCTACCGCGCCTGCAAGACGCTGGAGGAGTCGCTCGTGGGGGCGGACTTCGTCTTTATTTCCATCACGCCCGGCTCTCTTGACGCGATGGAAAGCGATGCGCACACCCCTGAGAAATACGGCATTTATCAGTCTGTGGCGGATACCACGGGCCCTGCGGGCGTTATCCGTTCGCTCCGCGCTATCCCGATGGTACAGGAAATTGCCCTTGCCGTCAAGAAATGCTGCCCTGATGCGTGGGTTATCAACTATTCAAACCCGATGACCGTCTTTACCAAGGCACTTTACGCAAGCTGGCCTGAAATCAAGGCCTTCGGTTGCTGTCACGAGGTGTTTGGCACACAGAAGCTGCTTGCGCTTGCACTTGACGAGTGCCGCGGCATCAAGGGCGTGAAGCGCACCGAAATCAAAACGGAGGTAACGGGCGTCAACCACTTTACTTGGGTAACGAGTGCCAAGTACAAGAACATTGACTTGCTTGAGGTTTTTGAGGAGTATATGGCCAAGTACGCAGAAACCGGCGTGACCAACGGCAGAGACGATAACTGGCTGAACCGCCATTTTGAATGTGCGCACCTCGTTAAATTCGATTTGTTCAGAAGACTCGGCGCCATTCCCGCCGCGGCAGACAGACACATCGCGGAGTTTTGTCCGCGCGACTGGTATCTGGCCTCGCCCGAGCGCGTTGCGCGCTGGAAGTTTGGCTTGACGCCTGTTTCTTGGCGTAAAAAGGCGCTCGCCGATGCCAACGAAGAAACCAAAAAAATTGCAAGCGGCGAGAAGGAGATGACCCTTTGGCATTCGGGCGAGGAGGAAATCGCGCAAATGCGCGCGCTTTTGGGCCTTGAGGATCTTGTTACCAACGTCAACCTCATCAACCACGGCCAGATTCCCGATCTGCCTCTTGGCGCTTGCGTGGAAACCAACGCCATCTTTACGGCCGATAGAGTACAGCCCGTTTACACCGGCCCGCTTCCTCCCAAGGTGTATCCGCTCGTTTCTCGTATCGTCGGCGAGCAGCAGCTGATTGTGGAGGCGGGAATGGAGCGCGATTTGGAAAAGGCGTTTGAGGCCTTTATGATGGATCCGCTGGTCACGCTTCCGCAGGAGGAGGCGCGCCGCCTCTTCGACGAGATGGTAGAAAACACGAAGGAATATCTCGGCGATTATTTTAAATAAACGCGATTGTAAACAAAGCTTTACACTTCGCCATATGCAACGGGCTGTCTCATTTGAGACAGCCCGTCTCATTTTGCGTCAAGAAAGGCGCAAAATGAGGAAATTTTCGAAGAAAATGTGTGCGTTCGTTTCGCTTTTCGTCAAAAGTGAAACGAACAGGGGCAAAAAAGGAGCCGTTTTCGGCTCCTTTTTGGTGTCTCACGAAATAGTGAGACAGTACCTTTTTGCGTCGGAATGAAGACGCGAGCTTGGGAAAGACGCGGCTTTTTTGTAAAAAAATGCCGCGCCGTCTTTACTTTTGCTTTCGGTTGTGGTACACTGATAAAAAACGCTTTGGAGGCTGCATGGCAGAAATACTTGAAATTGTAATGGTGGTGAGCTTTGGCGCGTCTTGGCCGCTCAACGTGATAAAGTCCTATAAGGCGAGAAGCACCAAGGGCAAAAGCCTTGGCTTTTTGCTCCTCATCTTTTTCGGATACATAGCGGGCATTGCATCCAAGCTTGTCAACGAGGTGTATATGGCGCAGATAGGGCAAAAGTGGTACGTTTTGTTCTTCTACGTGCTGAATTTTATTATGGTTGGGACGGACTTGCTTTTGTATATCAGAAATCGCCGACTTGATAAGGAAAAAGAAGTCGAGGAAGGCTGAAGGACAACAGGAAAGAGAAATCGGTATGAAGATTGCAACGACTACGGGCGATTTTGCAAGATATTACAGCGCGGACATTGATAGACTGCGCGCGCTTCACGCGGCAGGCTTTCGCTACGTTGATTTGAATATGTATTCCTTTAAAACGCGCTCCGTCTATATGGGAACGGAATGGCGAGAGGCGGCTTTGGCCTTGAAGAACGAGGCAGAAAGGCTTGGAATGACCTTCGTGCAGGCGCATTCGCAGGGCGGAAACCCTTTAAGTGAGGACGAAAATGCCGCCGATTTTATCGTGGCGGCAACCCTGCGCTCGCTTGAAATTTGCGAAATTCTCGGTATCCCCCATACCGTTTCGCACCCCGGCATTCTCGGCACGCCCGACAAGGAGGCTTGGTTTGAGAAGAACCGCGCGTATTACCAAAAGCTCTTTCCGATGATGGAAAAAACGGGTGTCAACGTGCTGACGGAAAATTCCTGCGCCGCCAATATGGGCATTTCCTACTTTGCCAATACGGGCAAGGACATGGTGGAATTTCTTTCCTTCGTTGGTCATCCGCAGCTGCACGCCTGTTGGGATACGGGCCACGCAAACTGTGAGGGCACCCAATACGATGAAATTCTTGCGCTGGGCGGCGAGCTTCGCGCCATTCATTATCACGATAACCGCGGCGAGAAGGACGAGCATCTTTTGCCCTTCTTCGGCACCCTCAATCACGATGAAATCATCAATGCGCTGATTGACGTCGGCTTTCGGGGGTACTTCACGTTGGAGGCGGATTCGCCCGTGAAGCCGCGGCGCCATTGGATTGGCGACAGACGCAGCTTCAGAGGCGAGGGCCGCCTTTCTGACCCGCCGCTTTTTATGCAAGAGCGGCTTGAAGCACTATCCTACGAAACGGCTAAGTATATGCTTTCCTCCTACGGACTTTTTGAGGAATAAAGTAAATAAGAATGAAATGGAATCATGACGTATGGCACATTATCTGATAGACTACGAGAATACAAGGAATATCAAAGGCTTGACGGGGTTGACTAAAGAAGACGTTGTCGTTTTCTTTTATAGCAAAAATGCCGATTCAATTTCCTTTGATTTGCATCGTGAAATTTGCTCGACGGAAGCAAAAGTGGAATACTTTTTGGCAGAAAACGGTGGAAAGAATGCGTTGGATTTTCAAATTTCAACCTATGCCGGATATTTATTGGCGCAAAATGCCGAGCAGACCATCTATATTATCTCGAAGGATAAGGGCTTTTCTTATATAATCTCTTTTTGGGAGAAAATGAACAACGGTCGCGTTTTCTTGTGCGCGGATGTTCAGAAGACGAGTGAATCCCGTGAAGCCGTTCAGGAAGAAGAACAGGCTTCTTTATCAAAGAACGCAAAGCCGACAGAAAAAGAGGGGCTGAAGACGGTCTTGCAGGAGCGGGCAGAGGAGTTAGAGCTGACAAGCGATAAAATTCTTAACATAGAAAAAATAGTAAAGGCCTATAAATCAAGACAAGCCATCAATAAAAATTTGATGAATTTATTCAGAGACAGCGAAAAGGTTGGGAAAATTACGAAGCTGATTAAGCCGTTTTTAAAAGGAAAATCGTGAAATTTTTTGGCGTTAACGAATGAGGAAGTTGAAAATGAAAATTTGCGAAGGTGCTATATTCGATATGGACGGAACCTTGGTGGATTCCTTGGTTTTGTGGGAGATTATCTGGGAACGGCTCGGAAAGAGCTGCCTCGGCAAAGACGGCTTCAGACCAAAAACGGAGGATGACAGGGCCGTCAGAACCATGACCCTGAAGGGCGCAATGGATTTCGTGCACGAAAAATACGCCCTTGGCAAAAGCGGAGCGGCGCTTTTAAAGATAACGAATGAAATCATCGCCGACTTTTACGCGAACGAGGTTGAAATGAAGAAGGGTGCGCTCGCCTTCTTGCAGGCGCTTGAGAAAAAAGGCGTCAAAATGTGCATTGCCTCGGCCACCGACCTTGGCCTTGTTCGCTTGGCGCTTGCCCATTGCGGTATTGAAAAATATTTCGTTGCGGTGCTTTCCTGCGCCGATTCGGGCAAGGGAAAGGACTCCCCCGATATATACGAAAGGGCCTTGGCGGCACTTGGAACGCCGCTTGCGGACACCTGCGTATACGAGGATTCTCTCATTGCCTTGAAGACGGCAAGAAAAATGGGGTTGCAAACCGTAGGAATTTACGATAAAAACAATTACGGGCACGAGGAAATGAAGGCGCTTGCCACCGCCTACATCGGCGAGGGAGAAACGCTGGAAAAGCTGCTCTGAGGAAAAAAGCGCCTCGCCAATACTGCGTATAGCGCGAGAGTGCGTTGCCGTTCAAGGCTTTGGGCCTTGAACGGCTTTTCTTTTTAGCGGAATTTACGGAAAAATAAAATTTTTTCAAAAGCTATTGACAAATTTTAGCACATATGCTAAAATAGCATTAGTACTAAATTAGTACGCGTGCTAAATCGAAGAAAAACGGACGCAAAAGAGAACAAACATACATCGCGCAGAAAAGAAAAGCCGAAAAGAAAAGAGAGAATAGGCGGGCCAAAGAGAAAAGAGAGTCGGCGGCCGCATAGGCGAGCTTCTGCCGCAGTCGCTTTATCAGGGGGTGATGAATACGGTGAAAAGACGGGCGAACACCACAAGACTTGAAATTGTTCAGGTGGCATTGAAGATGTTTTTAGAAAGAGGGTGTGACAAAACCTCTGCCAAGGCAATTTGTCAGGAGTTAGGCATCAGCACGGGAAACCTGACCTACTATTTTCCAACAAAGGAGCATATTTTGGCGATTTTGGTGGAAATGCTTTGCGACTTTCAGCGTAAAATGATAGAGCGAGAAACGGGGGAAGGGTACAGCTCTCTTCTCTCGCTGTGTCTGGAGCTGACGGCGATGACCGCCATTTGCGAGGAAAGCGAGATTGGCAAGGATTTTTATCTCGCCGCTTACACGCACCCTAAGACCCTCGCGATCATCCGTGACAACGATGCCAAGAAGGCCAAGGATATTTTCGGCGTGTACTGCGAGGGCTGGACGGAGGTCAACTACCGCGAGGCAGAAATGCTGGTATCGGGCATTGAGTTTGCCACGATGATGCCAACGGAAAATTCCGCGCCGCTTGACGTGCGTATCGCGGGTGCGCTTGGTGCCATTATGATGATTTACAACGTGCCCAAGGATGTGCGGGACAGAAAAATTCAAAAGGTTCTCGCCATGGATTATCTTGAAATCGGTAAGAAGGTGCTTGCCGAGTTTATCACCTATACAGAAGACGCCACCGAGCAGGCAATTGAGGCGCTCTTGGCGGCGAAATAAATATATACCTTAAATGAAAAGACAGAAAGGAAGATTTTTTATGAAGACTTTAACGAAAAAATTATTGGTAACGGTATTGGCGGTGTGTATGCTTTGCACGGCGGCTTTGGGGCTTGTAAGCTGTAACGAGGGCGCCGCGGCAATCACGCAGGATGAGTTTTATACGCTCTTGAAAGCCTCCTTTGACAATTTTTATGCCGCCAATAAGGATTATGAAAGCATTGGCGATTTCACCGTTACGGCAGAGTCCGAGATGAACGAAGAGGATAAGGTGGAGTGGCAATATACGCCCGACGGCGCGACAGAGAAAATCGAGGCCACCTATGATGAAAAGTCGATCTATAAGGCCAAGGCAACCTATAACGTAAAGCGCATCGGCGAGGACCTTTTCTTCTCCTTGGTTTATACGGCAGAGCGGGATTTGGTATACTATGACTCCTATATGGCCTCTGAGGATGCGCCCCTGACGCCCGTATACCAAAAGCAGAAGCATGATATCTTGCTTTTGTTCGGCGTGGAGAACGGCGTGTATTACGGCAGAGTAGAAGAGAGCTTGGCAGAGGGCGAGGAGGCTCTTGGCGAGGCTACCGTCACTAAGGAATACACCACCTTTGCGTCCAAGGAAGAGTACGTTGAGGCTGTTTTGGAGGCGCTTGGCCACGTAGACGAGACGTGTATTTCTGCCCCCTACACACCGTTTGGCGGCGGCTTGGAGATCTCGATGATTTTGATGAGCGGCTTGGCCAAGTATAGCAAGGAAGACGGCGTTGCCTATATGCATATAGGAATGAAGCTGCCTGACTTCGATACGGAAGCCAAGGATTCCGGAATGCATAGCACCTTCGTCAATATCGGCGTAACTGAAAAGGGCCCTGTCAGCATGGAAAGCAAGATGGAAGGCGAATACAGCGACTCGAAGATCCATAACCGGATGATTATGGAGATAGACTATGCCTCCGCCTTGACGGCAGAGAGCAATGCCCTTGAGGGCTACACCGAAAACGCGGAGCTTGATCTTTACTCCGTGCTGCTTGACGCCTACGTGGGCTTTGGGGAATAAATAAAGACTGCTTGCTCTCGCCAAAGGGGAGAGCAGGCAAAAACGGAGGACTGTCTTGCCGATTGGTAAGACAGTCCTTTTTGCTTGCAAAAAAATTTAAGCCTTGCGCTTCTTCTGAATGAATTGACAAAGGCAAAAGGGTGGTGTATAATGAAAAAAGAAAAGGAAAGGGGCGGCAAGCGCCGCCGCGACATCACCATGACGCAAGGATTTGCGTCGGCGGAATACGCCTTCGCTGTCGTATAGAAAGAAAGGATGCCGTTATGATAGTGCTGAAGTATCCCCGTGAGGGCGCAACCGTTTCACTGCAAAGCGAGACGCAACGGGCTTTTTTGGCAGACGAGCCGCGCCGCAGGGCGATGGATGGAGGCTTAACGTTTCGTTGGTATGATTTAAAGCGAGAGGAAAAGGACAGTACCCAACCGCTTCCCGTGCGCTTCTCTTGGGAAGAGCGCCTGCAAGACGGAGAGGAGGCGGCCAAGGGGGCACTTTACTGTCTGCTTGTGTCCGAATCTCCCGATATGACGGGCGCCGCCGCCTATATGACGGAGGAGGGAAGCCTTGCGGTATATAACCTGAAGGCTGCAACAAGGTATTTTTGGTGTGTTCGGAAAAACGGGAAGCAAAGCGCAGTCTTCTCCTTCACCACAGAAGCCGCCCTGCCGCGCTGTATGTGGATTGAAGCTATCTCGAACGTGAGAGATATGGGCGGCTATGCGGTGGAGGGCGGCCGCATTCGTCAGGGGCTTTTGTACCGTGGCGGTGAATTTGAGCTGCACGGGCATCTGACAAAGCAGGGTGCCGAGGCGCTTTGCCGCCTTGGTATTCGCACCGAGCTTGATATGCGGGGCGAGGCAATAGGAAAGGTGGATTTTACCGCCGCTGAGGCCTTGGGCATTTCTCGCATTTTAGTACCCTGTGTTCCTTATACGCAGGTATTCAAGAAGGAGAACGCCGACAGCGTCAGGGCGTTTTTTGAGGTGCTTGCTGACCCCTTGCACTATCCCATCTATTTTCATTGCTGGGGCGGTGCGGACAGAACGGGCACCTTTGCCCTCATTCTCGGTGCCTTTCTTGGTATGAACGAGACACAGCTTATTGATGATTATGAATTTACCAGCCTGTCGGTTTGGGGAACGCGCACCCGTAACTATGGGGAGTTCCGTTGTTTCTGGGAGGCGCTTATGGCACTCTCGGGTAAAACCCTTCGCCAAAAGGCAGACACCTTTTTACAGGATATAGCAGGCTTGTCCTTTGCACAGCGAGAAGCCATCTATCGCACGCTGGTAGAGCCTGATATGTAAACAATTATTGACAAAAGGATACAGCTATGACACCTCAGAAAATTCGAAGGCTCAAGCTCGCCTGTTATAGCGCAAGCTTGACCATGTCTGCCGCGGCAAACCTTTCCCCCGTTCTCTTTCTCACCTTTCGTTCGCTGTACGGCATTTCCTATTCGCTTTTGGGCCTTTTGGTTTTGTTGAACTTTGCCACGCAGTTGATGGTAGACCTGATTTTTTCCTTCTTTTCCCATCGCTTCAACATTGCCAAAACGGTGAAATCCATTCCCGTGATTGCCGTTTTCGGCTTTCTCGTATACGCCCTCGTGCCTTTTTTGTGGAAGGAACAGGTGTATGCGGGGCTCGTTGTCGGCACGGTGATTTTCTCGGCGGCCTGCGGTCTTGCGGAGGTGCTTATCAGCCCCGTCATTGCCGCCTTGCCTGCCAAGGATCCCGACCGAGAAATGAGCAAGCTCCATTCGGTGTACGCTTGGGGTGTGATGGGGGTTATTGCTGTCAGCACCCTGTTTTTGCTGTTGCTTGGCGGCGGTGCTTGGCAATGGCTTGCCCTTGGACTTGCGCTTATTCCTGCCGCTTCCGCTTTTCTTTTTGCGGGAAGTGAGATTCCCCCGATGGAGACGCCCCAAAAAGCAACGGGTAGCCTGCGCCTTCTCTCGCAGGGCGGCGTTTGGCTTTGCTTTTTGGCAATTTTTCTCGGCGGTGCTGCCGAATGCACCATGTCTCAATGGAGCTCGGGGTATTTGGAGGCGGCGCTGGGGATTCCAAAGGTGTGGGGCGACCTGTTTGGCGTTGCTCTGTTCGGTGTGATGCTGGGGCTTGGCCGTACCCTATACGGTAAATTTGGTAAGAATCTTGGCAGGGTTTTAACCCTTGGCTCCTTGGGAGCCACGCTTTGTTATCTCTTGGCGGCGCTTTCGCCGTTTTCGTGGCTTGGCCTTATTGCCTGTGCGATGACGGGCTTTTGCACCGCGCTTCTTTGGCCGGGCACCTTGGTGGTTGCCTCGGAAAGATACCCCAAGGGCGGCGTTTTTATTTACGCCTTGATGGCGGCAGGGGGCGACTTGGGCGCCTCGGTGGTGCCGCAGCTTTTGGGCATTGTGACGGATACCGTTATGGGAAGCACCGCGCTTTTGCCCTTGGCAGAGTCTCTTGCTCTTTCTCCTGAGCAGCTGGGGATGAAAATGGGTATGCTTTGCGGTATGCTCTTTCCCCTTGTGGGCGTTTTCGTCTACGGCGTCATCTGGCGCGGTATGAAAAAAGAAAAGCACCGCGAAAAGCAAGAGAATGCTTGACTTTTTCGGTAGGCTTGCTATAATGAAACTATGAATAAAGCTTGAAGGAGAACCTATTATGGTACCGATTCCCGAAAAACGCATTGCGGATTTTGAAAAGCTTGGCTTTGGTATGTTCGTGCATTGGGGCCTGTATTCTCAGCTTGGTATGGGCGAATGGACCTATGCCGTTCACGGTCGCAAAATGGAGGACTACCAAAAGCTGAAGGATACCTTTACAGCAGAGGATTTTGATGCTGAAGAGCTGGTGCTGACGGCCAAGGAGGCAGGCTGTACCTATATTGTTTTGACCACCCGTCACCACGAGGGATTTTCTCTTTACGATACCAAGGGGCTTTGCGATTTTGACGCCCCCCATTCTGCCGCAGGGCGCGACCTTATCCGCGAGTTTGTTGACGCCTGCAACAAGCACGGCATCATCCCCTTCTTTTATCATACCACGCTTGACTGGTATCAGAAGAGCTTCAACGAGAATTTTGATGAGTATTTGGAATATCTGCGTAAGAGTGTCGAGGTGCTTTGCACGAATTACGGCAAAATCGGCGGTCTTTGGTTTGACGGAAACTGGAGCAAGAAGGGGGCGGATTGGAAGGAAAGCGAGCTTTACGGCACGATTCGCCGCCATCAGCCCGATGCCATCATCGTCAACAACACGGGCCTTTCCGCGCGCGGCGAGGCAGGACACCCTGAGATTGACTCGGTAACCTTTGAGCAGGGCAGGCCCTGCGCGCTTGACAAGGACGGCTGGCCAAAGTATCTGGCCGCTGAAATGTGCTACACCATCAACGACCATTGGGGCATTGGCGAGCTTGATTTTAACTATAAGTCCCCTGCTCAGCTGATTGAAACGCTTTGCCATTGTCGCCGCGTCGGCGCCAATCTGCTTCTGAATATCGGCCCGACCGCGCAGGGCGGCATTGAGCCCTTCCAGCGCGAGCTGATGCGCTTAGTGGGCAAGTGGATGCGGCTGAATGCTGAGGCAATCTACAACGGAAAGCCCCATCCTGCCACCTGCAAGAACGAAAAGAATTTCGTTTTGCGCACGGAGGACTATCTCTATTTCTTTATTCACGGTCTTGGCAGAACGGGCAACGAGAACGTGACCGTCAACGAGGGCGAGGAAAACGATTTCACCTTCCGCGGTGTAAACGAGGAAATTGCGTCTGTCGAGTGGCTGGATAACGGAGAAGCGCTGACCTTCGCGCAGGGGAACGGCATCTTTTCCCTTGGCGCAACGGGCTATCCCTACGGCACCTCCACCTGCGTGCGCGTGGCCAGAGCCAAGATTAAAAAATAACGAGAGCAAAAGCGGATGCTTGTGAAAATGTAAGCTTTTGTTTACAGAAAGGGAGAATGCTATGAAGGTTTGTGTAATACAGCCCCCGTATTCCACCGATTTTACGGCCTATCTCATTGACGAAGCGCACTCCTTGGCCGAGGTTCCCTTCGTTAAGGACGGCTTTGTGTTAGAAAAGCATCAAGTTCTTTTGTTA
>JBGVMO010000037.1:0-5192 GCA_045124835.1 Eubacteriales bacterium
GCCTTATCTGCTACCTTAACGGTATCAGCCTCATAGATGGCGGCATCCTCGATTGCTTCGATTTCAGCGGCAACCGCTGCAATCTTAGCAAGGCGTGCATCAACAGTCTCGGAAAGCGCGTTCATTGCGGCTACTTCTTCGGCAGAGAGATGACCCTCGGCGATGAGAGCGGCAATATCCGTCTCCAAGGCTTCAAGTGCGGCCTTGTCGGAGGATTTCACGCTCGTATCGGGCAGTGCGGAAATGGCAGATTCAATTCTTGCCTTTTCTGCAAGCGCCTCGTCGATAACGGCGAGAAGCGCCTCAAGGGTTCCCTTCTTGGTTGCAAGCGCAAGGCTTTCGTCATCGGCAAGGTTATCGCCATCCAAAAGGGCCTCAGCCTTGACGAGCGCAGCGGAAAGCAGGGTCTTATCGGTGGTCTTAACGTTATCGGCGGTCAAGCCTGCAAGCGCCTCGTCGATGAGAGCCAAATCGGCTTCAACGGAAGCAATCTTTTCCTCGCAAGCGAGAATGAGCGCTTCAATCTCGGCAAGCTGTTCAAGCTCTGCCGCAGTCAGATTGTCTACGGGAAGCAGGTCAATTTGTGCCTTCAGAGCGACAAGCGCTGCGGCATCCGTTGCTTTAATGGTATCTACCGAGAAATCAGCGGCATCAACAACTGCCTTGAATGCATCCGCGGCGGCCTTGATAACGACGAGAAGCTCATTTGCGGTTGTCTTTACACCGTTGAGCGCTTCAATCTCTTCGGCGGTCAGATTGCCCTTGACAATCAACGCATCGATATCAGCGATTACCGCCTCGATAGCGGCCTTATCGTCGGAGTTGACATTTCCTGCTTCCTTGCCGTCAAGCGCGCCGATAAGCTCTTCGTATTCGGCAACGATGGCATCGATTGCGGCAAGCAGCTCCTCGCACTTGGCAAGAACACCATCAAGGAATGCCTTTTCGTCTGCGTTGGCGCCCGAAGCGTCGATAGCCTCAATGGAGGCCTTAACGGCAAGTACGGCGGCCTTATCGGAGGTCTTAACAGTTTCCTTCGTCAAGGACTCAATGCTGTCATCAAGCTCGGCAAGCGCCTTCACGGTGATAGAAGCGGTGGTGACGTTGCCTGCAAGGTCGGTTACGCGAACGGTATATACAACCGAAGCACCGCCTGCAAGCGTATAGGGAGCCTGCATAAGAGCAAACTCGCCGTCACCGGTCTTGAGCTCTACGCTCTTGATAATACCGTTATCGGTTACGGTAAAGGTAGTGGTGAAGTAAATGCTATCTCCGTCTGCAATGCCCTCGATAACGGGCTTTTCAGTTTCGGTAAGAAATTCGTCAATCTTTGCCTGCAGCTCGGCCTTATCAGCCTCGCCAAGAACAACGTCCTTAAACATTTCGTAGAATGCAGGCTTATACTCTGCATCAACCTCGCTGAATGCCTCAATATCCAGCTCGTAGTAAGCGCAGACGTCTGCAAAATGGTTTTGCAGATTCTCTGCCTCGGTCAAGGCGCTGCTATACATACGAACGCTGTATGCGGTGGTGGGATAAAGGTTGAACAGAGAGAAGGTGTTGAAGCTGCTATCTTCAAAATAAATGTTTCTCGACAGGTGCGAATAGGAAAGATTGGTCGCGGAGGTGGAGGTTGCGGCCCAAGAATCGGTGTAATAGGTACCCGACATATTGGCAACACCGTCTCCAAAGAGTCCCATCACGATCTTATCGGTGGTACGGGTTTCTTCCTTCACAACGAAGGTCTTGCCAAGCAGGGCGCTGAAATGCTCGTTGTAAATGTTGGCGCGGAAGCCGTATTCGGCATCCTTCAGATTCTTATTGGAGGCGTTTGCAATAATGGCAAGCGCTTCGCCATCCTTGGCGGTGAAGGTGTAAAGAACGTCCTTACCGTCTGCGGTTGCAGAGGTAGCAACGGTATACACAGAATCGACCGAAGGAGCCTCTACATACGCATTGCTCCAAGTGGACTTGGAAAGCATAGCGATAGGCTCGCTTCCAACGATATCGCCGTTTGCGTCTACCTCGTAGAAGGCGTACACATCAAAGGTCACATCGTTCGTACGGGTACGGGTGATGGTGTTGGTGACTATTTTATCGTAGCTCGTGTAGGTCTTGCTATCCTTATAAAGCTGGATGTTGTTATAGCTACCGGTATCCCAGCCGGTCTTAACGAAGGCCCAACGACCCCAGTTAACACCGCCGTAATCCTTACCGTTGCCAAGAGCAACAGCCGATACGAAGGAGCCGATACCAAGCGCATAGTGGCGGAAGCCGAGGTTGCGGTTGTATTCAGTAATGTCCGCATCACCCGTTCCGTCCTCGTTCTTCACCTTCAGCTGACCGTACTCGGAAACATAGTCCAAGGTGTAGTCGCCATCGTTCAAGGAAAGAAGAACGTTCAAGGGCAGATTCAAGCGAGTGCCCCAAGAAGCGCCAAAGCCTGCGTCATTATACTGGCCGCTGGCCGCGAAGCTGTAATAAGCGGAAATATCAATGGTTCCGTCTGCCTTCAGCTGGCCTGCGTAAACGTCATAGCCAACGCCGTTGTCACCGCGAGAGGTCCAAACGGGCGTGTAGGTGCTTTGCTTGGTTGCCTGGCTGATAAAGGCAGCGTCACCTGAGCCAACCTTATCAAACCAGATGCCATACTCAAGGTTTGCAGAGTTGGTTGCCGCATATGCGGTATAGAGGAAGAGGAGCTTACCGCCGTTTGCGGTCTCGCTTCCGTCCGCACCAACGAAGAGCATATCGTATGCATTCTTCGCGGAGCCGGTCTTGAATGCGCCAAGATAGCCCTCGACGCGCTCGGAAATGGCGGCGGCATCAGCAAAGTATGCATCCAGATCGTTCGTTTGCATATTGTACCCCTTCATTTCGGGAAGGAGGGCGCTTACAACGAAAGCCTTGCGCTCGTTGGAAAGCTCGGCAAACGCAGTCAGATCAACACCGTAGAAGGCAGAGATGTCAACGAAGAGGTTCATATCCTTCTCTGCATCGGTCAGGGCGCCATTGTATACGCGAACGGCGTAAACGTAAGCGGGAGATTCGTTAAAGATGGTGAACTGGTGCAAGCCGTACTTCGTCTTTAAGCCGGAGTCCGTATACTTGTTCCAGGTCTTCTCGTCACCGTTTGCATCAAGATAGGTATAGGTCTCAGCATTCAGCATATCGATCTGTGCCTTGGTGATGGTTGCGATGGTGGCAGGTGCACTCTTCTGGGTGTAGGTTCCATAACTTTCGTCACCTGCGGTGTTGGTTGCCTTGGTGAAGGCGAGAACGCCTACTGCGTTAACATCCTTGAAGGTGGTGGTATAATAGCCTGCATGGTTATATACCTTACCCGTATCGTAATAGTTACGATAGAGAGAGTTGGGCTGAACTACGCCGTTTGAAGTGTAAGGACGGTTGGGGTTAAGGTCAATACCGTCTGCCGCTTTTTTGCTTTCAATCAGAGAGCAGGTCCAGTCGGAATAGAGCCAACGGAAGCCCATCGTGCCGGTGTTATAGCAGAAGGAGCCCATTCTGCCGAAGCGGAAGGCTTCAACGCCGGTATGGCTCGTGGTTCCGTTCTTAAAGGTAGGGCGAGCGCCCGTGTCATCCAGAACCATGCGCCAATTTACAAACGCTTCAACCGTGAAATTTGCGCCGTTATAGGCAAGAGGCAGCTGAATGGAGCGGTTGTTGGTTGCCGTTCCTGCCGTATCAATTCTGACGGTGGCTGCATCGTAGCCAACGGAGCCGAGCTTTCCAAGCGTCCAATCGCCAGCGCTCGTGATGGTTGCGGAAAGGCCATTCTCAACGCCGTTCTTCCATTCACCCGTTGCCAAGTTGACGGAGGTATCGCCAAGAAAAGCGGTATAAAGACCGACAAGGCCCCTCTTTACGTACAGAGATGCGTAATCAACTCCGGCTCTGTCAAGGAAGAGCTTTACCTGATCCTCAACGGCCTTCTTGGTTGCCGCATATGCATCGGCAGAAAGCTCAAAGGTATAAAGGGCGGAATAAAGACCCACCTTGGCTTCTGCAGACAGGTCATCAAAGCCCGTCATATCCAGCTGATAGAATGCGGCAAGGTCAGCAAAATGGTTCTGTGCCTTCTGTGCAACGGTCAATTCCTTGCTGTATACACGAACAGAATATACGGTTGCGGGAACAGAGCGGAACAAAATAAAGTTGCCCTGATATGCGCTTCCCTCGGTAACGGCGCAAGAGGTGTTCGTGGTCGGCGTGCAATTTGCACCGTTCTTGAAGAAGGTGTAATTGTACTTGCTGTTCGCCGTCTTCAAAACGATGCCGCCATTGATAATGGAGGTGTCACTCTGCCAAATGGTCGTAACGTTGTTCCAGTTGCCCGAAGCAGTTCCGCAAGCACTCCAGCCATCAGCAGTGGCGCTGTCGGCTTCCGTTATCATATGGACAAAGGCATTCTCATAGCGGTTATTGCCGCCCTTGGGGCCAAACCAGAAGAATGCGCGGAAACGGCCAAGGGAGAAGCCCGCAACGGTGTTGTATTTGCCGTTGGACTCCAGCTGCGTCACGCCGTCACCGTTCAGGGTGAGGCCGCGAACGGAAGCAACTATCTCCATTTCATATGCGTCGGTCGGCAGAACGTTCGACGGGAAGGTCAACAGATAATTGTTGTCGACGGCGCCGAGATCGTAGCCGTAGCCGCCGTATGCGTTTTCCGTCCAGGTGCCGCCAACGGTGGCGTCATTTCCCTTGCCGGAAAGGTCCTTCCAAAGCTTATTTGCCGCGTCAAAGGAAGAGTCTCCCTTGTAGGCGGTATAAAGGCCAAGCAAATTGTCCGTTACGTACAGCTTACTGTAATCGTACGGCTCACTTGCCTCTTCGCTTGCAGCGGCAACGGTTCCCATAACGGGGAGGCCCGTAACCAAGAGGCAAACGATAAGAAGCAGGCTGAAAATGCGTTTTTTCATATGTCCCTCCAAATTAATCGCCCTTTATTAAAGGGTTTATTTAGTAATATCATTTTATCATTGCAAAGGGGCAATGTCAAGCAAAATTTAACATTTCGTTCAAATACAACAAAGGGCGCTTTTTGTTTTTGTGCATTCTGACAAAAGCCCTACGAAGCCTTGCAGGTTTCTCCTTTCTCTTCATCCGCTTTCTTTTGCGTTGCGGCTTTTGCGTTGCGACTTTTGCGTTGCAACTTTTGCGTTGTCTTTCTT
>JBGVMO010000038.1:0-3890 GCA_045124835.1 Eubacteriales bacterium
AAAAGGTCACCTTCAAGCCCAGCCGTAATGCCCGCTATTATATCAAAATCACGGGTGACGTCTACTGTACCTTCACTGTTAAATGAAGTTGAAAAAAATCCAACAAAAAGCCATTTGCAGATGCAAATGGCTTTTTTCTTCATTCGGCTATTGTGGCAGGGGCAAATTCTGCGTAACCTCTTCTTGACTTTAAGGACGCATCTGTGTTAGAATATAAGCAGTAAAAGAAAAAGGAGAGGTGCTATGAAAATTTGTGCCATGTGCGGAATGCCGCAGCTTGAAAAGGGGGCTTCCTCCTGTCAGTTTTGCGGATACGAGGAAAAGCCGCTTTCCGCCCTTTCCAAAACGCAGATTTACGATTTGATGGCCTCCTATGAATATGAGGAAAACGAGGATGGGCTTCGCATCAAAACCGTCAAGAACATCCGCGATATTGCCCTGCGCGGCTCAGTCGCTGTGCCGCATATCGTCACCGAAATTGCGGACGGGGCCTATTCCTGCTGCAAATTTCTCGCCGTCATCGAGCTGCCGCAGGCGTTGCGAGCCATCGGAGGCGGTGCCTTTTCCTATTGCCGCGACCTATTTGACGCCTTTATCCCCGAAAGCGTTGCCCATATGGGCAAGGCCGTCTTTGAGGGCTGCTATGACCTCAGGGTCATCCGCTGTGCCGCCAAGGAAAAGCCTTCCGGCTGGGATGACGGCTGGCTTGACGGTTGCTCTGCCCGCGTGGAGTGGGGAAGCACGAACGAGGATTGATTCTCTTTGGCTCTTCACGAAAGTAAATTGCTCCGCAATTTTGCTTTTCTTCACTTTTGCCTGTCTACCCCTTTTCCCCAAATCCAAAAAGAAAGGAAGCTTTCGCAGAAGCGAAAGCAACGGTCATTCATATGAAGCTGAATTTTAAGGTTAACGAGGAATTTCGTTGCGGAATAGAGCGCCTTGCCGCAACGCTCGGCTATGAAATCGCCGAGGACGGTATCACCGTCACGGCAGAGAAGGGCGAAAAAATCGGCGTTTCCTATCAAAACGGAGCGGCGGTTATCTATTATCGCGAAAGGGTGCAGCTGTATCGCGGCATTGGCCTTCTTCTTGAAAATTTGAAAAAATCCGCATCGTTTGAAATTGTTGAGGACGGCTTTTTCGTCAATGTTTCCACGATGATAGACGCCTCCCGTGCCGCCGTTCCCTCGGTGGAGTCGGCAGAGCGCCTGCTTGACCGTCTTGCTTTAATGGGTTATAGCTCCATCTTGCTCTATACCGAGGACGTTATTGAGCTTGAGGACAGACCTTATTTTGGCTATATGCGCGGCAGATACACCAAAAAGCAGCTTCAAGAGATAGACGATTACGCCTTTGCTTACGGCATTGAGGTGATTCCCTGTATTGAATGCTATGGGCATATGGAAAAGTACCTGATTTGGCCTGAGGCGGCAGGCATCAAGGATACGTCAAGCGTTCTTCTTGCCAGAGAGGAGGCAACCTTTGCCTTCGTGGAGAAGCTGATTGCCACCGTATCGGGCGCCCTTCGCTCAAAGAGAATCCATATCGGTATGGATGAGGCATGGGATATGGGCCGCGGCAACTTCCTGAATAGACACGGCTACGTTCCGCCCTTTGAAATCTTCAATGAGTTTATGGAGCGCCTCATTTCCATCACCAATAAATACGGCTTAACGCCGATGATGTGGAGCGATATGTACTTCCGCATTTGCAGCGTCAGCGGCGTTTCCTATTACGATAGAGAAACGGTTGTTTTAGAGGAGGTCAAGAGCCGCATTCCCAAGGAGGTGGAGCTGGTTTTCTGGCATTACGGCGAAGCCCCCGAGTGCGATGGGTATATGCTGGAAAAGCACCGTGCGCTTGATAGAAAAATTTTGTTCGCGGGCGGCGCTTGGGGCTGGACGGGTCATTTCCCCGAGCATAACTATATGATGAAGTCCACGCGCTTTTCCCTTGATGCCTGCCGCGAAAGCGGCGTGCGTGAGGCAATCTTCACCGTCTGGCGTGACGACAATGCCGAATGTGATATCTTTGCCAATCTCTACGGCCTTTCCTTCTTTGCGGAGATGTGCTATAACCCCGGCGCCACGGAAGAACAGCTTAAATCGAGATTTGAAGCCACAACAGGCGGTAGCTACGAGCTGTTCTACAAAATGAGCTATTACCACAATGACTTTGAGAACACCTTGGATTACAAGAGCCTTGGCGAGCATTTCTTCGGCAAGCCGCTCTTTTGGCAGGATGTTCTGGAGGGGCTCTACGATAGCCATCTTTTCAAGAAAAAAATGTCGGGCCATTACGCCGAAACGGCAAAGCTCTACCAAGATAAAGAGAAGGACGGCGCTTGGGGCTATCTCTATGAACACGCCTACCGTGCCCTTGATTACTTAGCAACCAAGACCTATATCGCCGAAAACCTCGTTCCTGCCTATAAGGCAGGCGATACGGCAGCCTTAAAGGCGCTTGCCGAAACCTATCTGCCGCTTTTGAAGGAAAAGACAGAGCGCGTCCGCCTTTCGCATAGAGCCGCGTGGCTTAAAAACAATAAGCCGTTCGGCTGGCAAAATCTTGACGTTCGCTACGGCGGCGTTATCGCCAGATGCGATACCGCGATTATGCTTATCAATGCGTATCTTAATGGCGAGATAAGCTGTATCGAGGAGCTGGAAGAGCCGCGCCTCCATAAGGGCCTCTCGGGCTTTATCAGTTATAGCAGCATCGCCACGGTTAACCTCAGGATTTGATAGCCGGCGGCTCGCGTAGACGGTTTCGTTCCGTTTGCGTGCGTTGCACGCAAATGATGTTGTGCCTGCGGCACAAATGAAAAAATCCAAGTCTTTCGACTTGGATTTTTTGTAGTGGGCGCAACAGTTGCGCGGCAACTGTCAGCCTCGCCCTCTGACCAAGTGCTTTGCACTTGGCAGATTTCATCATAACCTTGCGCCCCTGCCAAACAAAAAGCACGCCGATTGGCGTGCTTTTTGTTTGGCTTAAACGTGATAAAAGGTCAAAAATCGAGGTAAAAGCGAACAAAAGGTCAACAGCATACGATGATCACTTCTTAAATTGCACCGTAAAATTGGTTAACCTTTTAAGAAAACTCGAAAAATAGGTTTGATCAATACAATTTTCAAATTTTAATTCTTGCCAAAAGCCGTTTGAACCCTGAGAACCCAAAAAACCAGAAATCATAATGTGGCCAAGACGATCTACCGAAAAGAGAATGTATTGGTTTCCGTACGGTTCTTGGATTTTGGCGGAGCCTTTTAATGTATTGTATACGATTTCCAATTCGTTACAGAAATTGCAAAATGCTTTTATATCAATGTCCATTGTTGTGGATGCAGAAAATCCGCTACTCGAAACACAAATCGATAAAATCGTATTGGATGGGCATGCAATATCCGATTCAAACACTTGAAAGTCTAATGACAAGTTAAAATTTTCGGCTTCTAACAAAACACTCTCTATCATTTCGCATTCTCCTTTAGCGTTTTACAGCTTGCAATCAACATTCGTCTGATACGACCGCAAAGATTTCTGTAGTTTTTATATGTTTCTTCGTCAATACCATTTGTGTTGAACAACAATTGTAGCCAACCTTCGGTTTCACTACATTCTTTGAGAGCTATTTCAAATTTTGAAAGCATATCTGCTTTGCTCTGTCCGTAATTTGCTTCCCGAATATTTGCGTACACACTACTTGAGCTCTTGCGGATTTGGAAAAGAGTGTTGGATGGAGCTTTTATATTTTGACATAGCAACTCTATTTCTATTGCAAGTTGCTCTGAATATATCAATAAATAGTTTTTAGCCATACAATCACTCCCTTCGAAAATATTATATCATATTTTGCAATGTAATTCAAGAGCTTTTGCATCCTCGCATCC
>JBGVMO010000039.1:0-28643 GCA_045124835.1 Eubacteriales bacterium
ACGGTGGCCTCTAAACCGATCTGACCGACAGCCTTGCCGTTTTTTATAAAATGAAGCGGCGCATCCATATGCGTTCCGTTGTGGGCGCACATTTCAAAGGCCGTCAAATTGCAGACGCCGCCCGACTCAATGGAGCTGATCAAGTGCCTCTTCGGCGCAGGGTCGCCCGGGTACACCTGACAGCCAAACACCTCTTGTGAAATATCGTATATTTTCATTTTGTTCTCCTTTTCTTTTCCACCGATTTCACGAAACGCCCCGAAGGGTGTGAAAAGTCGGAATCTTGCTTTTTTGCGTTGTTAAGAAAGGGGGGCTCATTGCGAGTAGCCAAGTGCAACCGATATGAAGAACCACGGCATCCGGCACCGCCGCCATTTGCTGCTTTGCCCATTCGTCAAACACGGCAGAACGAATGCCCATATAGTATGCAAGCCATTTAGAGCTTGCTTTTCCCTTGAGAGAAAAGCCCTCCGCCTCCCAAATTTCTTCGGCCTTTTTATCAGCAAGGAACAAGCCCTTCTTGCTCACGAATGACTTTCCGTATAGGGGGATGTACAGTGTTTTATTTACGCTATTCATAGTCGATTCTCCAAACCGGATTTTTGCCGCTTTATTTCGCCAAGCATTGCGCCGCCGATAATCAGCACCGCACCGACAACCTGCATCGGCGTCATTGTCTCGTGAAGCAGTAGCGCTGAGCACAAAAGCGCCGCAACCGGATCAAGATAGCTGATGAGGGCGGCCGATTGCGCGGACAGCTTTTGCAGGCCCGAAAAATAGAGCAAATAGGCAAGAGCCGTATTGACAAAGCCGAGCGCCGCAACGTACGGCAAATCGCCCACCGTTATATGCGGAAAACCTGCGGTGCACAGCGTGTATATGAGCACAACCGCAAAAGCAACGTCAAGCTCGATGGCCGCCGTCTGCATCCCACTTGTGCTTACAATCCGCTTATTAAAAATAATCAATGCCGCATAAAAAATGGCCGAAAGGGCCGCCGCAAGCACCCCTAAAGGATTCATTCCCGCACTAGCGATGCTTCCGCTTATAAGGACGATGCCAACTGCAACGGCGAGAACAGAAATCACCCTTCTTCCCGTAAGCCTTTCGCGAAACAGGATGGGGGAAAGCAACAAAACGAGAATGGGCCCCACGTAGTAAATCAGCGTTGCAAGGCTCACGTTCAGTACCCTGTATGCTTCAAAAAGAGCAATCCAGTTCAAGCCGAGTGCGACGCCTCCCAAGAGAAGCGGCACTCTGTCTGCACGAATGCTTTTCCTGTCAAAGCCCCCAAAAAGCAAAACCAGACAGGTGAGCAAAACGCCGCCGATGAGCGTTCGCATCAGAACAATCTGACTGCTTGACAGCGATATATGCGAAACCAAAAAACCGTTTGTGCCCCAAATCAGTAAGGACAAAATATACATTCCGTAAGGTAAGAGCCTCTTGTTGTTCATTGCTTTAAGCTCCGTTACATTCTTATTTGTCACGCGTTGGCGCGGCAGGAAAGCCGCAAAGGCCGCGCTTTTATCCGCAAGCCGCCACTTAAAATCGCCCTTGCTCCGAAGGGCAAGGGCGATAAATTATTCCTGCATCATTTTCTGCTTGGCCATCTCGGCGATGATTTGAGCCGTACCCTCCACGCCCAAAACGGCGCTGTCAAGGGCGAGGTGATAGTTATCGTATCGACCCCATTTTCTGCCCGTGTAGAAATTGTAATAGGTGGAGCGGCGGCGGTCGGTTTTATTGATAACCTCCAAGGCCGCATCAAGCGAAAGGGCGTGCCTTTCGGCAACGCGCTTCTTGCGCGACTCCAAGTCCGCATAAATAAATACGGAAAGGCGCGCGGGCTCCTCGCGCAATACGTAGTCACCGCAACGGCCCACGATAACACAGCTACCGTCCTCGGCTGCCTTACGAATGACCTCGGACTGCTTGATAAAAAGCCTGTCGTTCAGGGGCGGCGTGTGCGGCACACCGTGCGCAACGCTATACATATTGGAGCCCATCGCCAAGGTATAAAGAAGGCTATTGGTGGCGCGCTCGTCCACCATGTGCGCGTCCTCCTCGGTCAAGGTTTCATCGTCCGCAACGGCAAGGCGAATCAGCTCCTTGTCATAATTGGGAATGGAAAGAAGCTCTGCAACGCGCTCTCCTATCTCGCGGCCGCCGCTTCCGTACTGACGGGCAATGGTGATAACAACCTTCTTCATTGGGAGGTCTTCCTTTCCTTCGGTGCTTGCGCTCCGTTATTTTCTACTCTCATTATAGCAAAAAAAACGGCGTTTGTAAAGAGCTTTTTGTCGAGGGGCGCCTTTGGCATAAAAAATATGCACCGCCAAAGGCATCCTGACCCTTGGGGTGCATATCAAATCTCTCTTTTTGCCGTCCTTCAGGCGCGATCTACTCCGCAAGGCCGCGCGCGTACCGCGCAATTTCCGCCTCGGCCGACGCCTTGTCGGTGAAAAGGGCGGCGTGTATACCCAGCGCCCTTGCCCCCTCGATATTCAAGGGGTTGTCATCAAAGAAAAGGCATTCCTCTGCCACAAGGTCATACTTTTTCAAAAGCGTTTCGTAAATCAACCGCTCAGGCTTGACGGACTTCACCTCGTAGGAAAAAACGCCGCCGTCCACAAGCGGAAGGAAGGAAAGAGAGGCATGCGTCAGGCCATACACGGTTTTGCCGTAATTGGAGAGAAGATACACGCGATAGCCCGCCGCCTTCAGCTCCCGTATCCAGTCGGCCGCATACGGATATTCGCCCACCGTTTCGGAAAGGTGGGAAAAAAAGAGGCGGATTTTATCGGAATAGGCGGGGGCCGCCGCGATGCAGTCCTCCATAATGTCCGCATCCGGCCTTGCGCTTCGATCAAGCTCAAGCCAGAGGTTGCTTTTGACGGTTGCCTCGGCGAGCGCCTCGATTTCCTCCTTATCAAAGCCAAGAGAAATGAAAACCTCGCGCCAGCGAAACGCCGCCAAGACGTTGCCTATATCAAATATGATGTTTTTTATCACGCAGATGTCTCCTTTAACCCGTTAAAGCGCCTTCAAGAAGGCGGAAAGGTACTTATAAAGAATTTCGTGACCCGCGTCGGTGGGGTGCAAGCCGTCCCTCATATAAAGCAGGCGGTTTTCCTCATTTTCGGGCTCAAAATCGGGAATGGCGTACAAATCAAGCACGGGAAGGCCATAGTAAGCGGCAACCTCCTTGATGATGGCAACGTAGCCTGCAAGATTCGTCATATTGCGGATGCCGATGGAATTATAAGGCTGATTCTCTCTGCAACGGTGCAGGGGGGTCATAATCACGATGGGCGCCGTCGGGTATTTCTCGCGCAGGGTGATGCAAAGATGGTGCATCGCGCCGTAAAAGGTTTCGGGCGTGCGGTCGGCCATGCTACCGAGTGTTGCGTCTCCGTGGCCGTAATCGTTGGTGCCGCCGAAAACCACGATAGCGTCCGCGTCCTCTACCATATCGGGAACGCGCGTTACGAAATATTCGTTGTTTTCGTCCTTGTTTGGCGCCTTGACGATATTATCCATTCCGTAGCTCTTCTGGGAGGCAATGCGCGTTGCGCCAACGCCGTGACCGTACGAGATACAGCCCTCGCGCTCGGCAAGCAAATTCCAGAAGATTTTGTCCATTGAGGAGATGCCGCTTCCTGCGGTGATGCTGTCCCCTAAAAAGCAGATTTTCTTACCCTGTAATTCCATGTTTTTTACCCTTCTTGCTTTCTATCCGTATTTTTCTTTTTATAAAAATCGGGCTGCCTCTTTACGAAGCAGCCCGTGCGTCTATTATGCCAACGCGGCGAGAATACGTGCGGCCTCGGCGAGCGCCTCGTCCACCTTGGCGATATTCTTACCGCCCGACATGGCGCTGTCGGGTCTGCCGCCGCCCTTGCCCTCGCAAATGGCGGAAACGGTCTTTAAGATGTTGCCCGCGTGTGCGCCTGCCTTCACAGCATCGGCACCGCAGCAAGCAACGAAGTTCAGCTTTTCGCCGTCCACAACGGCGAGAACGGCCACCATATCGGCGTATTTGCCCTTGATGGAGTCGCAAATGGCGCGCGCCTCCTCAATCTTTATGCTTACTTTTTCAGCAAGCAGGCGTACCTTGCCAACCTGCTTGGCAGAGGAAAGAAGGGAGGAAAGCTTGGCGTCTGCAAGCTTGGCCTCGGCGCTTTCCAGCGCCTTGCCCATTTCCTTGATTTCCGTATGAAGCGCGGCGGCTCTCTTGGGAAGGTCAAGCACGGTGTTGGCCTTCAGCTCCTTGGCCGTTTCGGCAAGAAGCGCGTCCTTCTCGGCAAGCAGCGAAAGAACGCCAAGGCCCGTTGCGCCCTCAATACGACGCACGCCTGCGGCAACGGAGGATTCGGAAATGATGCGGAAAAGGCCGATAGAGCCCGTATTGGCTACGTGCGTTCCGCCGCAAAGCTCAAGCGAGCCCTCGCCGATATGCACAAGGCGAACGGTGTCGCCGTATTTTTCGCCGAAGAGGGCCATTGCGCCCTTCTTCTTGGCCTCGTCAATCGAGCAAACCTCGGTGTAGGCAGAAGCGGCCTTCAATATTTCGGCATTGACCAGCGCCTCAACCTCGGCAAGCTCCTCCTTGGTCATAGCGGCAAAGTGGGAGAAGTCGAAGCGAACGCGGTGCTCGTCCACGTAGGAGCCTGCCTGCTCAACGTGCGTTCCGAGAACGCGGCGCAGGGCGGCCTGCAACAGATGGCAGGCGGAGTGGTTGCGACGGATGGCGTCTCTTCTCTCGCCGTTTACGGAAAGAGAAAGGGTGTCGCCCGTCTTGATTTCGCCCGAAAGAATGCGCGCTTGGTGAATGTAAATGCCCTCGGTCTTTTTGGTGTCGATAATGTCAAGCGTGACAGTTGCGCCCTCGGCCTTACCCGTGTCGCCAACCTGACCGCCGCCCTCGCCGTAAAATACGGTTTTGTCGGTGATAAAGGAGATTTCGCCCTCGCTTGCAGTGGCGGTTGCGCCCTCGTCGGTGAGAATGGCCAAAACCTTGCCCTCACAGGCAATGGCGTCATAGCCCAAGAACTCGGTCTTGGGCAGGGTGGAAAGAATGCTCTTGTCCGTGCCCGACCAGCCCGAAATATTGGCGCGCGCCTCTCTTGCGCGGCGGCGCTGCTCCTCCATCAAGGCGCGGAAGCCCTCCTCATCAATCGAAAGGCCCGCCTCCTCGGCAATTTCGCGCGTCAAGTCGATGGGGAAGCCGTAGGTATCGTAGAGCTTAAAGACGGCGTCGCCCGCAAGGGTGTTCTCACCCTTTTCCTTGGCCTTGTCAATCAGGCCCGAAAGAATAGCCTGTCCGTCCTCAATCGTGGCGGCAAAGCTTTCCTCCTCCTTGGCCATCACGCGCAGGATATAATCCTTCTTTTCCGTCAGGGCGGGATATGCCTCGCAGGATTCCTCCATCGCAACGATGCAAAGCCCCGTTAAGAAGGCGCCCTCGATACCGAGCAGCTTACCGTGACGGCAGGCGCGGCGCAGAATGCGGCGCAAAACGTAGCCTCTGCCCTCGTTGGAGGGAAGAACGCCGTCTGCAATCATAAAGAGGGAGGCGCGGATATGGTCGGTAATCACGCGGATGGAAATATCGTTCTTGGCATTCTCGCCGTAGGTCTTGCCCGCAACGGCACAAACGCTGTCAAGGATTTTGCGGATGGAGTCAACCTCGAACATATTGTCAACCCCCTGCATCACGCAGGCAAGTCTCTCAAGGCCCATACCCGTATCAATGTTCTTGGAGGCAAGCTCGGTATAGGTGCCGTCTCCCATATTGTTGAACTGGCTGAACACGTTGTTCCAGATTTCCATATATCTGTCGCAGTCACAGCCGGGCTTGCAGTCGGGCTTGCCGCAGCCGTACTTCTCGCCGCGGTCAAAATAGATTTCGGAGCAGGGGCCGCAGGGGCCGGTGCCGTGCTCCCAGAAGTTGTCCGCCTTGCCAAGACGCACGATGTGCGCGGGGTTCACGCCCACCTTTTTAACCCAAATATCGTAGGACTCGTCGTCCTCCTCGTAAATGGAGGGCCAAAGAAGCTCAGTGGGGATTTCCAGCCACTCGGTCAAAAATTCCCAAGCCCACGGAATCGCCTCGTTCTTGAAATAGTCGCCAAAGGAGAAGTTGCCGAGCATCTCGAAGAAGGTGCCGTGGCGCGCGGTGTGGCCAACGCGCTCAAGGTCAGGCGTGCGGATGCACTTCTGGCAGGTGCAAACGCGAGGTCGAGGCGGAATTTCCTCGCCCGTAAAATACTTCTTCATCGGCGCCATGCCCGAATTGATGAGAAGCAGAGATTTATCGTTATGGGGAACAAGAGAGAAGCTGCCAAGGCGCAGATGCCCCTTTTCCTCAAAGAAGGATAAGAACTTTTCTCTTAATTCGTTTAGGGAGGTCCATTTCATAGCGAATTTGCCTTTCTTTACTATAAATATAATTCATACGTTATCATACAGAAAGCATTATATAACAATCGGGAGGAAAAGTCAAGGCCTTCAGCCATACGGCTCCCGAAAGTTTTTCATTCTTTTCTGCTTACTTTGCCTGCTTCAAGACGTAAAGGGGCAGGTCTGTCACCCCGTGTGCGTGGCCCCGTTGCATATACGTGCCAAGCTTATCCGCCACCGCAAAGGACTCAAGCGGCGCATTCCAAAAGGTCAATTGGGGCATCTCGCCGCAAACGGCGCGGTAAATCATTGAGGCGCCGACATAGCCTGCCAGAGGGGTGGAATGGAAATGCGCGTCATCTATGCAGAAATCAAAGAAGTCGGCAAGCCCCTCGTCCATCAAGGCGTCAATTTCACTCTGCCAGGGAAGGACGGGAAGGTTGTTTTCGGCAGCTCCCTTTTTCCAAAGGGTCTTGTTTTCGTTGTGGGCAGGCAAAAGGGTCAGGGGGGTGTCTCCCTCGCGGCAGACCTCGACCATTTCGGGAAGCGCCAAAACATCATCCTCGCTATAAAAGCCGCAAAGGAAAACGGCAATATAGCGCCCCTCCCTTATCTCGTTTTTGATTTCGGGGCCGTAGTAGATGTCGGTTACATATCGGACAACCGAGGCATAGCCCTTGCTGATGGCGTTAACGGTATAGTCCTTGCCGCCTGCTTCAAAGAGGGAGGAAAGAATGGAGCCAATGCGCGAGGAGCCGATAAAGCTATTGCCAAGAATCAATATCTCGCCCGAGGAGGGCAAAGAGCCGCCAAAGGTGTCAAGATAGGAGGGCTTTGCCGTGCCGATGCTCTCGTAAAGCATTTTCTTGTCGCTCTCGCTCAGCGCGTTTGAGAGAACGTCAACGGCAATATACGCTGCGTCCTCCCCCGTTGCTTCGGAAAAGGACACGATAAAACGCCCCTCTCCCTCCTTTTCGTATTCCATTCTTTCGGTAATAAAACCGTCGGAAAGGCGATTTTCGTAGTCAGAGGAGGCACCGCTTGCATAATATTTGCCGATTCTTCCGACCTCCTTGCCGTTTTCATATAAAATCGCGTAGCCGAAGCCGCACCAGATTTCCCATTCCCAAGGCAAAGAAACCGAATAGGAGGCGCCGCTTTCTTCATCGAAAAAGACGTTTTCCTGCCAATCATCGTGCGAGCTGACGGGCGGCGTTTCTTTGCCTTCTTCATTTCCCCCGCCGTTCTGATTGCCGTTCTGATTGCCCGTACAGGCAAAAAGAAGAGGCAAAAGCACCAAGAGTGCAAGCGCAAGGGCAAGAAAACGGAGAGCTTTCTTATATTTTTTCACGTTTTTTCTCCTTGTAGAAATCGTTTTGCTTCCGTTTTCATTATAACGGTTTTTTCGTTGCTTGTCAACCGAATAAAAGACTTAAAAAATATTTTAAATTTATAAAAATTATAGTAGAATAAAATTGACAGACGCCGCTTTTTATGATAAAATAAATACGATAAGCAATAGCTGTGCCGCCAAAGAGAAGTCTGCCTTCGGGTGCGGCCGCGCAGCGATGGATTTTCGCATGTTTCATCGCGCTTTGCCTTGTGAAATCGTAAACAGCTGAAGGGAGTGCCGCTATGTCTGCTATTTTAGCCTTTGCCAACCAAAAGGGAGGCGTTGGAAAAACCACCTCCGCCGTGAACGTTGCCGCCGCCTTGGGAAAGGCGGGAAAGCGCGTGCTTCTGGTGGATATGGACCCGCAGGGAAACGCAACCAGCGGTGTCGGCCTTGATAAAAAGGCCTTGAAGAACACCACCTACGAGGTTTTGATTGGAGAATGCAAGGCTGAGGACGCCGTGATTAAAACCCGTTTTAAAAATCTTTCGCTTTTGCCCTCCAATATGTCCTTGGTGGGCGCGGAAATTGACCTTTTGGATGAAAAGGGGAGAGAATATCGCGCAAAGGACGCCCTTCTGCCCTTGAAGGAAAGCTTTGATTACATCATCATTGACTGTCCGCCCGCTCTTTCTCTTTTAACCATCAACGCGCTTTCCGCCTCGGACGGCGTCATTATCCCGATGCAATGTGAGTTCTTCGCTCTTGAGGGTCTTTCACAGCTGGCAAACACCATCAAGCGCATCAAGCAGCTGTATAATCCCTCCTTGCAGATTACGGGCATTCTTTTAACCATGTATAACGGCCGCCTGATTCTGACAACGCAGGTGGTAAAGGAATTGAAAAAATATTACGCGGACAAGCTCTTCAAGCAGCCCATATCCCGTTCCGTCAAGCTTTCCGAGGCGCCCGGCTTCGGTGAGCCTGCCTGCTATCACGACCCGTACGGCAAGGGCTCTCTTGAATATGCGGCCGTGGCAAAGGAGCTTATGCTTCGCATTTAAAGGGCTTTTGGGTGCAATGATTGCAAATAAGGCCTTATTTTAAGAATACATACCGAAAAGGAGACATCCCTATGGCTAAGAAAACCGGACTCGGTCGCGGCATTGACGCGATATTTCTTGATAACGCAATAGAGGAAAAGGAGAATGTAGGCGGCATTTCCACCCTGCGCCTTTCCCAGATTGACCCTGCCAAAAATCAGCCCCGTAAGCATTTTGACGAGGCCGCGCTTGCAAGCCTTGCCGATTCGATTGCCGCAAACGGCGTTTTACAGCCTATCCTCGTGCGCCCCGTTGGCGTTGACAGATACGTGATTGTGGCAGGTGAGCGCCGCTGGCGCGCATCCAAGCTTGCCGGTCTTTCGGAAATTCCCGTGATTATCTCGGATATGGACGAAAAGACGGCGGCGCAGATTGCCTTGATTGAGAACATTCAAAGAGAAAACCTCAATCCCATTGAAGAAGCCATGGGCCTTCTTGCACTTTCCGCTGAATACGGCATGACGCAGGAGGATATTTCCGCGCGCGTCGGTAAAAGCCGCTCCGCGATTGCCAACGCCATTCGTCTTTTGGATTTGCCCAAGGACGTGCAGGCGCTTGTGATAAGCGGCTCTTTAAGCGCAGGTCACGCAAGAACCCTGCTTTCCTTAAAGGACAAGGCGGATATTCCCGTTCTTGCGGAGCTTGTGATGAAAAACGGTCTTTCCGTGCGCGAAACGGAGGCCGCTGTGAAGAAAATGAACGCCAAAAAGGACGAGGTTAAAATAGAGGACGCGCCCGCCTTCCGCGTGGATTACGTGCGCGAGCTTGAGGAAAAAATGACCTCGCATCTTGGCCGCCGCGTCAAGCTCTCCGCCAAGGGCGCAAAAAAATCCCTGACCCTGTATTTTGAGGATAACGACGACCTTGACGAGCTTTTAACCTTAATTTGCGGCAAGGAGTTCACCGAGGGTCTTTGATTGCAAATAAGGCCTTATTTTGTAAGGTGCAAGCTTTAAAAAAGTAAAGCAGAGTGGGCAAATGGAGCTTTTTCCGTTTGCCCTCTCTTTTTTTATTTTCTTTTTCACTTCTTCAAAAAAAGTGCGTTTTTATAAGATAATATCTTGTTTTGTAAAGAACTGTTTTCAAACAGATGAAGGAAAAAAGAGTGTATAAAATCTCCAAAAACTGTTGGTTTACAAAAAGTTTACATTTTTCTTTTTATCTTTGACCCCAATTTAAGTAAAAAATGTGCTATAATTGGCCTATAAATATATTTAATATATATTATATAAATATATAATACGGCAAAAGACCGTTTTTTTGGGGGCTTTGCCGTGTTGACCGAATAAAAAAGAATGGAAAAGAAGCGAGAAAGGCCAAGTGAAAGCCTCTTTTTCAAAAAAGAAAGGAAGACGTCTATGGAAGAAAACTATCGTTCCGACGTAGCCGAAGAGGAAATGAAAGAAAATGAAGCAAGCGAAGAGCCCGTTGAGGCGGCTGAGGCGGCTGAGGCGGCCGAGGCGGCCGAGGGGAGCGGCAATCTGAAGGAAATTGACGCGCTTCTTCACACCTTCTGGGAAAAGCATATCACGCCCTTGGTTTATAAGCTTTGGTTTGAGAATTTAAAGCTGCAGGAAATGAACGAGGAAAATGCCGTTTTCTCGATTGACAACGATTTTAAGAGAAGCATTTTGCAAACCAAGCACGTGGACACCATTCAGCTTGCCCTTCAGCACGTTTTCGGCTTCTCGCTTGAGGTTATTATTCTTTCCACCGAAAACGACAAGAAGGAGGAAATCCCCCAATCCTATTACGTTCCGCACAACCTGCCGCAGAAGGAGGATGAAAAGAGCGCCAAGAAGCGCGCTGACATTGAGGGAAACTCCATCATCTCCAAATACACCTTTGACAACTTCGTTATCGGCGAATCCAATAAGTTTGCGCAGGCGGCCTGCTGGGCCGTTGCAACCTCCTTTTCCTCGTCCTTACAGCACAAGGAGGAGGACGAAAAGGATTCCACCGCCTTTATTTATAATCCTCTCTTTATTTACGGGCCGAGCGGTATTGGAAAAACGCACCTGCTTTACGCCATTACGAACGAAATAAAGAAGAGCAACCAAAACGTGCGCATCGTTTACAAAAAGTGCGAGGATTTCACCAACGAAATGGTGGCCGCTCTGAAAAATTCCACGATGCCCGCCTTCCGCGAGAAATATCGCTCGGCCGACATTCTTTTGATTGACGACGTGCAGTTTATCGCGCGCAAGGAGGCCATTCAAGAGGAATTTTTCCACACGTTTTCTGCCCTTTACGAAAATGAAAAGCAGATTATCCTGACCTCCGACCGTCCGCCCAAGGACATCAAGCCCTTGGAGGAAAGATTGCGCACCCGCTTTGAGTGGGGCTTGATAGCGGACATTCAGCCGCCGTCTGCCGAGCTTCGCGCCGCCATCATTCGCAAAAAGGCAGAAAGCTTTAATTTGCGCATGACCGAAACGAGCATTGATTACTTAACCGACAGCCTGAAAAAGAATATCCGTCAGATAGAGGGCGCCATGAAGCGCCTTTCGGCGCTGGCCTCCATTCAGTCTCAGCAGCCCGATATGGATATGTGCCGGCACGTTGTGGGCGATATGATTACGGGTGAGGAGCCCGTTTCCTTGAAGGTGGAGCGCATTATCCGCATCGTTGCGGAGACCTACAACCTTTCGGTTGAGGATATCAAGGGAAAAAAGAGAAATGCCAACATTGCCGCGGCGCGTCATATGTGCGTGTATCTGATTCGCGAGCTGACACCGCTTTCCTTGCAGGACATCGGCAATTATTTTGACAGAGACCACACCACCATTTACAATTCCATTGAAAAAATTGAAAAGGAACGTGTGGAAAACAAAAGCACCGAATCCTTAATCAAGGAATTGACCGAAAAAATCAAGGAATAAAGAAGAAAGAAAAGAGCATAAAGAAAAGCCTTTCTTAAAAGGTATCAAATTAAAAGGTATCAAATAAAAGCGTTTTTTTATTCCTTTTATCTTTTCTTAAAAAAGCCCTTACCTTTCACTTTTTCCTTTGCTTTTACATTTCCTTTACCATTTTCTTTTTTAATTTTTTCCGCCTGCTCTTATCCACATTTTTCCGTTGGTTTTTGGAAAACTCGTCCCTTTGCGCGTTTTTTTCCTTTTTATACGTCCTTCCTCTTTCAAAGAAAAAAAGGAGTTTTCCAAAAAAGCCTGTGGAAAACTAAGGGAAAAGTCCGTTTAAAACTTTTGGATATTTTTTCTTTTAAGCAAGGCTTTAAGGAAAGAGAAAAAACTTTCCCTTTTCCCCAAAAGACTTAAACGGTTTTCCAAAGCAAAAAAAGAAAACAAAGGCTTAAAAAAGCGGCTTATCAGGCTATTTTTCAGAGTTATCCACAGTTTCCCCCAACCCTACTAATAATACTGCTAAGATATATATATTTCATATAAAGCGACTTGCCCTTCGGGCGTTAAAAAACAGGAAAAATGAAACATTCCGTTTTTTACGCAAGAGCCGAGGGTCAACAAAAAAAGAAAGGAACGATTATGAAAATCACGTTTTCCAAGGAAGAATTTTTGAAGCAGCTTTATCCCTTAATGAGCACCGTTTCCACCAAGAACACCATTCCCGCTATCGAGGGTATTCTGATTGAAACGCTGGATGACGGCACCGTCAGACTGACCTCCTACGATATGCTGAAGGGCGTGCGCGCCTTTATTACGGACGTTGAGATAGAAGAAAAGGGAAGCTACATTATCAACGCCAATAAGCTTTTGCAGATACTCAAGGTGTTGCCCTCGGAAAGCCGCGTTACCATTTCGGTTGACGAAACCTATCACGTGGAAATTTCGAGCGAGCGCTCCTCCTTCTCCCTCTTTGCAATGAAGGGTGCGGATTTTCCCGGCCTTCCCGAGCTTTCGGGCGAAAAGGGCTTTGCCATTAAGGGCGCCGTTTTGAAAAAGATTATCGGGCAGACCATTCACTCCGTTGCACAGGACGATATCAGACCCATTCTGACCGGCGCGCATTTTTCCATCAAGGAGGGCAAGCTTTCGGTTGTTTCCTGCAATAGCCACGCGCTTTCCATCTGCTCGGTGAATTGCGATATTGCCGACATCGGAACGAGATTTTCGCTGAACGAATCCTTAAATATCCCCGGTCACGCGCTTTTGGAGCTTGTGCGCTTGATTGGCGACGGGGAGGAGGACGTGAAGATTTATCTCGGCTTTAAGCACGCGATTTTCCACGTGGGCGGCGTTCTCTTCTTTACAAGACTGCTTGACGGCGAATATATCGACTACAACCGCTTTATTCCGAGGGAGCAGACCATCTTTATTACCTTGGATAAAAAGAGACTCCAAGAGGGTCTTGAAAGAGCCATGCTGATTGCCGAGGAGAAGATTACGAGCGGTAAGAGCTACGTTAAGCTGACGCTGGACGGAAATTCTCTCACCATCACCTCCAATTCCCAAGGCGGCAAGGTGTCTGACGAGATGTTCTGCGTGCATGACGGTGCGGATTTGGAAATCGGCTTTAACTGCCGCTTGCTGTTGGATTCCGTGCGCGCGGCAGACAGTGACGTGATTAAAATCACCTTAAAGGCCGTGCAGTCGGGTATCACCATCGAGCCTGCTGAAAAGAAGGAGGACAGCGATTACTTCTATATGGTTCTTCCTGTCCGTATGAACGGCTGATGCACATCAAAAAAATAAAGCTCCATTCCTTCCGCAATATAGAAGGGGCGGAGATTACGTTTCACGAGGGTATGAATTTTCTTCTCGGCGGAAACGCACAGGGAAAAACCAATATTCTTGAGGGTATTTATTTGTTTGCGCGGGGCAAAAGCTTTCGTCTTGCCAAGGATGCGGAGCTGATTGGCTTTGGCAAGGGCGGCTTTTCTGCCGAAATCGTATACGAAAAGAAGGAAAGAGAGGAAACGCTTTCCTATCGGTATGACGGCAGAACAAGAGAGCGCAAGAAAAACGGCGTTTTGCTTGAAAAAACGGCAGAAATGCTCGGAAATTTCAGGGCGGTTCTCTTCTATCCCGATCACTTGCAGCTTATCAAGGGCTCGCCCTCGGAAAGACGGCGGTTTTTGGACGTTGCCATTTCTCAGTGCTATCCTGTGTACGTTTCGGTGTACGCGCGGTATGAAAAATATCTTTCCGAGCGCAATTCTCTTTTAAAGATGGCGCAAAAGGGGTATAGCGGCTATGATTTTGAGGAGCAGCTTTTCGTTTACAGCGAGGGGCTTGCCAAGGCCGCGGCCGAAATCCGTCTTTACAGAGAGGAGTACGTAAAGAGGCTTTCGCTTTACGCAAAGGAGCTTCTTTCGGAGCTTTCGGGCGGTAAGGAGGAGCTACAGCTTTTTTACAGCTCCGAAACGCCGTATGATGAGGGCGAGGACAAGGAAGCGCTGACGGAAAGATATAAGGAAGCGCTTTGTAAGGCGGTACAGAGAGAAATCATCATCGGAAGCACCCAGCTTGGTATACATAGAGATGATTTGACCATTTGCGTCAACGGAAAAAATGCCAGAGATTTTGCAAGCCAAGGACAGCAGAGAAGCTTGGTTTTGGTTATGAAGCTTGCCGAGGGCAAAATTTCAAGGGCGCTTTTCGGGGAAAGCCCCGTTTATCTCTTTGACGACGTACTCAGCGAGCTTGACGAGGAAAGAAAGGGCTTTCTTCTTTCCGGGGTTGGCGATGCGCAGTTTATCTTTACAGGGTGTGATAAGGACGCGGTGAAGAATACGGGTGTGCATTTTATACACGTAAAAAACGGCGTTGTATCGCAGTGATAAATGGCATAAAGGCCATACGGCTTTAAAAGTGATAAAGCCATAACGGTAACAAAAGTAAGAAGGGCGCAAAAATTGCGCATAGGGCAGAATAAGGGCAAAATAAGGGCTTGATAAGGAGGAAAAGGAATGTACGTCAGTATAGGAAACGGGCGATACGTCAGACGGCGGCATTTACTCGGTATTTTTGATTTTGATACGGCAACGGTTTCCTCCGTTACAAGACAAACCCTTCGCAAGAAGGAAAAGGAGGGTGTCCTTTATTCCTGTGATGAGGATATTCCGAAGGCGCTTCTTCTCGTGTCTTCTCCAAAGCGGGCCTTTAAACGAAAAAAAGACGAAAAAGATACAAAAACAGCCGTCTATCTTTCCAAGTTTTCCTCGGGTGTATTAACCGCCAGAGCGATAACGGAACAGACGGAGCTTGGTGAATAAAGAAAGCAAAAAGCAAAAGAAAGGGTATTCCCATTTATGAACGAGCAAGAAATGAAGCAGGTTGAAAACTGCGAATATAACGACGAGCAAATTCAGGTGCTTGAGGGTCTTGAGGCCGTTAGAAAGCGCCCGGGTATGTATATCGGTACGACCTCTATCCGCGGTCTTCATCATCTGGTATACGAGATTGTGGATAACTCCATTGACGAGGCCTTGGCGGGTCATTGTAAGCTGATAACCGTTACCCTCTATCCCGATAATAGCGTCTCCGTTTTGGACGATGGGCGCGGTATTCCTGCGGGTATGAATGAAAAGCTGGGCCTGCCGACTCTTGAGGTTGTTTACACCGTTCTTCACGCGGGCGGTAAATTCGGCGGCGGCGGATACAAGATTGCGGGCGGCCTTCACGGCGTTGGCGCCAGCGTTGTAAACGCGCTTTCCGAGTGGGTTGAGGTAGAAAATTGCCGCGACGGAAAGAAGTATACCGAGCGCTTTGAAAAAGGTAAGGTGGCCCGTGCCTTCGCCTGCGAGGGTGAAACGGACAGACACGGTCTTTACGTGCGCTTCAAGCCCGACACCACCATTTTTGAGGAAACCGTCTTTGAATACGATACGCTTTTGACCCGCTTGCGCGAGCAGGCCTTTCTGAATGCAGGCGTTGCGCTTCGTCTCGTTGATTTGAGAGGGGAGGAGCCGCGCGAGGATAACCTTTGCTTTGAGGGCGGTATCGTTTCCTTCGTGGAATATCTCAACGGAACGCGGCACGTCAATCCTCTGCATCCCTCGCCCATTTATATTAAGGACGAAAAGGACGGCGCCATTTCCGAGGTTGCCTTGCAGTACAGCGATTCTTATAACGAGCTTGTCGTTTCCTTTGCCAACAATATGGCAACGATTGAGGGCGGTACGCACGAAACGGGCTTCAAGGCGGCCTTAACCAAGGTAATGAACGATTACGCGCATAAAATCAAGGCCTTGAAGGACGGCGAAAAGCTGTCGGGCGAGGACGTGCGCGAGGGCCTTTGCGCCATCATCAGCGTTAAGCTTGAGGATGCGCAGTTTGAAAGCCAGACCAAAGCAAAGCTCGGCAACTCCGAAATCAGAGTCTTGGTTGAGGGAATGGTGTCGAGAAAGCTTGAGGAATATTTTGAGGAAAATCCCTCCGTCGGAAAGACGGTGATTGAAAAGGCCTTGGCTGCCTCGCGCGCCCGTGAGGCCGCAAGAAAGGCAAGAGAGGCCTCGCGCAAGAAAAACGCCTTGGAGGTTTCCACTCTCCCCGGCAAGCTTGCTGACTGTCAGGAAAAATCCCCTGAGCTTACCGAGGTTTACTTGGTAGAGGGAGATTCCGCAGGAGGCTCTGCGAAGGACGGCAGAGACAGCCGCTTCCAAGCCATTCTTCCCCTGCGAGGCAAGGTTTTGAACGTAGAAAAGAGCCACACCGAAAAGGTATACGGCAATCCCTCGCTGCTTCCCATTATTCAAGCGCTCGGCTGCGGCATTGGCGAGGAATTCAATATGGAGAAGCTGCGGTATGGCAAAATCATCATTATGGCGGATGCCGACGTTGACGGCTCGCACATCCGTATTTTGCTTTTAACCTTCTTCTTCCGTCATATGCGCCGCTTGATTGAAGAGGGGCACGTGTATCTGGCACAGCCGCCGCTTTACAAAATCAAGAAGGGCAAGAGCCAGGAGAGATACGCCTTCTCGGATGCGGAAAGAGACGCGATTATAGCCGAGATGGGTGGCAACACCGAGGCTGAGCGCTACAAGGGTCTTGGTGAGATGGACCCTGAGCAGCTTTGGGAAACCACGATGGACCCCGAAAGAAGAACGCTTTTGCAGGTAACGATTGGGGATGCCATTTATGCAGACGAAACCTTCTCGCTTCTGATGGGTGACGAGGTTGAGCCCCGCCGCGAGTTTATTGAACAGAACGCGCGCTTCGTTGAAAATCTCGACGTATAAGAAATGCGAGAGAAGAAAGGGTAAAAAGAACCGATGGCAGAACACGATATGACGGAAAGCATTGCATTTCCGAATCAAAAAATAGAAGAGCGCAATATGGAAAAGGAGGTACGCAAGTCCTTCCTTGAATACTCCATGAGCGTTATCACCAGCCGCGCGCTTCCTGACGTGCGCGATGGAATGAAGCCGGGTCAGCGCCGTATTCTTTACGCTATGTACGAGGATCACCTGACCTACGATAAGCCCTTCCGTAAGTCCGCAACGACGGTCGGTAACGTGCTTGGTCGGTACCATCCGCACGGTGACGTGGCGGTGTACGATACGATGGTGCATATGGCGCAGTCCTTTTATCTGCGCTATCCCTTGGTAGAGGGTCACGGAAACTTCGGTAACGTGGACGGAGACGGCGCCGCCGCCTACCGTTATACCGAGGCGAGAATGTCGAAAATCGCCGATTATATGCTCTCGGACATCGAGAAAAAGGTTGTTCCGATGGTGCGCAACTTTGATAACACGCGCGATGAGCCGGTGGTTCTCCCCTCCCGTTTCCCCAACATTCTGGTAAACGGCTCTTGGGGCATTGCCGTCGGTATGGCAACCAAGATTCCTCAGCATAATCTTGGCGAGGTTGTGGACGGCACCATTTACCGTATGGAAAACCCCGATTGCACGGTGGACGATTTGATGCAGTATATCAAGGGCCCCGATTTCCCGACCTACGGCATTATTTACGGGTCGCGCGGCATCAAGGAGGCTTACGAAACGGGTAAGGGCAGAATTCTCGTTCGTGCAAGAGCGAGAATCGAGCAGGAAAATCACCGCATCGTAATCACCGAAATTCCCTACGGCGTCAACAAGAGTATGCTTGTGACCTCGATTGCCGAGCTTTACCGCGAAAAGCGCATTGAGGGCTTGACGGCCCTGCGCGATGAGTCGGGCAGAGGCGGTATGAGAATTGTCGTTGAATACAGACGAGACGCCAACGGCGAGGTTATCCTTAACCAGTTATATAAGTATACGCAGCTGCAGGATACCTGCGCTGTCAATATGCTGGCCTTGGTGGACGGCGAGCCCAAAATTTTGTCGCTTCCCGCCATTCTTGACCACTATATTGCTTTCCAGCGCTCCGTTATCACCAACCGCACGCAGTTTGACTTGAATAAGGCCTTGGCGGAAATGCATATCTACGAGGGCTACAAGATTGCCCTTGACCATATCGACGAGGTGATTGCCGTTATCAAGGCAAGTGCCTCTATCCCTGCCGCCAAGGAAAGCCTGATGGAGCGCTTCGGCCTTTCGGACGCGCAGGCACAGGCCATTGTGGAAATGACGCTGGGTAAGCTCTCGGGTCTTGAAAGACAAAAGATTGAGGACAGACTCCAAAAGCTTTCCGAGCTGGTTGAAAAATTGGAGGGCATTTTGGCCGACCCTGCCAAGATTGACGGCATTATCAAGGAAGAAATGCTGGAAATCAAGCAGCGCTTCAACGACAAGCGCAGAACTGAGCTGACCGAATCGGTGGACGACATTGATTTGGAGGATTTGATTCCGCGCGGCACCTGCGTTATCACCGTGACCCACGCGGGCTACTTAAAGCGCCAGAAGGTCAGCGATTACAACGCACAGGCCCGTGGCGGTATGGGCAAGGCCGCTCTTTCGATGAAGGAGGAGGATTTTGTAGAAAGCGTTTTGGTTTGCAATACCCACGCGCATCTTCTGACCTTTACCGATAAGGGCAAGGTTTACACCATGAAGGCCTACCGCATTCCCGAGGCCTCCCGCACGGCAAAGGGAAGCAACGTTGCCAACCTTCTTTCCTTGGAGGAGGGCGAGAAAATCACCGCCTTTATTGCCGTTGAGGCATTTAATGAAACCTCGTATTTAACGATGGTGACCAAGCGCGGTATTATTAAGAGAACCCTGCTTTCCGAGTACGAATATCAGCGCAAGGGCGGTAAAATCGCGCTTTCGCTTGACGAGGGAGACGCGCTTCTCTTCGTTCGCTTGACCGAGGGAGACGGCGAATTGCTGCTTGCCTCCCGAAACGGCCAATCTGTCCGCTTTGCGGAAAAGAACGTGCGCGCGATGGGCAGAACCGCCAGAGGCGTTATCGGTATCCGTCTTGACGAGGATGATGAGGTTGTGGGTGTTGCCGTGGTTGACGACAGCAAGGCGCTCTTGACCATCACCGAAAAGGGTCTTGGAAAGAGAACCCGCTTTGACGATTTCCGTGAAATGAAGCATCGCGGCGGTAGCGGCGTTGTTTGTCACAAGCTGACCGACCGTTCGGGCAAGCTCTGCTCGGTGGCGGCCGTTGACGAGGATGACGATATTATGATGATAACCGATGAGGGAACCATCATCCGTACCCACGTTAACAGCATTCCCGTGCTTTCCCGTGCCGCAGGTGGCGTTATCGTCATGCGCCTCTCGGCTGAGGCGTCCATTATCTCCTTTGCCCGCTTGGAGCGCGAAAAGGAGAAAATTGTGGCTCCTGCCGATGAGGAAGAGCCTGCTTCCGTACAGGTAGAAAACGGATTTGACGGAGCGGCCGAAGGCGCCAAGGAAGGCGAAAACGAAATTGGCGAGGGCAATACCGAGAGCGAAAACGGCGAGGAAAACGGTGCGCTTTAATTTGAAAAGCACACGGAAAAGGCAGTAAAGCAAGGTTTACAAATTAAGTATTTATGCTTGATTTTGTGGCAAAAAAGGGAAGCGCCCTATAAGGCGCCTCCCCTCCCACCGAGAAAGGAAATAAATGAAAAAACGATTTTTAAAGAGTGCACTTTCCCTCTTGCTTTTGGCGGCAATGCTTGTAACGGCGGTTTCCTGTCAGGCGGAAAACGAGGCCGAGGTATTGTCTTTGGCAAAGGAATTGCTTTCCGCTTCCGTCGGCGTCAACGAGATGTATATGGGCGAGGGCATTTTGCACGATGAAAACGGCCGCCGCATCGGCGCTTACTATGAGGCGCTCCCTGCCTCCTTGGAGAAATACGGGGTTACCTCTTTAGCCGATATACAGGCCGCGGCCGCAAGGGTGTATTCCTCTGTGGTTTGTGCGCAGCTGCAAAGCTCGGTGCTGACGGCCATTCAGGTGGACGGACAGCTCATATCTCCCAAGCGGTATTACGACCTTGCGGAAAAGGACAAAAATCTTTTGATGGTTGCCTCCACCTATGAGCCATTGGGGGTTGGTACAAACGGCTTTGAGGATTGCCGCGTGCTGTTTGCAAGGGGCGGCAGGGCAGAAATTTCCGTGACGGTGCTTTCCTATTACGAGGATAAGCCCGTACAGAGAACGGAGAACGTCATTTTGCGGCTCGTAAAGGAGAACGGAGAGTGGCGGCTTGACGATTTGAGCCTGCGTTTTTACGATAAAACCCTGTTGGAAGACTAAACCGTATATAGAAACCGTATATAGAAAAAGTACATAGAAAAAGAGGACGAGAATATGACATTTCACGTAAAGCTGATTAAGTTGCGCAAGGGACAGGGATTCACCCAAAGCACCTTTGCAGAAGCCGTTGGCGTTTCGCGCCAGTCCGTTTACAAATGGGAAACGGGACAGTCCTATCCCGACGTGGAAAAGCTTTTGAAGATTGCCCGTATGTTTGGCGTAACGGTGGATGAGCTGATTGACGATAGCCTCCCCTGCCGCTATACCGATAAGGCAGAGAAAAAGGCAGAGGTGGCCGCTCCCGCAGAAGTGGCACCCGTAGCGGAAGAGGCCGTAGCGGAAGAGGCAGTTGCCGTTGAGCCTGCCGCCGCAGAGGAAAAGCCCGAGGAAAAGGAGCCTGCCTCCGCAGAGGATAAAAAGCCCTCCGGTATGGGTCGCTTCTTTGGCGCACTTTTTGGCAGAAAAAAATAAGCGGCGGTTGACTAAACCCGAAAAAGCAGGCGTATAATACCCTTGGTAACGGGCGTATAAGGCGAAGGCACTCTTCGCCTTTCCCCGCTTTGAAAAGAGGGTAAGCGATGCGCGGATTTCAAAAAAGAGTTGTTTTTGTTAAAAACCCGGACAGCGCCTTGTTTGACGAGGCCTATTTCGTGTTGCGTGAGGGCGGTGGCGGTGAAGCACCGTCGGGTCAGGATATGGTAAGGGAGGCCTTGCATATTCTGGAAAAGGAGGGGGGAGAAGCCCCCAAAAAAAGAAAAGGCAAGGAAAAAGAGAAAACGTCCCTCGCTGAAGGGCAGAGCGGGCGATTTGCACAGGGCCTTTTGCTCGGTGTTTCGCTCTGTGGTCTTTTATCCGTGCTTCTGTTTCTTTTGCTTTAAATTTGGATATAAGAGCCAAGAGACCCTTGCTTTTGGGTGCTTGGCCTTTGGGGAGCTGCGGCTTCCCTTGGCGGCCGAGGGCTGTGCCGTCAAAAATAGATAGGCCGAGGACGTTACCGAGGCTACATACAATCAAAGACAAAGAAAAGCGACGAAAAAAAGAAACCCTCGTCGCGCTTTTGTCGTGCCGAAAACAAGAAAGAAAGGAAAATTATGACCGATAAACAGTTAAATCGCGTCTTAGAGGCGGTAAAAAACGGCTACGGACAGGAAAAAAAGGAGGCCGAGGAAGGCTCGGCAAGACCCGAAGGAGCCAAGAAGAAGGGCGCCGCTCTAAAAGGCGCAAAAAGCACCAAGAACACCAAGAAAAAGAAGGGCGAGACAAGCGCCGCCCATAAGCAAAAGCAAAACGGCGGCAAGGGCGCAAGAGTTGCCGAGAGAGAGGGCCTTGACAAGCGCCGCGCAGAAGGTGCCGCACCTGCCAATAAGAAAAAGAGGCAGACAGAGAAAAGGAAAGAGGAAAAGCGCGAGACGGTGTCGGCCGTCCCCCAAGCCTCAGGAAAAAGAAAAAGCAAGCCCGCAAGCGCCCCCGCCGAAGCGAAGGCAAGAAGCGGCAAGGGAAGAAAGACCGCAAGAGCGCCAAGAGGCGAGAAGCTGCGCGTGATGATGCTCGGCGGTCTTGACGAAATCGGCAAGAACATCGCCGTTTTTGAATACGGCGAGGATATGATAGCCGTTGACTGCGGTATGGGCTTTCCCGACGAGGATATGCTCGGCGTTGATTTGGTTATCCCCGACTTCTCCTATCTTGAGGCCAACGCCCACAAATTCCGCGCCCTCTTCTTAACCCACGGCCACGAGGACCATATCGGCGGCGTGCCCTATCTTTTGCGCGTCTTGTCGCCCACGGTCTACGGAACGCGCCTGACCGTCGGTATTCTGCAAAAGAAATTAGAGGAATTTCGCTACGAGAGAAAGCCCTCCTTGCAAACGGTGGAGGCAGGCGACGTTATCAGAGCGGGCGCCTTTTCCGTGGAATTTATCCACGTCAATCACTCCATTGCCGATGCCTGTGCCTTGGCTATTCACACCCCCGTCGGCACGGTGGTGCATTCGGGCGACTTCAAGCTTGACGTTTCGCCCATTGACGGCAAGATGATGGACATCACGCGCCTCGGTCAGCTTGGCAACGAGGGCGTTGCCCTTCTGCTTTGCGAATCCACCAATGCCGAGAGGGCGGGCTACACCCCCTCCGAGCGCAAGGTTGGCGGCTCTCTTGAACAAATTTTCAACGCGCACAAAAACAACCGCTTGATTATCGCAACCTTCTCCTCCAACGTGCATCGCGTACAGCAGATTATAGATGCCTCCGTGCGCCATGGGCGTCACGTTGCGGTTGTTGGGCGCAGTATGCTCAACGTCACGCAGGCGGCCGCCGAGCTTGGCTATATGGATATTCCCGAGGGAACCCTCATTGACACCTCGGAAATGAAGCGCTATCGCCCCGAGGATATCACCCTCATCACCACGGGAAGCCAAGGCGAGCCGATGTCCGCGCTTTACCGTATGGCCTTCTCCGAGCATGACAGAGTAAAGCTTTCTCCCTCAGACGTGGTGGTATTGAGCGCCACCGCCATTCCCGGCAACGAAAAGCTGGTTGGCAAAATCATCAACGCCTTAATTTCCTCGGGCGTTAAGGTTATCAGCGACCCAAGCCTTGGGGTTCACGTGTCGGGTCACGCCTGTCAGGAGGAGCTGAAGCTCTTCCACGCCCTGACAAAGCCGAAATACTTTATGCCCATTCACGGCGAGGCGCGGCATCTTTACGCGCACAAGGAAATTGCCGAATTTATGGGAATGCCCGCCAATCATATCTTCGTTGCGGGGGTTGGGCGCGTTTTAGAGCTTGACGGCGAGAAGGCCGCCCTTGGCGAAACCGTGCCTGCCGGCAATATTCTGGTTGACGGTGCGGGCATTGGCGACGTGGGAAGCGTGGTGCTTCGCGACAGAAAGAACCTCTCGGAAAACGGCCTCATCGTTTCGGTCGTTTCGGTGGATACGGTCAGCGGCGAATTGCTTTCTGGCCCCGAAATCGTCTCGCGCGGCTTCGTGTACGTCAAGGAATCCTCCACCTTGATGGAGGACGCCAAGACCGCCGCGCGCGACGCGGTGCTTGCTTGCCTTGCCGATGGGCGCGCCGACTTCGGTCAAATCAAGGCGGCCATGAAGGAGGCCCTCTCCCGCTTCATCTATAAGCAAACCAAGCGCCGTCCGATGATTCTTTCGCTGGTGCTTGACGTTTAAAATTGCTTCTGCCCAACTTTCCTTGGATAGTTGGGCAGTTTTGCCTGTAAAGCGCAGCTCTGCGCCCGCGGAAAAAAAGGGCGAAAAGTGTAGAAAATTTTTAAAAATACTTGCAAAATCCACCCCTGTGTGCTACAATTAAGTACATTAATAAGAATAGGAAAGGGAAGTAACGAAAATGGCGCTGCTTGACCTGTTAAAAGAACGAAATTTGCCGCCCCTTCTTCCTCGGGAAGAAATGAAGCAAATTCTTTTGGAGAATGAGTACGGCTTTTTGCCCGACCTTCCCTTTGAGCTTTCTGTTTCCGAGCCCAAGGAAATTGAGGGCAGACTTTGTGACGGAACAGCGAAGCTTTCCGTTGTCACTCTCACGGTGAAAACCCCCAACGGCTCGCATTCCTTCCCCGTAAAGCGATTGCTGTATGAGGACGGAAAAAAGCATCCCTTCTTTGTCTTTATGAATTTCAGACCCGAGGTGCCCGACCTCTATTATCCCTTTGAGGAGGTCACAGAAGAGGGCTTCTCCGTGCTTTCCTTCTGCTATACGGACGTTGCCTCGGATGACGGCGATTTCAAAACGGGCATTGCCCCCCTCTTCTTCCCGAACGGAAGAACCAAGGATACCGACTGCGGCAAGCTGATGCTTTGGTCCTTCGCCGCCTCGCGCGTGATGGATTATGCGATGAGCATTCCCTCTCTCGATATCGAGGAGGCCGCCGTGATGGGTCACTCCCGTCTTGGCAAAACGGCGCTTATAACGGGTATGCTTGACGAGCGCTTCCGTTACACCTTCTCCAATGATTCGGGCTGTAGCGGTGCCGCTCTTTGCCGTGGAAACACGGGCGTTTTGGGCATCTACGGCAAGTACAGAACGGGCGAAACTATCTTCGACATCACCAAGAATTTCCCCTATTGGTTCTGCGAGCGCTATATGGCCTTCCGTGAAACCAATATTCCCGAGAGCTTTGACCAGCATTTTCTGCTTGCCACCATCGCGCCCCGCTTTGCGTACGCCGCCTCCTCGTCCTTGGACGATTGGGCAGACCCCGTTTCCGAATTTATGTGCTGTCTTGCCGCCTCCCCCGCCTACGAGGCCTACGGGCTGAAGGGGCTTGTGGCTGACCGCTTTGCCGAGGTTGATGAGGCATTTCACGAGGGTCGCATCGGCTACCATTTGAGAGAGGGCTTCCATTACCTCTCCCGTCACGATTGGCATCACTATATGGCGTTCATTAAGCGCCACCAACATACGTAATTTTTTAGGAGGATATATACATATGAAAAACGAGTACTTATTGAAGGTTTTGGCAGACGTGGAAAAGAGAAATCAGGGCGAGCCCGAGTTCATTCAGGCCGTTACTGAGGTTCTTTCCACCCTTGAGCCTGTTATCGAGCGCCGTCCCGACTTGGTGGCGGCAGGCGTGGTTGACCGTATGGTTGAGCCCGAGCGCCAGATTGTTTTCCGTGTTCCGTGGGTTGACGATGCGGGCAAGCTGCAGGTAAACCGTGGCTTCCGCGTGCAGTTCAACTCCGCTATCGGTCCTTACAAGGGCGGTCTTCGCTTCCATCCCTCTGTAAACGCAAGCATCATCAAATTCCTTGGCTTCGAGCAGACCTTTAAGAACTCCTTGACGGGTCTTCCTATGGGCGGCGGTAAGGGCGGCTCTGACTTTGACCCCAAGGGCAAGAGCGATGCTGAGGTTATGCGCTTCTGCCAGAGCTTTATGACGGAGCTTTCCAAGTACATCGGCGCAGATACCGACGTTCCCGCAGGTGACATCGGCGTTGGCGCAAGAGAAATCGGTTACCTCTTCGGTCAGTACAAGAGACTGCGCGACGAGTTTACCGGCGTTTTGACGGGTAAGGGTCGCTCCTACGGCGGTTCTCTCATTCGTCCTGAGGCCACCGGCTTCGGCGCCGTTTACTATGCCGTTGAAATGCTCAAGTCCTTCGGTGAGGACGTGAAGGGCAAGACCTTCGCCATCTCCGGCTTCGGCAACGTTGCATGGGGCACCGTACAGAAGATCACCGAGCTTGGCGGTAAGGTTGTCACCATCTCCGGTCCTGACGGCTACGTATACGATAAGGACGGTATCAATACCCCCGAAAAGATCGCATTCATGCTTGAAATGCGTGATTCCTGCCGCAATCGCGTAGAGGACTATGCTGACAAGTTCGGCGTTCCCTTCTTCGCAGGCAAGAAGCCTTGGGGCGAAAAGGTTGACGTGATGATGCCCTGCGCAACGCAGAACGAGGTTGGTATGGCAGAGGCAGAGCAGATGGTTGCCAACGGCTTGAAGTACTATGTTGAGGTTTCCAATATGCCCACCACCAACGAGGCTATGGCATACCTCAAGGCTCACGGCGTTGTCGTTGCGCCCTCCAAGGCAGTTAACGCCGGCGGCGTTGCCGTTTCCGGTCTTGAAATGTCTCAGAACTCCATGCGTTACAGCTGGAGCGCAGAAGAGGTTGATGCCAAGCTGAAGGACATCATGAAGGGCATCTACGAATCCTCCGTTGCCGCCGCTAAGGAATACGGCATGGAGGGAGACCTCGTGGCAGGTGCTAACATTGCCGGCTTCTTGAAGGTAGCCGAAGCAATGAAGGCTCAAGGTTGCGTTTGATAGGGGCTTGCATATTTTGGTATAAATCGCCGTTTTTTCCTCGCCGTATTTGAATACGGCTGCGGAAAGAAACAACGATTTCTCCTCAAAATCTGCTGCGCCCTTGGGTAAAATGCAGATTTGACGGTGCAAATCTCAAAATCTGCGTCGCCCTTGAGAAAGTGCGGGGGCTTGCAGATTTTAAACATTAAAATTATATAAAAGAGGCTGTCGCCAAGCATTTGGCGACAGCATTCTCTTTGCGAAAAGCAGGGAGAAAATGGCTTAAAATTTTTTGTGAGGCGACTATGGACGTTTTATTTTCAATTGCCATCGCGATGGTGGCAGGGCTTTTGATGAGCCGCGTGGTGAAGCCCTTTGGGCTTCCTGCCGTAACGGGTTATCTTGTTGCGGGTATTCTGGTTGGCCCTTATTGCCTTGGCGCGCTTGGCAATCTTTTGGGCATTTCCTTTCTCGGCTTCTCCTCGATGGAGTATGCCGAGGGCTTCGGCGTCATTTCGGACGTGGCGCTTGGCTTCATTGCCTTTTCCATCGGCAACGAGTTCCGCCTTTCCCAGTTAAAGCAAACGGGTAAGCAGGCCGCCGTCATCGGCGTGGCACAGGCCTTTGTTACCACCTTGGTGGTGGACGTGGTGTTGGTGGCGCTCTCCTTCCTTCTTGGCGAGGAGGTTTTTCCGCTTTCTGCCGCAATTATCCTCGGCGCCGTGGCAACGGCAACCGCCCCTGCGGCAACCCTGATGGTTGTCAGACAGTACAAGGCCAAGGGAAAGCTGACTGACCTGCTTTTGCCCATCGTTGCCTTGGACGATGCAGTGGGCCTCGTGGTGTTCGCCGTCTCCTTCGGCGTTGCCAAGGCGATGATTATGAGCAACGTGGATTTGATTTCCATTCTGCTCAATCCCCTGCTTGAAATTGTCTGCTCGCTCTTGCTTGGTGCCTTGATGGGTCTCCTCTTTAATCAGGCCGAAAAGCTTTTCCATTCGCGCAGCAAGCGTCTTTCCGTTTCGGTTGCCTTCGTCATTCTGACCGTTGCCCTGACGATGATAGAAATTCCGCTCGGCGCGGCGAAAATCGCCTTCTCGCCCCTTTTGACCTGTATGATGCTCGGCACCGTCTTCTGCAACGTCTGTAACTCCTCCGAGGAGCTGATGGACAGAGTCGACAGATGGACAACGCCGCTTTTCATTCTCTTCTTCGTGCTCAGCGGCGCGGAGCTGGAGCTCAGCGTCTTTACTCAGCTTGCCATCGTTGGCGTTGGCGTTGCGTATATCCTCTCGCGCTCCTTCGGCAAAATCCTCGGCGCTTCTATCAGCGCCAAGGCCGTTGGCTGTGATCCGCTTATCGTGAAGCACCTCGGCACAACCCTTCTGCCGCAGGCGGGCGTTGCCCTCGGTATGTCCGTCACCGTTATGCAGTTGGGCGGCCCCGGCGCGTATGTCGGCGAAATCGTCCGCAACATCGTGCTGTTCTCCGTTTTGATTTACGAGCTTGTCGGCCCGATGCTCACCAAGCGCGCCCTCATGGCCGCCGGCGAAATCATCCCCGAGCAGCGCAAATCCGCCAAAATTCTCAATACAGGCCGCCACCACCGCGAGCATCATAAGCGGTTGGACGACCATCAATAAAAAAGTTGGCTTGCGAACAGCAAGCCAACTTTGTTCATTGCAATTTTAAAAAATTGCAATGAACGCAAGAGCTGGCGCACTTTTCGTGCGCCACCAGAGCAGGGCTTGTGCCCTGCTCTTGCTCTCAGTTCATCGCAATTTTGGGAATTGCGATGAACGCAGTGCGTTCTGCGAAAACTTTGTTGTTTTCGCAGAAGGAAAAAAGGCTTGCTGTTCGCAAGCATAAAAAAAGCAAGAGTAGAAGAAAATCCTCTATTCTTGCTCTTTTTTTACATTCTATCTCGGCGCGCGAACAGCGCGCCAGTTCTTTTTCGAAAGCATTTTTTCAGCGCGCGAAAGTAGCGCGCCTTGTTATCTTCATCGAAAACAACGAAGTTTTCGATGAACAGAAGCGGCCATTTCAATTTTTTAAAATTGAAATGGCCTTAGAGCAGAAAAAGAGCCGAATTCTCGGCTCTTTTTCGATGGCGCACGAACAGTGCGCCAGCTCTTTTTATGATTTCATAGGGCGCGCGAAAATAGCGCGCCTTCCCACCTTCAACGAAAGCAACGAAGCTTTCGTTGAACAAACTGCGGCCATTGTGATTTCCTCGAAATCGCAATGGCCTGAGAGCAAGAGCATGCTGTCGCCATGCTCTGGTGGCTTGCGAATAGCAAGCCAGCTCTTAGTGACCAAACACGTTGGGGGAAGCGTTGTAGGGGTAGGAGTTGACGTAACGGGCAACGCCATCGCCGTCGGCAGAGGGCCAGGAGAGCAGCGGCTCGTCAAGCTCCTGGATAGAGTCGATTTTGCCGTTGAGGTAATCAAGAATG
>JBGVMO010000040.1:0-5947 GCA_045124835.1 Eubacteriales bacterium
TCACGCTCAGCGAAACGGCAACTAAGTACGAATACAGATTCCATCATAACGGCGCCGATATCACGCCCCATACCCACGGCTGTGCAAAGGGAAGTGAGGTGTACGTTGGTAGCTTCATCATCAATCGCGCCATGCCCGCCACCTATTACGCCGTGCGTCTTTACACCAAGCCCTTGACGGAGGCCGAGCTTGCCCAAAACCGCGCTATTGATATTCTGCTCCACGCAAGCATTCCCTTTTCCGTATACGAATCTGTACACGAGGATGACAGGAAGAGCTTCCTTTCTCTCGTTGCCGAAAAGGACTTTACCGTAACGGCCGCCGATATTGACGGAATCGTTGCCGACCTTGCGGCCATTCGCGCCGTGGAGAAGGAGGCCGCCAAGAAAACGGCGTATGATGCGCTGTACGTTGGTGCAGACGGAAGCAAAACCGAAAACGGCGGTAGCCTTTCTATTCTCCTTTCCGCGTATGAAACCGCTTCCATTATTTTCCACGAAAAGTCTACTGTCTGGTACGATAAGATGGGCAACCATAACGCAACGCTTGCAGGCTCTCTTTGGCAGAAGTACGAGGGCGGTGGCGTTGGCTATGACCTTGGCGCCTTTGATTATTCCCAGTACCTTTCGATTGACCCGACAGCACTTCCAACCGATACCTACACCCTTGAAATCATCTCCTCCGTGCGCGGTATCACGCGAAACGCCGACGGCGTGACCCCTTACAACGTATACGGCCAGACGGCTTCGATTTCTCTCGGTCGCTTCCGCGGATTCCTCTTCTGCGGCCCTCTCGGCACCTCGGACCCGTATCACACACGCTATGGCAACGCCATTGTGACAATGTTTACCGAGGCGCAAACGACCACCACGGACGATTACAGCACGACGGGCAGCGCCTCCGGCAACTGGAACACGCGCCTTGATGCTTACCGTGAGGACACCTCGATTGTCGCGCTTTCCGTTACCCTGACCGAAAGCGACACCAAATATACCTACGGCTTCACCAAAAACGGCTTGAGCGCCAATCCCACCGCGCGCACCTGCACCAAGGGAGACGCCGCTTATATCGGCAGCTTTATTCTCAACCGTTCTATGCCTGCCACCCTTTATGCCGTGCGCCTTTACACCAAGCCCTTGACGGAGGCAGAGCTGGCAGAAAACCATTTTGTAGACCTTCTGGCCTACACCAAAACTGACCCGACCGAATATCTCAACTGGGATGCCGAAACCCGTGCCTTCGTTGTGGATGCCTTAAGCGAAACGGGCATTTTAGACAAGGCGGCCTTTGACGAGGCCCTGAAAAACGCGCTTGATTTGGTTGTCAGCGAGTGGGATGCCGAAACCTCGCTTTACGTGACGGATGGGCTTACCGTGCTTCTTGCATCCTACGACGGCTTTTCCACCGCCACCCGCTTTAGCGACAGCAGCGTTCTTTGGACGAACGCCGTAAAGGACGCAACCTTCGGCACGCTTGTCGGAAGCGGCTGGTACAGAAGCGAGGACGGCGGTATCCGCATTCGCGAGACCGTTTCTGCTCTCGTTGCCGCCAATCAGGTTGTGACCTCCAACCGCCATAGCGAGTTTTACCTTACCTTTGATTACGAGTATTTACCCGATGGCAAATACACCATTGAGTCCGTTTTGGCGCCCGAGGGCATTACGGTTGAGGCCGAGGACGGCACAATTACTCCCTATTATGACGATTACACCCGTTACGGTATCTATACCGACAGAATGTTCGTGCTTGGCGCCTACCGTGCAATCGGATGGGTATGCGATACGCACTCCGAGGGTGCAACGGATTTACAGCACCGCTGGCTCTATCAGACGGACGGCTGCTGGAACGACAGAACGGACGCAACGCGCGTTAAGGTTGGCCGAGACTATTCCTTGGGCAATCTGAATTTGTCAAAAGGACAAATCGGCGTTTATTCCGTTGTTCACGATATCTTTGAGGAGCCTGATAACGATAATATCATCGCAACCTATACCACCTATCTTGACGGCAAAAAGGGTCTGCTCTCCGAAATTCCCACCGATATGTATATGACCAACGACGAGGTCGCCGACAAGGCCTTCGATATGTGGCGCGGAATGGCCGCAACCCATTACGCCATCCGTGTGTACGACCGTATTCTCACCGAGGAAGAGAAGCTTCAGAACCGCGTGGCAGACGTTTGCTACTACCTCGGCCTTGATACCTCGATGCTGGAGGACACCCTTTCCAAGATTCCCGACAAGGCCACCGTCTTCAAGGCCTTTGCGCATCTCTCCTTTGATATGACCAAGGAGGAGGCGCAAAGAGAGCTTGATAACGGAATGGCAGGCATTTGGGTTGGCTATGACGGCGTTGCCGTCAAGGGCGATATGTCGGACACGCTTCGCTTTTATTTCACGCTCAGCTACAGCTCCATCACCGCCATCATCAATGCAGGCTTTGCGCTTGAGCTTGGCACGATAGTCAATCTGACGGGCGATATGCCGAGTCTTGCCGAAAGCGCATACGACTATCGCTTCGTGGCCTTTGATTCCGTTTCGGGTGCGCACCGTCAGTATTTTCTGGATGAGGATACGTATGCGGTAACGCTTTCCTACGTGGATGGTGATATTGACCTTTACAACCAAAATATAAAGGTCGTTTCCTACGTTCGCCTGACCGCGAAAAACGGGGAGGAAATGATTTTCTACGGCGGCCTTACCGGCAAGGCGTACGGAAGCATCACCTCGCTTTTCACCGTTATGCATCATTTCGATGCGGAAAATCTCATCGAGGATTCTGCCTTGGCAAGCTACGTTTCGGGTATGGTGTCGGATAACTATTACGACCACACCGTTTATTTCGATTCTCACGCCGATGGCGAGGGCGACGGTAGCAAGGAGAGCCCCTATACCGACTTTACCGATGCTTTTCTTGCCTGTAAGGAGGCGCTCTTGGCGCTTGACAGACCCACCAACGTGCGTCTTTTCGTTGAGGGCGGTACGCACGCACTCTCGGAAATCCTTGAGCTTGACTTTGATGTTGTTACCTACCCCTATTATTATTACTCCATTGAGGGCAACTATTTAGCGGACGAGGCCCCCGAGCTTACCACCGTTTTGGGTCTTTCCTCCTCGGATTTTGCGGCCGTGACGGGCAAAACGGGTCTTTACGTATACGAATTTGCGCCCGATGCAGAGGGCAAATATCCCGAATTCCGCAATCTGTACGTGGACGGCCTGACAGCCACCCGCGCACACACCACGCCCGTTACCACCTCAAAGGGCGAGCGCCCCTTGGAGTTTGCTTATGACAGAGATATTCCCGGTGGATATCTTTTGGCACAGTTCTACTATCAGCAGGGCACGCTTTTGGAGAATACGCCCGAAAAGGTGTATGCCGCCCTGCCCGAAAGAACAGACCTTATCGCCTCTTATACCAAACACTACGAATGGTTCTTGGCGCTTACCGACATGCGTGCCGCCTACAACGCCAATGGAAAGGCCGTCTTTGCCACTTTGACGGCCGATGACCTCAGAGACGGTATGGGCGAGGAGTATGCCGCGGCCGTTGCCTTCTTCAAGGAGGACTTTATCAAGGCCTATAACGGTGGCGTCAAGGTTGCCAATATCACCTATGCCGCGCCCACCTTCACCAAGGAAACGCGCACGGGCCTCTTCTACGTTCATATGGAAACGGTAGAGGGTGTTCGTCCGCTTGTGGAGGAGCGGCTTGCCGATTTGAAGGCAAATAAGGCGTATTGGCTTTCCGAGGTAACGAGAAGAGAAGCACTCCTTGCTGAGAAGGAGGCCGCTTACGCCGCCGCAAAGGCAGACTATGAAGAAAAGCTCGCCGCCGCCGGCAAGCCGGGCGCAACCGACGAGGAAAAGGTTGCCTATATTGCCGCAAAAGCGGTGATGGAGGCGGCCGAGGCGCCTGTTGCCGAGGCAGAGACCTATCTTGCGGACGCAAAATGGCGCGTGTATAACGAATCCTCCTATAAGATAGCAACCCGCACGCTCGGAATTGAGCTGCACGTTGCGGGCAACTGGTGCTTCAATATTATGGATATTGACGGCATCGACTTTGAGGACGTTATTTATTACTACGATGAAAGGCACGATGAGGTAGAGACGCTGGTTGCCGTTTATCTGAACGAATCGCAGTATCAGCACTATCAGATTCCCGATGGCTATACAACGGCCGACAGACTCTATTCCGTGCAGAACGCGCTTTGCTTCGTTGATGAGGAGGGCGAGTACTACTACGATGAGGCGGAGGGCAAGCTCTATTACTTCACCGAGTACGACATTGAGGAGCTTTCCTTTGCCCGTCCGACGATGGATAACATCTTCGTCTTCGAGGACACCAAAAACTTTGTCCTTTCCGATTTGACCTTCTGGGGTGTTGACAATTTCGAGCTGTCTAAATACGGTATCGCCTCCAATCAGGGCGCCGGCAATAAGATTTTGCAAGCCAGAGATTACGAAATCAGCTTTACGAAAAAGTCGGTGTTCACCTCGTGGAACACGAAAAACACCACCATTCGCGATTGCTATTTCCATGACCTTGCCTCTGCCGCCATCTATATGGAGGGCAGAACGGAAAACGTCACCATCTCGGGCAACGAGTTTGAGGAAATCGGCGCGCACACCATTAATATTGCACCTGTTCCCGGCGTTCCCGGCGGTAGCTCCGAATTTTCCGAGCGAAGCGGCGCAGAGGGAATCCTCATCACCGAGAACTATTTGCACGAGGTCTCCACCGAGTCCTACGCCGCCCCCGCTATTACCATGCCCTCCACCAAGGATGCCGAGCTTTCCTATAATACCATCATCGGCTGTGCTTATACGGGCATTTCTATCGGCTGGTACTATTCTCCCGGAACGTGGGAGGAGCATGAGAGATACAATCTCTACAACGTCAACATTCATCACAACTACATCACCGACTTTATGCAGGAGCTGGGAGACGGCGGCGCCATTTACGTGCTTGGCGGTAACCTGAAGCCCGACAATCCCAAGCAGGTGAATTTCTGCCATCACAACTTTGTTGTTATGAGTAAATATACGGGCAACGGTATGAATGAACTGACAAACGGCTATTATTACGACGGTGCCTCGTCCAACTGGTCGAATTACAACAATATCTGCGTGAACTATTCCGCAGGTGCGGACAGAGGAAAGCTTGCAGGTGCCTCGGACGAGGATTACCACCAATATATGAGCATGAAGGGCTCGAACCTGATGTTCAAGCAGAATCATCCGCAGGCAATTTCCTACAACATCCATTCCTGGAACAACTACTTCTACAATGTTCGCGCCAAAACGGCGGCAGAGCAGCAAAGTGAGGTCTTCCACCTGCATTATCAGTGGCAGCAGCACGGACACACCATCAGCGATTGCTCTTACTTTACGGGCGATAACAAGCTCTCCTTCAGTAACAGCATCAAGACGCTGATAGAGGAGTGCGGATCGCGTATGCGCCCGGGTGAATGGGAATGGCTGCTCGGTAATGATTATTAATTCCATATGCGGCAAGGGCAATTTGCCCCGCGCCGCGTGGCAAGCCTCTTGCGTTGCAAGAGGCTTGCTTCTTTTCTTGTCCAATGCTCTGTAAGGCAAAATGCACAAAGAGCGAGCAGAAAAGTTAGATGCTTTAACGAATTTTAAAAAATGGCCTTGCTTTTTTGGCTTGTATATAGTAAGATGAGAGTGTATAAATATTGATTTGCCTTTATATAAAAGGAGATTTGTATGAAAAACAGATTGATTAGTATAGCTTTGCTGCTTTGCATGCTTTTTTCTCTTCTGCCCACCGTGGCCACGGCCGCAGAAACGGCGCAAAATACACAAGAAGAGGAGAAAGATGCGACATCGCACACCCCGGAAAGCTTCCTTGCGCTGTACGTTGGCGCAGACGGCGGCAAAACCGAAATGGGCGGCGCGCTTACCGTGCTTTTGTCTGC
>JBGVMO010000041.1:0-11762 GCA_045124835.1 Eubacteriales bacterium
AAAAGCCGCTCGCGCTCTGCTTGCGGAACGCGCAGATAAACGGGCATCAGGGCCTCATCCGAAACGGCCTCGCCGCGCGCTATCGCGCGCTCGGCGCAAAGCGCAACGGATGCGGCATTCTGCGAAATAAGGAGCGGCGGCGTTTCGGTCAGATGAAGCGCATAGTGCTCCAAAACGGCACGGGCAACGAAATAGCCATCGCCAACAAGGCGAATGGGGGTTTTGGGATACTTAGCCACCAGCTCCTCGCCCAAGGCGGCAAGCGAAATGGCTCTATCGGGGCAAAGACGGGAGAGGACGCCGTTTTCCATACGGAAGAGGGCATTATACACCTCGTTTCTCTTGGCATCCATCACGGGCACGTAAATGCCGTCAAGCCCTGCTAAATTTTGGGCGATTGCTTCCAGCGCGGAAACGGCAACGCAGTTTTTGCGCGGTTCTCTCGGAAAACGGAAGGCCAAGCCCTTGGCAACGCAAACGCCAATACGGACGCCCGTAAAGGATCCGGGGCCAACCGTTACCGCATAATAATCTATCTCACCAATCGGAATAGAAAGGCCTTGGCAAAGCGATTCTGCCATCGGGAGCAAAAGCTCGCTATGGGTTTTGGCATTCTCGGCAAAAGAAGAGGCAAGCACGCGTCCATCCTCCCAAAGCGCAACAGAGGCGGCTTTCGCCGTTGTATCAAGCGCCAGAATTCTCATTGCTCACTCTCCTTACAAACCAAGATGCTTCTTTCATTTTCGTTTTCCGTGCGCGCGACGGTGACGCACCATGCGCCATCAGGCAGAAAGCTACCAAGCCTTTCACTCCATTCACACAGAATGATGGCCTTTTTTTCAAGATAATCGTCGAAATCGATGGCGTATAAATCGTCCTCATCAAATAGACGGTACAAATCAAAATGATATATCTTGGTGGCCTCACCGCAATACTCATTGACAAGCGCATAGGTGGGGCTATGGACGCCATCTATTCCGAGCGCCGCGCAAAAGCCACGCACGAAGGCGGTTTTGCCCACGCCCATATCGCCGTATAGCGCCACAAAGGCCTTTTCCTTTAAAAGCGCCTCCTTGGCAAGACGGGCAGCAATCGCCTCGGTTTCTTCAACCGAATGAGAGATATATTCTATTTGCTTCACAGAGTCTCTCCTTTCGGCAGGTGGAAGGGATAATCATCGGCCTCTTCGCCTAAAACGTAGCGTAAGGCAGAACGGTAGGCCTCCTTCTTTTCAAGAGCGCTTTTAGAATCGGCGCGGAATGCCGAATTTTTCACAGCGCGCAAAAGCGTATTTTTGGGGGTATCGTCAGGGTCGGTCAATTCTATAGCGGTGGTCTTGTAGCCGTGTGCCTCCAAGCGCATCAAGCGCAAGGCATCCGTTAAAACCTCGGCAAGCTTGCCCTTCAGACGCGGAGAATCGGTGACGAAGGCGAGCGCCTCGTTATGAATTTTATCCGTCAGATTGCGGTGACAGCAGGGCGTGGACAAAATGACGCCGGCGCCAACCTCGGTGGCGAAATGCAGAACGATGTCCGTGGCAATATCGCAAGCATGCAGGGAAAGGACAAGGTCAGGGGTTCTGTCCTTGGGGATTTTTCGGATATCGCCTGTTTCAAAGCGCATACCCGAAAAGCCAAGCGCTTCTGCCGCTTTGGCACAAAACTCCATACAGTCGCGCTTCAAATCCATGCCGAGCATTTCGACCGCCTGTCCTTTGATATACACGAAATAGTGATAAACGGCAAAGCTTAAATAGCTTTTGCCACAGCAGAGATCATAAATAAGCAGGGGTTTTTCCTTGGGCAGATGGCCTTCTATATCCCGAATATGCTCCAAGAAGCGATTGATTTGACGGAATTTGGCCTGCTTCTTGTCATGCACGCGGCCATTTTTATCCGAAATACCAAGCAGCTTCAAAAAGGGCTCCTCACCCGACAGAATATATTGCTTTTCATCGTTAAGCCCCGAAAGCAAGGCCTCTGAAAAGTCGCCCTCATTTTTCAAAAGGACTTCCACCTTTTCCTTGCCAAGAAGCGAAGCGCTTCCCTTTTTACTGCGGCTGAAGGAGGCCGATGCATTTTCACAAATCAGATTGATTCTGTCAAAATCCGCCGTTAAGGCGGCAAGGGCCGCGCCCACCTCCTTGAAGGCGAGCTGTCGGTGAAAAACCTTATCAGCCTTATAGGAGGCAAGAAAGAGCACCGCCTCCTGCCGCGTGCGGCGAAGGGTGCCCTCTACCTTATCATATTCACCGTTTCTTTTCTTGGAAAAGACAATTTTCTTCAATAGGGACGCATACACACAGCGTTCCGCTAAATCGATTAATGCTTCCTCTGCATTCATTCCGATGCGTCCTTTCTTCTCAATCTCACTCAACGGCGCTTTTTAAAGGAAAACTTGGATTCCGTTTTGTTCATAATGCGCTTGATGTTTTCTCTATGGCACCAAACGATTAAAAGCCCCATCGCGATGGTGGAAAGCGTGATAAGTCCATCAGGAAAGAGGGAAAAAAGCCCCATCATACGATTTAAAACGAAGCAATACATCACGCCCGCAATAACGGAGCCAAGCGAGACGTATTTGGTAGTAACGAGAATAAGGACAAAAATAGCGAAAAGAATCAGCGTTACCAAGGGAGAAAGCACCAAGGCAGAAACGAAGGTGCAAAGCACGCCCTTGCCGCCCTTAAAACGATAAAATACAGGAAAAACGTGCCCGATAACGCAGAAGAGCGCCGCCATATAGGGAATGCTGCTGCAAGCGAAGCCGAACACATATTGCATACCGAAAAGAACCCCTGCAAACAAAACGGACAAAACGGCCTTCAACCCGTCACCAAGCAGAACGAAGAGGGCAACCCGCGCACCGTACACACGGTTGGTATTGGTTAAGCCGGCATTTCCGCTTCCCTTTTCGCGCACGTCCTCGCCAACCAAGCGCTTGGTGACAAAGACCGCCGTATTAAAGCTACCGAGCAGGTAAGGAACGATAGCACAAAGAGCAAGGAAGACGTAATAAACCAAGGTGATATGGGGCGTTTTGATGATAGTTATCAAGCCGTTCTGAAATAATTCCAGCATATTCTTTATACTCGGGCAAAGTAAAAAAATGAGCGCAAGCGGCACTTACCCGAGTTTAACCTTTCAAAAGCATTTAAAAAAGGAAGAAGAAAACACTTTTTTTCTATTTTAGCATATCTTGAAAAAAAATACAATCGTTTCGCGGAAAATCCACAAAAAAATATATGAAAATCATGTTTTTCCCCCTCTTTTATGGTAAAATAGGCGCAAAGCCAAGCAAAACGGAAAGGAAGGACAAGAAAATGCTCAAAAAAAGTATTGCCTCGCTCTTTGAAGAGGCGCATATTACAGACACCGCCCTTCTGCCCTTTTCCGAATGCCGCGTGACGAATGCTCGCTTGCTTGAAGAAAAGAAGGGCTTTCTTCCGCAAAGCGCCATTCTTTTTCTTCTGCCCTACTACACGAAGAAGCCCGACGGCTTTTCGGCCTACGCCGCATCACGCGACTATCATCATTTCATCAAAACGCTGTACGCCTCTCTTCTGCCAAGACTTGAGGCAAGCTTCCCTTCCTATCGCTTTTACGCCTACACCGATCACGCACCGATTGACGAAAGACACGCCGCCGTGCGCGCAGGGCTCGGCGTTTTCGGTAAGAACGGACTTCTGCTGACTGAAAAATACAGCTCCTATCAATTCATTGCCGAGGTGCTGACGGACGCGCCGCCGGCGCTGCTTGGGGAGGCTGAGCTTCATCCGCTTACAGCCTGCGAGGACTGCGGCTGCTGTCGCCTTGCCTGTCCAACGGGGATTCTGCGAGGCGAGGGTGAGGCTTGCCTTTCGGCCATTACGCAGAAAAAGGGAGAGCTAAGCGAGGACGAAGCGCGCCTTCTTATTGAAAACGACACGGTTTGGGGGTGTGACGCCTGTCAGGAATGCTGTCCCTACACCCTTCGCGCCAAGAAAAACGGCACGATTTACACGCATATTCCCTATTTTCTTGAGGATTGCATTTACGCGCTCTCCTACGAGGCGATTGAAAAAATGCCCAAGGAGACGTTTAAAAAGTACGCGTTTGCCTGGCGCGGACAGCAGGTTTTGCTTCGCAACTTAAAAATCAGAGAGAAAAGCGAAGAGTGAAAAGTGAAGAGTGAATAGTGAAGAAGTAAAAATCGACAAGCTTCTGTCGAAACTTGTCGATTTTTGTGAAGGGAAGATAAAAAAGATATTTTTCGTTTTTCAGTATGGATTTGAACCCGTGTGACAATAGTGATGTTGCGGCAAGCCGCAATGATGTTATGCTTCGCATAGTGATGTTGCTCCCGTTGGTCGCAGTGATGTAATGTTTGCCCACTTCGCCGATAGGCGAAACATCACTCACGCAGTGAACATCACTGTCGAAGACTACACCACTTGCCCGTCAGGGCAAACATAACTGAAAAACGACAAAATTCTGTCGAATTTTGTCGTTTTTCTGGCCTGCCCGACACGATTCGAACGTGCGACCTTCAGAGTCGGAGTCTGACGCGCTATCCAGCTGAGCCACGGGCAGATATACCTTTGCAAGTATACCACAAAAAACAGGGTTTGTAAAGAGCAAACGAAAAAATATTTTCGACAAGAGCGAAAGAAAAAGGGCGATAGTGATGCATCCGTTAAGGATTTCTCGCTATCGCCTTTTTATTCGGAATGATTTACGCATCGCTTGGCAGGCGGCCAAGAAGAGCGGCGGCAAAGCGCGCGGCGGCCTCGTCAAAGAGAGGTGCGCCGTGACTGCACAGCGGCGCAGGGGCCTCTACGGACGGAAGCACCAGCGCAACGAGAACGCGGTTTTTGCGCCATTCAAATCCAAGAGAAAAGCCGGATGCCTCGGCAATCTTGCGCGCCCAATGAAACGAAAGATAATCGCGCTTCGCGGCACGGGCAACGCCTTGGACGGTGGATTCGGGATTCTTTTCCTCGGTTGTGCCAAGCATGACGAAATAGGCGCGGGATTTTTCCTTTTCCTCCGCAATCTGTACCTCCAAATCGGGAAAGGCGGCCTTGCATTCGGCATACAGCATCGAAATAACGGTGGAAAGCCCTTCCCTATCGGCAAGGGCAACGAAATTGCCTTCGTAGGAAACGGCGGCGTCACTATCCACGTACGTGGTTAAATACTCCTGGAAGCCCGCAAGGAACAAAGAGAGCGGAATGGCCGATGGGCGCGCCTCGGCGGCGTCTGCCAAACGCAGAAGCTTTTTCAGGTCTGCGTGTCCAATCTCAAAATCCTTCATGGCGTTTTCTCCTTGCTTAAGGCATCGTAACCGTTTCAAGCGTTATGGTGTGATAAAAATCGTAATAGCGCGTGTTCTGCTTCAGGCGCGCGGCCTCTTCCTCCAAAAGCTTATAAAAGGCGTTCAGCTTGTAGCTTTCCTCCACCTCGGCTCTTTGCTCCTCGTTCGTTAAATCGAGCGTGGGCTTTGCCAATCGGTGCGCGATATAGATGCCGTAGCACTTGCTTTTCTCGGAATAGCCGATGCGGATTTCCTCGCTCGTTTGCCCCTCGGAAAGCGCAAAAATCGCATCCGTCAAGGCCTTGTATTCCAAGGAAAGCTGGCGCTTGGCAACGAGGACGCCGCCTTCCATTTCTTCGGTCATATTGAAAAAGAGGTTTTGATAGTTGACGGCGATTTTATAAAAATCCTCGGGATTTTTGGTATTTTTGGCGTTATTGATAACCGCGGCGACCAATGCAGGATCATTGAAGTGTTGCATTTCAGGGGAGAAATACGCCCACATCACGTTGACAAGCTCCTCGCCGTTATAGAAGGCCGCCAAGTCCTCGTCACTCACCTTGAAGGCTTCCTTTTCGGTCAGCGCCTTGGCCAAGCGCGCCTCGCAAACGGCATAGCGGATATAAAGGCGGCTGACTCTGTCCGTCATATAATTTTCCTTGATGGCGGCAAGATAGGCCTCAAAGCTGCCGTAGCCCTCGTTTCCCTTTCCGTCTCCCTCAATCAGCTCTTTAAGGAGCGCATTGACCTCTTTGTCAATTTCCTTGGAATAGGGGTCGATTTCGTTTTTCTCGCAGAGGCTGAAAAGCGCGTAAAGTCGGTAAATTTCCTCCTTGGCGGCCGCATCGCACGCCGCAAAGAGCGCATCACCCTCTACACCCTCGCGAAGTAAATTCTGCTTGTTGCTCAAAAAAACGAAGCGATACAGGTCATAGGTGGGATACAAATGCCCATCCAATGACGCAATTTTCATTCGCTCCTCGTCCGTTCCCTTTTCCTCGGGATAGGCCGAGCAGGCAGAAAGAGCAAGGATGCTTGCAAGCACCAAAACAAAGAGAAGAAGCCTTTTGCACGTTTGCTTCATAGTGAACTCCAATCTTATAAAAAGAGGCACGGTCTTTGCCTCCTTAATACATTCCTACATAGTTTACCACCCCTTTGTGAATAGGGCGTGAACAATGCCTTTTTTACTCTATATTTTACTTTATATCTGATAATATTTTTGCTTTTCGACTTGACAAGCCCCTTCAGATATGTTATACTTTCCAAAGTGAAAATGAATTTCATTTTTGTTTTGGAGCGATTATGAACGAGGATAAGAAGGCGCCGCGAGGCGAATATATGACAAACGGCTACCGCTTGGTGCGAGATGCGCTGATAAAAAACGCCAGCAAGCACTTTTCAGCGGATGATTTGTATAACTATTTGTGTAACGAGGGCGAGAAAATCGGCCGAACGACCGTTTACCGCCAATTAGAGCGATTGGTTACAGAGGGCGTTGCCCGTAAAATCAACCGTGAGGACGCGGTTTCCTGTTATAGCTACGCGCTTGGCGACTGCGCCTCGCACTATCATTTGATCTGCACTGACTGCGGCGCGCTTTCGCACCTTGCCTGCTTACACGTTGAAGCGCTTGCCTCGCACATTGAAGAGGAGCACGGCGCAAAAATTGACACGGCCAAGACGGTTTTTTACGGTCTTTGTGCCGCCTGCTCTCATAAAAAAAGAAAGGACTCCTTATGATTTTTCTCGATTACTGCAAGGACGTTTTGCCCGAAACGCTGCTTGATTTTGTAAAAATTCTGCCCTTTTTGTTTCTCTCCTATCTTCTGATGGAGCTTTTGGAGCATAAGGCAAGCGAAAAAATGATTCTCTCCGTGCATCGCGCGGGGCATTTCGGCCCCTTGCTTGGCGGTGCGCTCGGTATTCTTCCCCAATGCGGCTTTGCCGCGGCCTCCTCGGGTCTTTACGCGGCAAGGGTTATTTCGCTTGGCACCTTACTGTCGATTTACCTTTCGACCTCGGACGAGATGCTTCCCATTTTAATTGCAAGCGGCGCCTCCTTCCCCGTGATTGCCAAAATACTGGCCGTCAAGGTTGTGCTTGGTATTGCGCTCGGCTTTTTGGTAGATTTCGTTTTGCACCTTTTCCACAGCGAAAAGGCAGAAGGACACGAGGACTGCGTTGCCGATTTTTGCAAGGAGCATACCTGCCATTGCGAAAGGGGCATTTTGCGCTCAACCCTGCACCACACCCTGCAAATCAGCATTTTTCTGCTTTTAACCTCGCTTGCCTTAAACTCGCTTTTCTTCTTTATCGGCGAGGACGCAATGCGCGGCCTTTTCACCTCCCTGCCCGTTGTTTCCAACCTGCTTTCCGCCTTAATCGGCCTTATTCCCAACTGTGCCTCCTCCGTTGTGATTACCGAGCTGTATCTGGAGGGAATGCTCAGCGCGGGAGCGATGTTTTCGGGGCTTCTGACGGGGTGCGGCGTTGGCCTTTTGGTGCTTTTCCGCACGCGGCGCGATTTTAAGAAAAACCTCGCGGTTTTGGGGCTTCTTTACGCGCTTGGCGCCATCAGCGGTATGCTTTTAGACCTTTTGCGCATCGGCGCGTTTTTACATTAAATTTGCTTAAAAAGAAAGGATGGACGAACAATGATTGACACGAATCCCGAGGTTTTCACCGTTCCGCTTTCCGCCATTATCAAGGAGTTTTCCTTGGAGACGCTGTATCTGCCGGCGCTTCCCGAAAGTATTTTGATTTCCAACAAGCACGTAAACAGGCTTGGTCTTCCCTTCATCGGCTTTTATTACCACTTTGAGCATACCCGTATCGAGCTTATCGGTAACGCAGAAAATATGTATCTTGAACAGCTTTCGGACACAGAGCGCTATGCGCGCGTTAAGGATTTGATGCGCCATCAGCCCGCCGCTATCATCTGGGCGCAGGGGCTTGAGCCGGTTGACTGCTTCTTGCCCTTGGCAGAGGAATTCAAGGTTCCCGTTTTGCGCACCAAGGATATCACGAGCGAATTTATGGCCGCCCTTATCGGCTATCTGAACGTTAGCCTTGCGCCCCGCTTAACGCGACACGGCGTTTTGGTTGACGTATACGGCGAGGGCATTCTGCTTCTTGGCAACAGCGGCATCGGTAAGAGCGAAACGGCCATTGAGCTTGTCAAGCGCGGTCACCGACTCGTTGCGGACGACGCGGTTTTGCTCAAGCGCGTGTCGAGCAAGACCCTCGTTGGCGAGGCGCCCGAAATCATCCGCCACTACGTTGAGCTTCGCGGCATCGGCATCGTGGACGTGCGCCGCCTTTTCGGTATGGGTGCAGTCAGCACCACCGCCAAGATCGATTTGATTATCCATCTTGAAAACTGGCAGCAGGGCAAAATGTACGACAGAATGGGCCTTGAAACCGAAACGACCGAAATTCTCGGCATCAGCATCCCCTCGATGACCATTCCCGTCTGCCCCGGCCGTAACCTTGCCATCATCCTTGAAACCGCGGCAATGAACCACCGCCAGAAGAAGATGGGCTATAACACGGCGGAGGAATTCAACAAGCGCCTGATGGAGCAAATGGGCATTCCTCAGGAATAATAGAATCAGGAATAGCAGAATACAGTATTATGGGCTGCTTCACGGTAGTGAAACAGCCCTTTTTTGTTGAGATATGCCAAGCCGCTCTTGACAATTTTCAAAGCCCGTAGTACAATGAATTTGCCAAACGAATGGCAGATTTTCGAAAGTCTTTGACCATTGGATTTTGCGTTTTTTTTGCGCGGCAGCTTCGGTTGCCGCGCTTTTTGTTTTTATCTTGTTTTTTCAAGAAAGGATTTCTCATTTCAAAAACCGCGGGCAATTCATTGCGCCGCGCCCAAGGGGAGCGGCGGGGGTGCGAGGCCTGCCCACGCGTTAAACTGCTTACTGCTTCTTGCGGAGATGCCGACGAAGCGGCCCTTTTTGATTTGGTTGGCGAAGAAGGGCTCGGCGGGGTTTTCGCTTGGCAGGGCGTCAAAAAGGGGGCGGTAGACGTACTCGGCGTCCTCAATGATGACCTCCTGCGGAAAATCGCGCCAAGGAATATCAAGAAGGGCAATGCGGCGCGCGCCCTCGGAAACGGACTCCTCGGGCAGAAGGACACCGCCACGCGCATCGTCATACCACACCTCGACGTGACGGTGGCAGGCCGTCTTTGGCATCTTATCTTTTGGAAGCCAGACGGTAACGCCGCGCTCGCCTCTTGGGTCAAGGGCGCAGGACTCGGATAGCAGCTCTCCCGAATCGCGACAGACGCGACAGGCGACAAGCCCCTTTGCCATCGTAAAATGCTTTTCGCCCTCCTCCGTGCGCTCCTTATGCAGACGGCGCATCACTTCATCCCAAACCTTCAAATGCCCGTCACCCAAGGTGGCGCTATGCCCTTCCTCGTAGCCGCACCAGATACCTGCCAACAGATACGGTGTGTAGCCGATAAACCATCTGTCACGGTTGTTGCCCGAGGTGCCCGTTTTACCTGCGGTATCGACGATTTGCGGAAGGGTTAGCTCCTTGGCGGTGCCGTTTTCCACCACGCCTGCTAACATATGGGTGATAACGGAGGCGGTTGTTTCCTGATAGACCCTTTCGGTTTGCGGTGCATTATTAAGCAGCACCTCGCCGTTTCTATCCAAGACCAAGAGGAAGGAACGATCGGCGTGACTTTCGCCCTTATAAAGCGGCAGGTAGGCGCGCGTCATTTCGCGCAGGGTGACCCCCTTGGTTAACTGCCCAAGCGCCAGAGGAGCGGCGGCCAAATCCGTTTTACCGTCGGACTTGCGATAGATACCGGAAAGCTTTGCGTCATAAACGAGGGTGTGATAAATTTGCTCGGCGCCGAGCATATGGTATAGCTCGACAGCAACGGTGTTTTTGGATTTTGCGACTGCGGTTTGAGTATTAACGAGACCCGAATACGTGCGCGGCGAGTTTTGCGGCCAAGCCGCCGCGCGCGAAAAGTCCTTTGGCACGTCGTCAAAGACGGTAGCCTCGGTGATGAGGCCTTTTTCGATGGCAGGGGCATAGAGGGCAACAGGCTTCAAGACGGAGCCGGGGGCGCGATAGGTGTCTGTTGCGTAATTTAAGAGGCGGTTCGCCTTTTTCTCCCCCTTATTGCCGACAATGGCAAGAAGATTGCCGTTTTCCACGTCAAAAACCGCCATAGAGGCGGCGAAGCCCTCTCCTTTACGGTTGAGATAGGCAGACTCGCGAAAGCTCTCTTCAACGATTTCCTGCGCTTTTTTATCCATCGCGGTATAAATTTGCAGGCCGCTATTCAAAAGCGCCTCGGAGGCCGAGGCAGAATAGCCCTTTTCCATCAAGGCCGCCTTGACGTCGGCAAGCACGGTTTCGGCATACCAAGAGGAAACGCCCCTTTGCTTCCAAGGTGCAGGCGAGAGGGAAAGCGGGGCCAAGACGGCCGCCTCATATTCCTCCCTTGTTATCATTTCCTCCTTTAGCATTTGAGAAAGCACAAGGTTGCGGCGCGACACGTGCGCCTCGGGCTTTTTAACGGGGTCATAGGAGGCAGGTGAACGCGTGATGGCGGCAAGGCTTGCCCCCTCCTCCAAGGTGAGCAAGGAGGCAGGCTTTCCGAAATAGGCAAGCGAGGCCGCGCCGACCCCGACGCAGTTGGAGGAGAGGGGAACGATATTGAGATACGCCTCCAAAATTTCCTCCTTGCTATGCCGCTTTTCAAGGGCGAGGGCGCGCAAGACCTCCTTGACCTTGCGCTTAACGGAAGGCTCGCTTTCGCCACCGATGTTTTTGATAAGCTGTTGGGTGATGGTGGATCCGCCAAACCTATCCGAGAAGCGAAAAATATGGTTGGCGGCGGCCTTAACTGTTCGCAGAACGTCCACCCCATCGTGCGAAAAAAAGCGCTTATCCTCGATAGCGACAAAGGCAAGCGGCAGATAGCTTGGCAGCTCCTCATAGGAAACGCGCAAGGCACGCGCGCTTCCCGAAAAGCTTTCCTCCTGCCATTCGACCGCGCGGTAATCGGGAAGCAAGCCGACCGCTTCCCCTCCCTCGCCGTCATAATACAGACGGGTTAAGGTGCTTTCGCCTGCCGCCAAGAACAAAACCTCGTCTGCCGAGGGGTCAACCGTTTTATGCGCGAAAACGAAAAGACCGAGGGTGGAGGCAAGAAGCAAAAGCGCCAAGACCACCAAAATCCACGCCGTTACGCGCAAAAGCCCGCGCTTTTTCGTTTGTTTCGTGCCCGTTCCTTGTCGTTTCATTTTCTTTTCTCCCCTGTTTTTTCTGCTTTTAGTGTTCCCGTATTTTCGGTGCAAAACCGAAAAGGCGACGGTATCTTTCGGAAAAAAAGACAATATATAGAAACAGAAAGCGAGCCCTTGATATGCGCAGTGCCCTTAAGGACACTGCGCAACGAAATAAATCCCTTACGGGATTTGT
>JBGVMO010000042.1:0-12285 GCA_045124835.1 Eubacteriales bacterium
TTGGTTTTCGGCTATGAGATCTTCTTCTGTTTTTTTATCGAGCTTTGGTGGGCGACCTTTTTTGCTTCCGCAAAATTTGCCTCTACGTTCTTTCATAAGACCTTCAGCTCCTTCTTCCAAATATATGCGTTCCCACCTTTGCAACATAGCAATTGCTGCACCTGATCTAACTGAGCCTAAATCATACTTCTTAACTGTTTCGCAATATCCCAATCGGTGTTCTCGCATATCCATTATAACACCAATTTTAAATTCTGGCAGATAAATTCGATTCTTTCGTCCTGTTTTACCCATAAAAAATATGCACCTCCAAAAGTGTCTAACTTTTGGGGTGCATATCATTTCGGACAAAATCGATCTGTCTCTCTTTTTTTGTTATAGGATAACTCAGTTCACCTTGACTTTAAGGACGATCTTGTCAACGGCGGTGGGGGCGGTGACGGCAAGGGCAGGCTTGTGCGCATCGTTCGGATAGAAGATGACGAAATCGCCCTCGCGCAAGATCAGCGAGGCAGGGCGGTCGCCGTCCTCAAAAAAGGCGGCGTCCTTTCCTTCGGCAAAGGGGGTGACCATGGCAAGCTCATCGCGCTCTGCCCAAAGGACCTTTTCTTCGCCCTTGGCGACAAACTGAATGTCAATATACTTGTCGTGCGCTTCCATTTTTCCGTCCGTCTTGGTGTCATACTTTTGCACCAAGGCGAAAAGATCGTCGCCCAAAATCTCGTATTTCCCAACGGGCTTCGGCTCTTCAAGATAGCTCTCTATAAAAGCAAAGGCCTTGGAAAAGAGGGGGTGCATCCCTTCATAAAGGCGAAAGTGTTTGATGCTGTCGATAACCATAGTATAGCTCCTTTTCTGCTTGCTTTAATGGGCGGCTGTGCCCGTGGCAAAAGGAGCAGTGCATATTGCAAAGGTTGGTAATTTCGATATAGGCCTTGGCATAAGGCGGTTTTTTCTTTTCCATCGGCGCGCTCCTTTCGCTTTTTGTCCTATTATAGCACCTTTTTTTTCGTTTGGCAAGCCCCGCACAGTTAAAAGCGAAGAGGGGATGAAGAGGGCGGCGGCAGGGCGCGAGGGTAAAGTCCCTTGACTTTTGCTCCCCGTTATGCTAAACTGAAAAAAACGCATCCGAAGGGAGTTTTTTCATGAAAAACGTGTTTCTTTTCAAGGACGGGGAAAGAACGGTTGAGCTTCGCGCGATTGACGAGGGCATTTTCCGCGTGCGCGTTTCTTTAACGGGAAAATTCCGCGAGTCCTTACTTTCGAGATACAAGATTTTAGAGGAAAAGCCGAAGGACATCAAGGCCACCTTTGAGGGTGGCGTTCTGACGACCGAGCGCTTTACCCTTGCGCTTTCGGACGGTCTGCTTTCCGTTTCGGGAGAGGGGCATTCTCTTGCCTTTTCGCTTGCGGTGAAGGAGGAAACGGGCTTTTGCGTAACCCTTCCGCTTGAAGAGGAGGAGCGCCTTTACGGCCTTGGAGACGAAAACCGCGAGGGCATTATGAAGCGCGGCCGCAAGGCAAGGCTCTGGCAGACAGACTATATCGGCTACGGCCCGATTCCTTTTCTCATGAGCGCAAGCGGCTGGGGCGTTCTTGTCAACTGCACCTATGAGCATACCTACGATATGGGCGCAACAGAGAAAAACACCCTTGTCATTGACGCCGAAAAGGGCGCGCTTGACCTTTATATCTTCCTTGCTGACGATATGAAGGGCGTGCTGAACCTGTATACCGACGTATCGGGCAAGCCCGTGATGCTCCCGAAATCCGCCTACGGCTTCACCTTCGTTTGCAACGAGGAGGCGAACGCCAAGATGATGCTTGAGGATTGCGCCTCCTTCCGCCGCTACGGCATTCCCTGCGACATCGTGGGTCTTGAGCCCGGCTGGATGGAAAAGCATTACGATTTTTCGGTGGACAAGAAATGGTCTTCCGACAGATTTTATCTGCCCTATTGGGAGCCTGCCAACTATACGGGCATTTTTTCCTTCTGCTACAACCTGCGCAAGATGGGCTACAAGCTCAGTCTTTGGCTGTGCAACGATTACGATTTGCTGTACGAGGAGGAGGGCGTGGTTGCCCGCGCGGTTGAAAACAGCATGGACGGCCGTCTTATCAAGGACGAGCATTTGCATTACAGCGTTTCGATGGACCCCTACACCAAGCAGGGCGAGCCTTGGTTTGAGCATTTGAAGAAGTTTGTGGATAACGGGGCGGCCGCCTTCAAGCTTGACGCCTCTCAGCAATGCCTTGAGCATCCCGACAGGCTTTGGGCGGGCAAGTATTTTGATGACGAGGTGCATAACGTCTACTGCGTTATTTACGCCAAGCAGATGAAGGAGGGCTTCGAGAATTATACGGGTAAGCGCGCCTTGATTTATACCCCCTGTCTTTACGCGGGTACGCAGAAATATGCGGCCAGCTGGGCAGGCGACACGGGCGGCGGCGAGGGCACCTTGACCTCCATTCTCAATCTGGCGCTTTCGGGCCACGCCAACGCCTCCTGCGACTTAGACCCGACCGACCCAAAGTCTATTCACTACGGCTTCTTAATGCCTTGGAGCCAGCTTCTCGGCTGGCGCAACTGGCACCAGCCTTGGCTTTTGGGTGACGAGCTTGAACAGATGATTCGGTCTTACAGCCGCCTGCGCGCCTCGCTCTTCCCCTATATCTATTCGATGGCGCACGTGGCAAACCGCACGGCGCTCCCCTTGGCGCGCCCGCTTTGCCTTGCCTATCCCGATGAGCCCGCGCTTGACGCGCTTCGCAACGAGTATATGCTGGGCGACTTTTTGCTCGTCGGCGCCTTCAATATGCACCTGACTCTGCCCAAGGGCAAATGGACGGACTTCTTCACGGGCAAGGAGTACGAGGGCGGCACGAGCCTTGACTATGACGTGCCCAAGGGCAAGGGCGGCGCGCTCTTGGTGAAGGAAGGCTCTATTCTCGTGATGCAGGAGCCGATGAGTCACGTGGATGCGGGCTTCCCCGAGGAATACCTCGTGCATCTCTATCCGGGCGCGGATGCCGCCTTTACGCTTGTTGAGGATGACGGCATCACCTACGATTATGAGGACGGCAAGGTTTTTGAAACAAAAATGGAAATGGCCGATTCTTGTAAAGAAAGCTTTACATTCACTCTTTATACCCGCGAAGGCGAATGGGGAGAAAGAAAGACGGACGAGGTGTATGACGTGAACACGATGAGCGAGAACCACATCGCCAACGTGCCAAAGGCCCCTGCCGTTTCCGCCTTTACCGTGATTATACACGGCGACTACGAGGTTGAGGGCGTTGATACGGCAAACGAAAACGGCTTTACCGTTTTCCGCATTTCCAAGGAGGCCCACGAGGCAAGCACGCTTTCCTTCCGCGCCGTGAAGAAATAAAGCACCGCGCAATGAAAAAAAGAGCAAGATAAAGGAAAAAATCCTTCCGTCTTGCTCTTTTTTATTTTGCGTTGCGACGATATTGCAAGCGATTTATCGAAAGCATACGCCGTTATTTTTTCTCCAAAATCTATGGGTTCGATTCCCTTACGGTTATCCGATCTGAAAATCCACGGGAACAAAGCGGCCCTCGGCGGCGGACTCGCGGGCGGCGAGGCACATCGAGACGCTGAGAATGCCCTCGGCAAGCGAAGAGGGGGATTTTTCGCCCTCAAGGACGCGCAAGAAGGCTTCGGCAAGGCGGCGGTCGCCGCCGAAATGCTGGCCGAAATCGCCCGACATATCAATTTTTTCAACCTTGCCCGTATGATGCTCGTAAACCGTTATCATACCGGTGGGGAAGTCAAATTCCACCGTGCCGTTGTAGCCGATGAAGCGCGCGCCGCGCTTTGCCGCCTTGTTGCGCGCAACGAAGTTCTGGGTATAGACCACGTGAAGCCCCGTATCGTAGGTAACGAGGGCAGAGCCGGAGTCGTGGTTGCCTGTGTCACGGGCAAAGCAGCAGGCGTAGCCTGTCGGGTCAATATTGAGCTTGCGAAGGGCGTCGGGTCCCTCGGGGCAGGTATCCTTTTTGTCGCAATTCTCGCAAAGAAGTCCCTCGGGCATATCACCTGTAAAGATGCGCTTGGAGGCCACCGCCGACACGGCAACGGGCTTGGCACCGTCGAGCATCGAGTTGATATAGTCAAAATCGTGGGTGGATTTCTGCAAGAAGAGGCCGCCCGTTTCGCTTTCGTCGCGATACCAGCCGTGGAAATAGACGCGGCCGTAGGGCACGTTGTTCACCGCCTGCACCTGAGAAAGCGTGCCGATGCGGTCGCTTTCGACAATCTCCTTGACGCGAAGCACGATATCCGTCACGCGCAGGGGGAAGGAGACCACCGTTTTGTCGCTGTGGTAGAGAATGCTCTTCAAGCGCGCCTCGTCCTCTCTATTGGTTGCCACGGGCTTTTCCAAAAACAAGGGAAGACCGTAGGAGGCCACAAGGCAGGCATATTCGGTGTGAAGCGAGCAGCGCGTGCCCACCAAAACGCCGTCCAAGCGCTCCTTTTCCAGCATCTCGCGCGCGTCTTGGTAAAAGGCGTATTCGCCAACGCCGTTTGCGTCGGCGTTCTTGCGCGCATAGGCAGGGTCAACGTCGCAAACGGCGACAATCTCCATTTTGCCCGTGCGTAAAAATTCCTTAATCATATCGCGGATACGGCCGCCGTATCCGATAACACCAAGCTTAAACATAGGTCTTCTCCTTGTGTTCTTCATTGTATAAAAAAGGGGGGTAACTATTTGTCATTATACAAGTGAAGAGTGCGAAAGTCAATGACTTTTTCGGTTTTTTTATTGGTGTTTTCGGTCGATGCTACACCGAAGGGCAATCGTTGGCGCAGGTGCCCGTTGCCAAGAGTGCGTGCGGCGAAAGACCGCATTCTGCGGCGAAGCGGGCGGTGTCCTTCGGGCTTTCTCCGTAGAAAACGGCCTCGTCTCCCTCCTTGACGGAAAGGTCGCCGATGTCCAAAAAGCATTTTTCCATACAGACAGAGCCGCAAAGAGAGACGGCCCTGCCGTGAAGAAGCGCGTGTGCGCCGAGCGCGGTGGGGGGAAGACCCTCGGCATAGCCAACGTCAAGCACGGCAACGCGCGTGTCTGCGGCAAGGGGGCGAAGCCCGTAGCCAACGGATTCTCCGCGCTTCACCTCGCGCACGCAAAGCACCCTGCCCGACAGTCGCTTGACGGGCAAAAGCGCGGGAAGCGGTACGTCTGCAAGAGAAGAAAGGGGCGAAAAGGGGGAGGCGCCGTAGAGCAAAAGCCCCGTTCGCGCGCCGCTTTGCCCCATAAAGCCGTGTCGCAGAAGGGCGGCAGAGGCGGCAAGGTGGGTAAAGGGCAGAAGGCCGCGGCGATAGAGGCGCTCCGCCGCACGCGAAAAGGCGCGGCTTTGCAGGGCGGTTTTGGGGGAATCGGGGCTGTCTGCGTTGCCCAAATGCGAAAAAAGGCCGCAAACCGAAAGGGAGGGGAGCGAAAACAAAGTCCAAAGCGGCGCCTTTTCCTCAAAGCCGAGGCGGTGCATTCCCGTTTCTATCTTGATTTCGCAGAAAACGCTTTCCTCCTTGGGCAAGAGCCCCTCGGCCTTGGCCCTTTGTGCATAGCGGGAGAGAAGAAGCGCCCCATCCTGCGAATGCACCGAAAAATGCAGCTCGACCAAGGAGCGCTTGGGATGGGCCAAAAGCGGAAGAGGGTCGTCTACGGGGGAAAGCAGGAGCAAAATGGGGCGATACGAAAGCCCCCTTGGGAGCAGAGAGAGAAAGGCAAGCGCCTCCTTGATTTTGGCAACGGCAAAGCGCGGAGGCGTTTTTCGCCCCTCGCCGAGAAGGACGAGGCGCGGCGCAATGGCGGCAAGCCCGTGACCGTAGGCGTTGGCCTTCAAAACGAAATAAAGCGGCTTATCCTTGGCGAAGGCCAAAAGAAGCTTGGCGTTTTGCTTGGCGTTTTCGGGAAAAAGCGTAAGACTCACGGCAACACCTCCCAAGAGGAAACGGAAAGCGAAAGCGGGCCCTCTTTGGTTTGCAGAGAAATGAAAACGGGCGCGCCCGCCTCGTTCTTTTCAACTCTCGCCTCGCCTGCCGCTGTGCCGAAAACGGCGGCGTTTTTCTCATAGCGTATACGGGAGGTGGGCGTCACGCCCAAAAGGGAAAAGAGCGAAAGCGCCGCCTCGGCCGAGGCCGAAACCTCCTCGGTCATGCCCTCGTAGCTGAGAAAATAGCGCCCCGCCTCGTCCGAAAGAACCGAAATGCCCGAAAGCGCCTCGGGCGCGTTAAAAAGAAGGCGGCGCGCGCCGCTTTTCTCCCGCGTGATTCGGCCCGAAAGCTCTCCCTCTTTTGAAACGTAAGTGACCGTGGCCGTGAAGGCCGCCTCTTGATAGGCAAGAAAATCTCCCCTTTGCTCACAGGAAGCAAGCAAAAGGGAGAGGGGTATCTCCAAGGCAAGCAAAATCCATGCAAAAATCCGCTTCATTCTCATTCTCCTTGCGCCGCTTTTATACAGAACATCTTATGCAGAAGGAAAGAAAAATATGTGCCGTTTCTGTCAAGCGGGGAGAGCAGGGGTGCCTTGCGCCAATGCCAATATAAAATCGCGGGCAAGAAAAAGCGTGGCCCTTTGCCCTCTTTGCGACAAGGCCGATAAAAATCGCGGACAAGAAGCTCTTGTCCGCGTTAAGAAGAGTGTTTTGGATTTTACGGCTTGGTAAACCAGCGCATATTGGCGTACGCATCGCGCAATAGCCGCGCGTTGTAGAGGACGACCTCGCTTGCGGTCATGGGCTTGCCCGTATCGGACAGGACGTTTTTGGTGTCGATAGCCGTGCCGACGGTGGTGTCGGTTGAGGCGGAAACGTACCAACGGTTTTGGGCGAAGGAGGCCTGCGTCAAGGCGGTGGCGTAAAAGGCGTTGGGGCCGATTTCGGTGACGGCCTCGGGAATGGTGACCTTTTCCAAGGCCACAGCGCCCGCAAAGGCGGCCGAGCCGATTTTCGTTACACTGCCGTCAGATGGAACCGTGGATTTGGCACAGCCCAAAACCAAGGTCTTGTCGGAAAGGCGGATAAGGCAGTTTTGCTTGGAGGCGAAGGCGGCGTTGCCCTCGGCAACCGTAATGGACTCAAGCGCCGTCATAAAGGCAAAGGAGTCGGTGGCGAATTTCTTCAAGGAGGCGGGAAGGGAGAGGGCCTTTACCCTTTGACAGAAATAGAAGGCGGCCTCTTTGATCTCCTCCACACCCTCGGGCAGCGTAATGGAGGTGGCGCTTGCGAAGGCAAAGGCGTAACGGCCGATTGTCTTGACCGAGGCAGGAAGCACGATGCTTGCCATAGCAAGACCGTACATCGCGTGCTCGCCCACCTCAGTAAAGGAGAGGGCGGAAAAATCGCTGCCGATGCAAGCGGTAACTAGGGTGTCACCCTTCAGAATGCAGTTGGCCTCGGCACGATAAACGGGGTTTGCCGCGTCAATCTCAATTTTGGCAAGCTTTGCGCAGGAGGCAAGGGCGAAGGGCGAGATGGAGTTGATGCTTGCAGGGAGAGAGACGGCGGTGATAAGCTTGTTGCCGTAAAACGCGTCTGAAGACAGCTGGGTTACCGCCTTGCCGTTAAAGGTGGCGGGAACGGAAACGGCCGTGGCCTTTCCCTCGTAGCCAACCACGGTGTAGGTCTCGCCGCTCAGTACGTAGAGCAGCCCGTTTTCATCCTTCTCGGTGGTGATTCCCGGCTTCTCGCCGCTTCCGCTTCCCGTGTTATGGGGGGCGCAGGCGAAAAGGGAAAGAAGGGTAGTAAGCGCCAGAAGAAGCGCCAAAAATCGTTTTTTCATGCAGGGAAAATCCTTTCTTTCGGACAAGGAAAATAATACGCCTCTATTATAGCGGATTTTCGCTGAAAATGCAACGGGTAAAGACAAAATTTCTCCGTTTCGTCAAAAAGGGGGCAAAGGAGGGCGAAAAAGAGAGAAGAGACGCCCTTGACGAAGGGGCGGCTTTGTGCTATACTTGTACTGTAAAAAATAAAAAGGAGGAAAAAACGGTGCGCTTTCAGAAAAGCAAAAGCATTCTCCCAGGCCGCAACGGGCCTGACGCGCTCTTTTTCTTCCTTTTGGTACTTGCCCTCGTTTCTGCCGCCCTTGGTGCGATTTTCTTGAAAATCGGGCTTCTTGTGACGGCGCTTCTTTTGATGGGGGCCTCGCTTTTCCGCTTGCTTTCGCGCGATCTGCCGAGAAGGCATCGGGAAAACCGCCTCTTTCTTTCGATTATCACCCTTTCGCACCTGCGCCGTGCCGTGCAGGAGAAAAAGGAAAAAAACAACCCCTACCTGTACTGCACCTGCCCATCCTGTAGCTCTCGCTTGCGTCTGGCAAGGAAAAGTGGCGATTTTACGGTAACCTGCGCCGCTTGTAAGTATCGGTTTTCGATTCACATAGGGCAATAACAAGGAAAACGAACGGAAAGGAAGCGTCTTTGATGGAGGAAAAGCAGCTTTTGGCGGCAAAGGACGTGTTTTGTCGCATCAAGCAATTTTATTATGGGCGCCGCGAGGGGCTTCGCGTGACGGCGGCAGAGGACGTCGGTAAAACCGCGGACTATCTGGAGGCGCTGAAGGGGCTGGATTTGGCGCTTGCGGATGCCAAGGGCGAGGCGGCAAGCCTCGTTTTGTCCTGCGCCGAGAAAATCAAGGAGGCGCTGCGGGATAAAAATTTCCGCTTGGCAGGGGATTTGGCGCATCTTGGCGTGCGCCTTTGCGGTGTTTTCGATTTCCCCTTCTTCTCCCGTCGCCGCTTTTACGAAACGGTGGTGCTTCCCTTGGAGGATAAGCACGGCATTCTCTTTTTCGAGGATGAGGGAAGGGCCTTTTTATCGGGGGCAGATATTGCGCCGCTTTTGCGCCCCAGCTTTGCCAAAAGGGAGGAAAGCCTCCGCTATGCCGATGCGGACGCGGACGGTGATTTTGCGCTTGCGCACCCTTGGCTGTATCGGCTTTTTACGGTTTTGGGGCTCTTGGCGCTTGCTTTGCCCATCCTGCTTTACGCGGTTTTCACGCGCGAGCTAATAGGGGCGGCCAAGATACTTGGCTTTCTCGGCGCCGCCGCCATCGGCACGGCGCTTGACAGCCTCTTACTTTCCTTTGTTCGACAGTATATGGGACATATCGCCACGGGGGCGCTTTCTCTACTTGGCGCGCTTCTTGTCGGTCTCTCGCTTTTGCTTTTGTAAGGCGAAGGGAGCAGTATGAACGAAACGAAGAAAAACGAAGCGACACAAGAGGTTACCATCCGACCGATTGCCCATATCGAAACGGATTTTCCCGAAAAGTTCGGTGTGCCGCGGCAAAGCGGCCTTGGCGGTGCATTAAAGGCAAAAATCGTGTTTGAGGGGCCTTATCGGAACCCCGATGCGCTTCGCGGCATCGAGGGCTTCTCGCATTTGTGGCTGATTTGGGATTTTTCCCTCTCGCACACCAAGCGCTTCTCGCCTACCGTGCGGCCGCCGCGCTTGGGCGGCAACAGCCGTATGGGCGTGTTTGCCACGCGCTCGCCCTTTCGCCCCAATCCCTTGGGGCTTTCCTCCGTGCGCCTTGTCGGCGTCGATTGGCAGACGCCCGAGGGCCCCGTTTTGTACGTAACAGGGGCAGACCTTGTTTCCGGCACGCCGATTTTTGATATTAAGCCCTACCTCCCCTTCACCGATTCGCACCCCGAGGCAGAGGGCGGCTTTGCCGAGGCGGCCTTCGGAGAGAAGCTTTCCGTTTCCTTTCCCGAGGCCTTGCTTTCTAAATTCCCGCCCGCAAAGAGAGAGGGGCTTCTTTCACTCTTGGCCGAGGACCCTCGCCCCGCCTATCAGGAGGAGGGAAGAATTTACGGCTTTGGCTTTGCAGATAAGGAAATCCGCTTTTCCGTCAAGGATGGGGTTCTTTCTGTGCTGTCGGTAGAGGAAAGGTAAAGAACTATTTGCATTTTTGCGCGCTTGTATGAAAAAAGAGAACGAGACGGCCCGAAAAAGCCGAAACGCTCTCTTTTTTGATTTGTCTTATAAATTCTTTTTTGTCTTATAAATTCTTTGGCTTGCCGCGCGCGCAAAGGGCGGCAAGATATCCGAAGCAAAGCGCCGCGGCGCTTCCGCCTGCGGCGGCGGAAAGGCCGCCCGTTAAGGCGCCGAGAAGCCCCTTGGCCTCCACCGCCTCCTTTACTCCCTCGGCAATGGTGCCGCCAAAGCCAAAAAGGGTGGCAGAGACGCCGAAGCCCGCAAAGTCGCGCAAGGGAGTAAAAAGGCCGAGCGCATAGGCCAAAACCCCCGACACCACGTATAAAACGAGTATGCGCGGCGGCGTCAGGGCAGTTAAATCTATCAAAAGCTGGGCGATAACGCAAAGCGCGCCGCCCACCAAAAAGGCCTTCAAAAGCCCAAAGAAAAGCTCCATATTCTTCTCCGTTTCGCCAAGGACTGCCTTGGCGTTTTTTTATAAGGGTGCATAGTAGAGACGTTGCGGAAATTGTAAAGGATTGTTTGCATAGGGCCGCTTATACGAAGCTGTTTTGCCTGCCGCCTTCAAGGCAAACGGCAGGGGCAATGCCAACGATGCTTTCGCCTTGTTGGATGAAGGAGGGGCTCATCAGCGCGCCTGTTGACAAAAATAGGATTTTTTTATAGCGGCCGACCGAAAGGGCGGGCAAAAAATGGGTGGCAAGCACGGCGGCCGAGCAGCCGCAGCCCGATGCCCCGGCGTGAACATCCTGCACCGTCTCGTCGTAGAGCATCAGGCCGCAATCCATATGCCGATTTTGCAGGGAAAGGCCGTTTTCCTCGGCAAGCAGGTGCAAAAGACGCGTCCCCTCCTTGCCCAAGTCGCCCGTGACGATGGCGTCATAGTCCTCGGGACGCGTGTTCGTTTCCGTTAAAAAGGTAAGAATGGAGTCGAGCGCCGCCGGCGCCATGGCGGCGCCCATATTGGCCGCATCCGAAACGCCGCTGTCAACGGGCTTGCCTGCCATTGAGGCAGAAAGGGTGACTCTGACGGGGGCTTTTGCGTCTTCGTATCGGCAAAGAATAAAGGCGCCGGCGGCCGTGGCCGTCCATTGTGCCGTGGGGGTGCGCTGGCCGCCGTATTCAAGCGGCAGGCGGAATTGGCGCTCGGCGGCGCAGAAATGAGAGCCCGTCAGGGCCGCCGCGCGCATAACAGCGGGGTTGCCAAGGGCAAGCGCGGAAAGAAGCAAGCCCTCCGTGGCGGTGGAGCAGGCGCCGTAAATGCCGAGAGTCGGAATGCCGAAGGGCAAAAGCCCGTGGGTTGTGGCGGTGCATTGGTTTTGCAAATCTCCTGCAAAAACGAGGGAAATATCGCGACTTTCCAAGCCCGCCTTGGCCAAGGCAAATTGCAGGGCAAGCCCCTCCATTTCTCCCTCGGCCAGCTCCCATGTTTTTGCGCCGAAAAGCCCCGTTTCATCGTGAAAATCAAGGCAAGCGCCCAAGGGGCCGCGCTTCTCCTCCTTGCCGCCCACGGCGGCGTAGGCGCAAACGGTAACCGTTTGGTGCGTCAGAATGCGTCCTTTCATACCGCAAAGACTCCTTTTAGTTTAACAAAAGATAAAGAAAGTAAAGCAGCCCGTAGGCCGCGCCCGACAGCACGGCGTAAAGAAGAACAGGCCCTGCCACGGTAAAGATTTTGGCGCCGACGCCCAAAACAAGACCCTCGCTTTTGGTATCGATGGCGGGGGAAACCACGGCGTTGGCAAAGCCCGTAATGGGAACGAGCGTGCCTGCCCCTGCCACGCGCCCGATTCTGTCAAAAACGCCAAGGGCGGTCAAGACGGCGCTTGCCAGCACCAGCAAAACGGAAACCGAAAGGGCGGCCTCCTTGGGCGCAAGCGACAGGGCGAGAAAAAAGCGGTAAAGCGACTCGCCCAAAAGGCAAATACTTCCGCCAACCAAAAAGGCGCAAAGGCAGTTGCGCAAAACGGGGGAGCGCGGCGCGCCCCTTTTTATGTTGCTCTTGTAGGCCTCTTTGCTGAATTTCATATGCCTCTCCTTTCTGCTTGCGAGAAGGCGGCCGCAAGCCCCTCTTACACGCGGCGGCGCGGCGTCTTGCTCGCTTTTTTATGGTTTTTCCCAAAAATGCCGCGAATATGTGATTTGAGGGTAGATTTTTTTCGCGCGGTGTGCTACAATAATGAATATCGGAAATCGAAACTGCGCCGCCGGGCGCTGTTTCGACGTCAAATCCTTGATTTGACGTCAAATTTTCGAAGAGAACGTGCAACCATTCTTGATATACCGACGAAAATTTGACGATATTCATTGCAATGAT
>JBGVMO010000043.1:0-3163 GCA_045124835.1 Eubacteriales bacterium
AAGCGGTGCAGGACCTTCGCGAAAAGAAGAAAAGGGACAAGACCGCCTGCCTTGTGGAGCTTTCGCTTAACGCTAAGGAAAAAGAAATGCTTGAGGGCATTTTAATATCCTCAATGGAGGACATGATGGATTGGAACACAAAGGACAGGTTCCAGAACATATATGACGAAGAACAGCGGAAAGCATTAAACGAGAATATGAATTTTATTTTTAAGCTTTTGCGTCATATGAAAGAGGGCAAAGAGGTTCTTAACGATGAGCAAAAGTAAACGCCTTCTTTTCATCTTCCTGGGCCTTGCCCTTGCCTTCGTTCTCGGTTATTTTATCTTTACCGCCACGCAAGTGGATATAAGCGAGGTGCCGATGTTATGAAGCAAAAGGGCAGGCTAAAAAAGCTTGATTACCGCCATTTTATCCTTCTGCCCATTACCTTGGGCTTCTTTGCCTTGGGATTTGTGTTCCATCAAGCCTTGCCCCGTCTTGGAGAGTCGTTTCGCAACCTTGCTGTTTCGTTTGCTTATTATGTGACAAGCTTTGGTGGCTTCAGTTCGGTGCGTCCCACCGTAACACAGATGCCCTCCTGGCAGTTTGCTCCCCCCCGTTTTGAGCGCCTGCGCTTCCTTCCGTTAACGTGGGAGGAATTTCAGCTTGCTTGGGGGCAGTATTGGCAAGCTTGGGCAAGTTTTGATAACCTTAAGGATTATTTCGCCTTCCTTGGCGACGCTATGTTTTATCTCTCCAAAGGTCTGCTTGTTTTGACGATGGTGTTGCCGCCCCTCTTAATGCTCGTCAAGATGTGCTTGAAGGGCAAGGAGGGCAAAAGATACTCCAAGCCCTTGAAGCGTTGGCAGAGCTTTTCGAGAAAGTTCCTCCTGCCTTGCAAGAAATGGCTGAAGGATTTTGCGGCGTTTTTTAACGAAACAAGCTATAAGCCGATTTGGATTTTTCTGTGGGTTTTGTATTTCAATATTCCGGCTATCGTGGTAGACTTTTTCGCGTACTACCTCTATTTCGTTCCCTCCTTCGATGTTGCCTCCCTTTACGGCCAGCTCTTGAAGCTGACGGTTGATTTGGCGCCGATGGTGCGTTTTATTCCGGTTCTTGGTTGGATAGTTATAGGCTTTGTGGTGCTTAACGCTTTTTGCAGAAATCAAGCCTTTGATACTCTCGACCATTGTGAACGAAAGAACGCAGGCTTTATCAACGAGCGCGGCGTTGTCACTATTGTATACGGGAAAATGGGCGTTGGTAAAACAGCCCTGCTCACCTCGATGGCGTTGACCGAGGAGGCAAATATGCGCCGTATGGCGTTGGAGGTCCTTTTGGAGAATGATATCAAGTTCCCTCATTTCCCTTGGGACAGGCTTCGTGCGGAAATAAAGCAGCGCCTGGAGGACAGAAGGATAGTAGATGCTCGGTATTCGGTGGAGTCTTGGCTGCGTCCGTTGCGGCAAAAATTTGAATGGTTTGCCAAGCACCCAGAAAGCGCCAAGTGGTTGCACCGCAACGCTGTCAAGCACGATTTCTTTGATTATTCCTTTGGTTACGACTTCGATCTTTATCCGACTACGTATAATGACGAGTTGAGTCTTACCAAGCTTTACGATGCTATTGAGGATTACACAAAGGCTTACGTGGTGTATGCGGTAGATACCTCTCTTATCCTTGCGAACTATTCTATAAGAACGGACGCTCTTCGGGAAGAGCTGAACTATTTCCCTGTTTGGAATCACGATTTCTTTGCCCGTGACGTTCGTCTCCAGGAGGCGCACTCCCGGTATTGTCATATTCTTGACTTCGATATGCTCCGCCTTGGCAAGCGTATGAAGGAGAACAACGTCAATAGAAATGCCTTCGGTTTTGGCGTTTACGTAGTGTCTGAAATCGACAAGGAGCGAAAGAATCAGAACGACCTGAAGGAAATGAAGGTCAAGGAGGAAACCTGTAACCAGCGGAATGACCTCTTTAACAGCTGCTTGAAAATGAGTCGTCACGCTTGCGTGATCGGCAACCGTGTGTTCTTGAAGATTTTCTGCGACCTGCAACGCCCTGAGGACTGGGGGGCTGGTGGCAGAGAGGTCGGCGAGGTTGTCTTTATTGACGAAAAAGGACTTTTGGCGCCTGTGCTGCCCTTTTTCTCACCCTTCTGGATTTGTGAAGGCATTTATAAGCTTGCCAAGAAGGGCTACGATAAAATCTGCGTGAAGCACTTGTTCCCGACCTTTGAAAAGACGCTGACGGCGCACGCCTTGAAATCGCTCTTCGCCAAGCTGGATAACCATTACACAAAGGTAAATAACCTTTTCGGCTGCCAGGTGCTTAATTTGAAGCTGGAGAGCGGAACGCTTGACGGGCCTGTAAAGGAGTGCAAATATTACAGAATGCCGAAAAAAGATTTTTCCAAACGCTATTCCACCAACTGCCTTTCCGCCATTTTTGACGGAGCAGAGCCGAATACGGTCAGTATCGCGGATTTACCTTGCTACGCAAGCATTATGGCGAATAACGCAGAGCTTGCTATGCAAAACAGCCATTTCCAACGCGATATATCCAGTATGAAATCGGCATAATTCTGACCAATTTCTGACCAAAAATTAAAAGACACAATATACAGCGGTTGAAATTCATTAAAAACCACTATATATTGTGTCTTTTTTCATTGGTGGAGCATAGGGGATTCGAACCCCTGACCCCAACACTGCCAGTGTTGTGCGCTCCCAACTGCGCTAATGCCCCGTTGCATTGCTTTCACAATGGAACAGGTGCATTATAGCAAACTTACGCCCACTTGTCAAGGGGTTTTCTTAAAAAAGATTTTTTGCAGTAAAAAAAGTTTTTTCTTGGCGCTTTTTTGCTGTTTTTCGCAAAACAAAAAACTTTTCTGAATTTTTTTCAAAAACCTATTGACTTTTTGAATTTCTTTTGATATAATACGCCTGTTCCAATTCAATGGCCCGTTGGTCAAGCGGTTAAGACGTTAGCCTCTCACGCTGAAAACATGGGTTCGATTCCCGTACGGGTCACCAGAACGAAGCACACCGAAAGGTGTGCTTTTTTCGTTCTGGTGACCCGTACGCCTTCGAGCCCACCGCGCATACGGCTCTATGCCGCCCCTTGCGCTCTCTTCAAATTTCTTCCGTTCTCTCCTTCAGCGCCTTTCTTT
>JBGVMO010000044.1:0-16834 GCA_045124835.1 Eubacteriales bacterium
GTTTTTCCGGGCGCAGAGGACACTCTGGCAACAGCCTTGCGTCCCAAAACGGTGTTAATAAGCGAGCTTTTGCCGACGTTGGATTTTCCCGAAACGGCGATTTGTACGCGCGCGTCTCTTGGGAATTGGTTGGGCCTTCCGGCTGAAAGCTTTAAGCTGACGTTGGATAAGTTTGTTTTCATAGCTTATCTCTCTCTTTTTATAAATCAGGTAACGCCGTTGAAGCCAAGACGCTCACAAGTGGAAAAAGCGGGCAGGGAAAAGGGCTTTTCCTCGGTAGAGGAGGAGTCAAGCAATACGGCGCGGAAGGCGTCGTCCACGGTGTCGCAAAGGATAAACTCCAGTCCTTCGCGTGCCTCGCGGTCGATGTCAGCCAAATCCTTTTCGTTTTCGCGCGGAATCAGTACCGTGCGAATACCCGCCGTATAGGCCGCCATCGTCTTTTCCTTCAGGCCGCCAATGGGAAGAACCTTGCCGCGCAGGGTGATTTCACCCGTCATGGCAACGTCACGTCTTGTGGGGGCGCCTGAAAGCGCGCTTGCCAGCGCGCAGGTCATAGCAACGCCTGCGCTGGGGCCATCCTTGGGAATCGCGCCCTCGGGGAAGTGAATATGAATATCCTTGGTTTTGTAAAAGTCCTCGTCGATACCGAAGGCCTTAGATCTGACACGAATGTAGCTGAGCGCTATTTTGGCAGATTCCTGCATAACCTCGCCCAAGCGTCCCGTCAGCTCAAGCTTACCGCTACCCGACATGACGTTAACCTCAACCTTCAGTAAGTCACCGCCAACGCGCGTGTAGGCAAGACCGTTGACAATGCCCACGGGATTGGTTTTTTCGAGCTTTTCCTCCGTGTATCGTCGCTTGCCGAGCATTTCGTTGACAAGCTTGGGGGTGATAACAACGCGAGAAAGGGCCTCGTCAATCATTTTCTTGGCGGCCTTGCGGCAGAGCGAGGAAATCTCTCGTTCAAGGTTACGAACGCCCGCTTCTCGTGTGTAGTAGGCGATAAGCTCGGAAATGGCGGCGTCCGTAAAGCGAATGTCAGAGCGCTTCATACCGTAGCGCTTTAACTGCTTGGGAATCAGATGCTTCTTGGCAATGGCGTGCTTTTCGTTTGCCGTGTAGGCAGAAAGTTCCATAATTTCCATTCTGTCAAGCAGAGGCTCGGGAATGCCCTCGTAGGTGTTGGCCGTTGCGATAAACAAGCAGTCGGACAAATCCAGAGGAAGCTCCAAAAAGTGATCGCGGAAATAGCGATTCTGCTCGGGGTCAAGTACCTCTAAAAGTGCAGAGGAGGGGTCACCGTGCAGGCTCTTACCGAGCTTGTCGATTTCGTCTAAAACGATAACGGGATTGATAACCTCGGCGCTCGTGATGGCGTCAACGATACGGCCGGGCATAGCGCCAACGTAGGTCTTGCGGTGTCCGCGGATGTCTGCCTCATCGTGTACGCCTCCAAGAGAAATACGGGCGTATTTGCGTTTTAAGGCGCGGGCAACGGATGCCGCAATGGAGGTCTTGCCGACACCGGGAGGGCCAACAAGACAAATAATCTGATTTTTCACGTCAGGGCACAGCTGCTTGACGGCAACCATCTCCAAAATGCGCTCCTTGATTTTATCAAGCCCGTAATGGTCGGCCTCCAAAACCTTTTCGGCGCTCTTAACGTCCGGCAGAGTCTCCGTCACCTTGCCCCACGGCACCTCAAGGCAAACGTCAAGGTAGGAGCGGATAACGGAGCCCTCGGCCGAGCCGAAGGGAACCTTTTCCAAGCGGGAAAGCTCCTTGTGAAGCTTGGCCTTCACCTCGTCGGAGGCGGTCAGGGCATCAATTCTTCTTCTGTATTCGTCAAACTCGCTGTCATCCTCGCCGAGCTCCTCTTGAATGACCTTCATTTGCTCGCGCAAAAAGTATTCTCTCTGATGCTCGTCAATGCGTTCCTTGACCTGCGAATGAATGGCGTATTCCGTCAAGAGCAGCTCGGTTTCCTCCTCAACGAGAACGGAAAGCCTGTCTAAACGGAGAATGGGATGGAAGATTTCAAGAATGCGTTGCTTGTTCTTGTAATTTAAAAGGGAAGCGGAGGCGATAAAATCGCAGAAAAGCCCGGGGGTCTTGATGCCGCGCGCGGCGCGCAGAATCTCATCCGTCAGAAGCGGATGAATGTTTTTCATTCTCTCGACCGTCTCAATGACGGCGTTGATTTTTTCCTCCGTAACAACGTCTGCCTCCTCCTCTGTGTGAATGGATTTGCAGATAACGGTGGCGTGAAAGCCGTTCTCATCCTTCTTGATTTCGGAGATTTTGGCACGGCAGAAGCCTTCAAAAACGGCATTCAAATTGCCGTTTTCGGCGCGATTGACGCGCTTTATCTGGCAAACGGTTCCCACGTGATAAAAATCCTTCTCGGTGGGCTCGTCAATTTCAGGGTCCTTCTGGGTCAGAAGGCAAACTCTTCCGCCGTACTTGTTGGCGGCGGCGAAGGCGTTAACGGAGAAGTCACGCATCAATTCAAGGCTGATTTGAACGCCCGGAAAGGCAACCGTTCCGCGAACGGGAATCAGGGGCAAATATATTTCCTTTGCTTCTTCTATGGTTTTTGGCATTTTTGAATTCCTTTTTTTCGTTTCTTTTATCGTTAGCTCTTGTCGCGAGGCAACAAAAACCCATTTTCACTCTATTCTATCATAAATTTTAATAAAATGCTATACTAAAATATAAAAAAGTATAAATTTTTTGAAAATGTTTGCGCTTTTTTCGCATTTTTTCTGCCCTGATTGCCATGAAAAGAAAAAAACAGAAAAAGAAATAAAAAAGAGAAAAAAACACTTGACAAATGAGAAAAACTGTGATATACTCCAAGGGTAATTGAGAGAAATCTCATCAAAGCAGTTGCTAACCGCACTCACCGTGCCGCGAGTAAGCGCGTACGGTCACCATATTTTCCTTAGGCGAAGAATGGATGCACGCGGGTAGATCTGCGTGTATTTTTTTATTTCATTTTTGGAGGTGCATAACGATTAGCACGAAGGAACAGCTGATTAACGACGAAATTAAAGCGAAAGAGGTTCGCCTTGTCGGTCCTGAAGGTGAGCAGCTTGGCATTATGCCCTTGGCTGAAGCAAAGGAGTACGCCTATTCCAGAGACTTGGATTTGGTACTGATGGCAGCCAATGCAACGCCCCCCGTATGTCGCGCAATGGACTACGGAAAGTTTCGTTTTGAAAGAGACAAGAAGGAAAAGGAAGCTCGCAAAAAGCAGCAGATCTCCAAGGTCAAGGAGGTACAGCTTTCTTGTCGTATTGACGTTCATGATTTTGAGACTCGTGTCAATCACGCAAAGCGCTTTTTGAGCGATGGTGATAAGGTAAAGGCGGTCGTTCGCTTCCGCGGAAGAGAAATGACGCATATGGAGCTTGGCCGTGAGGTCATTCAGAAGTTCCAAGAGGCCTGTGCCGAATACGGCGTTGCAGAAAAGGGTGCTGTCACCGAAGGACGTTATATGTCCATCGTGCTGACGCCTGTTAAGAATGCGCCGAGCAAGAACAACGGTTAATTAGCGGATAATACCGCCCACAATAAAAAGGAGAGTATAAAAATGGCAAAAATTAAGACGCATAAAGCTTCGGCAAAGAGATTTTCCCTTACCGCAAGCGGCAAAGTTAAGATGAATCATTGCGGCCGTCGCCACAACCTCGGCTTGAAGACCCCCAAGCGCAAGAGAGATCTTCGCAAGGGCGCAACCATGAGTGAAGCAATGGCACCGATTTACAGAACGCTTATCATTAAGTAAGCGAGAGAAGAATGAGGAGGATGAATTAAAATGGCAAGAGTAAAAGGCGCAATGATGACGCGCAAGAGAAGAAAAAGCGTATTGAAGGCTGCTAAGGGCTACTGGGGTGCAAAGAGCAAGCACTTTAAGATGGCGAAGCAAGCCGTTATGAAGAGCGGCAACTATGCTTTCGCAGGCCGCAAGATGAAGAAGAGAGAGTTCCGTGCTCTCTGGATTGCCCGTATTTCTGCACAGGCTAAGGTTTGCGGAATGAACTATTCCACCATGATGCATGGCTTGAAGAAGGCAGGCATCAACCTGAACAGAAAGATGCTGGCAGAGTTAGCCGTTTCCGACAAGGCAGCATTTGCTTCCTTGGCAGAGCGCGCAAAGGCAGCTCTTTAATTGCATAGTGAGCCGATGACGCATCGGCTGTGGGGTGTTGCGCGATTTTGCGCAACGCCCCGTTTTCAATAATGTAAGGTTGAAATTTCAAGAAAAAGAGATAGGAAAGGAGCCAAAAATGGTTTCTTTTATCAGCTCAAGGAGCAATCCGCAGGTGATGCGCTGTGCCTCCTTGCAGGAGAAAAAATACAGGGAAAGGCTTTCCTCCTTCACGCTTGACGGTGTTAAGCTCTTCAAGGAAGCGGCACTTTCCGGAATGGATATTACGGACGTTTTCATTTGGGAGGAAAAGAAAGAGCTTCTTTTACCGATAGTCGAGGAAGTGCTCGGCAGGGAGCGTCTTGAAAAAATCGGCGTTTTTGTCCTTGCAACCCCCTGCTTTGAAAAAATTTCTGCGGAAATTGCGCCGCAAGGCATCATAACCGTCATAAAAGATCTTGACTTTTTTCAAAGATGTATTAAAATAAATAAGGAGAGTATTTCAAAGGATGAGGCTCTTCTTGCTTTGGACGGGGTGCGAGACCCAGGAAATCTTGGGGCTGTTATCCGAAGTGCCGCCGCCTTTTCCATCAATACCGTTTTGCTTTCCGCCGACACGGCGGATTTAACGAATCCCAAAACCCTGCGCGGCGCAATGGGGGCTATCTTTAAGCTTCGCTTTTTGCGCGTGGAGGATTTGGAGGGAAGCGTCCAATCCTTGAAGGAAGCAGGCAGGCGCGTGTTCGCCGCCGAGCTGCGTGAGGGGGCAGAGGCGCTCTTTGACGTTAAGCCGACCCTTCGCGACGTTTTCGTGGTTGGAAACGAAGGGCACGGAATCAGGCCCTCGGTTTCTGCCGTGTGCAACGGAAGCGTCTATATTCCCATCTCGGAAAAAACGGAATCTCTTAACGCCTCCGTGGCCGCTTCCATTTTGCTTTGGGAGCAACACAGAAGCGCTCTTTTATAAGCAAGCATACAATACGCAAGGGGGGAGAATAATGCTGAGCGAAAACGCTCGTTACGCGATGTGGTTGGCCAACGCGCTTGGCATTCCCTCTAAGACCGTGCCTGCCTTGCTTGAGAAATTCGGCACCGTTAAGGCGGTATATGAAGCGAGCAGGGAGGAGATTTTCTCCTCTCCGTTTTTAAGCAAGTCGGAAAAGGCAAGCCTCTCGGAGAAGAGCATGGAGGCCATTCGGCGAGACCTCGAGTATTGCGAGGCACAGGGCGTTGGCGTTTTGTGCTATGAGGATGCGGCGTATCCCGCTTCGTTGCGGTCCATTGATGCACCGCCTCTGGTTCTCTATTACAGGGGCAAGCTACCCGATTTTAATGTTCTGCCTATGTTTGCCATCGTTGGCACGCGAACGATGAGCCGGTCGGGCGCGGAGGCTGCCTGTGAGATAGCCTTCGACTTAGGCAAAATGGGCGCTGTTACCGTTAGCGGCATGGCGCTTGGTATCGACGGCGTTGCCGCCGCGGCGACCTTGGAGTCGGGCGGAATAACAGTGGCCGTATTGGGCTCAGGTATTGATTATATCTATCCGCCTGAGCACCGTCTGCTTTATGCGGAGATAGTTCGCAAGGGCGGCTTGGTTATCACGGAGTATCCGCCGTATGAGCGGCCGCTTGGCTTTCATTTTCCTGTCCGTAACCGTATTATCAGCGGTCTTTCTGAGGCGGTTATCGTGATAGAAGGAAGCCTCAAGAGCGGTGCTTTGATAACGGCAGAGGAGGCTAAGCGCCAAGGAAAGCGCGTTTTCGCCCTTCCCGGCAATATCAAGGATAAGGGAAGCGAAGGGCCGCTTTTGCTTTTGAAGAACGGCGCTTCTCCCATCACCTGCTCGGACGATATTTACGATGCCTACAAGGAAAAATATCTGCCGTATCTGAACGGCTTTCATCTGACTGACGGGAGAAAAACCGAGCTTTCTCTTCTGACGGCCAAATACGGTATTTATGCGCGCAACCCCGGTGCCTCCTATCGTCCAACGGACGAGGAGGAGGAATATCTGTCTCTTTCCTCCTTGGCGCAGGGGGCGGTTTCTGCGGTTAAAAGAGCTGTTCGCACCGTTAAAGAGGGCGCGTTGAGCAAAAGAAGAGGCAAGGGTGTTGCCTCTACAGCACCAAGTGCTTCCTCGTCGGAGGACGCACGCGTCCCTTCCTTCTGGAACGAAATGTCGGAAACGGAGCAAAAGATCTATCTGGCCATCGGCGAGGAGGGAAATCTTCCTGATGATATACGGGTAGAAAATTTATCCACCGCCGAATTGATTTCGGCACTCATCAATATGGAAATATGCGGTTACGTTTTTGCCTCCTCGGGCGGCATTTACAAGCGCAACCGATAAATAACGATATACGCAAGAAAGGATGGCGTAAGCCAATCAGTAATATGGGAAAAACTGCAAGCAAGACAACGAAAAAGAAGCCGACCCTCGTTATCGTGGAGTCGCCCTCCAAGGCGGCTACGATTAAGGGCTATTTAGGAAGCGGCTACAAGGTTGTGGCCTCCGTCGGTCACATCCGTGACCTGCCCAAAAGTGCGCTCGGCGTGGATATTGAAAACCACTTCGCGCCGCACTATATCAACATTCGCGGCAAGGGTGACGTGATTAAGGCGCTTCGCAAGGAAGCGAAGGGCGCGTCCCGCGTTTTGCTTGCGACGGACCCTGACCGTGAGGGAGAGGCTATTTCCTGGCACATCGCGGCGGAGCTTGATATTGACGAGCAAAGCGCTTGCCGTGTGACCTTTAACGAAATCACGAAGCAGGCCGTTAAGGCCTCCATCAAGGCGCCAAGACAAATTGACGGAAATTTGGTTGATGCGCAGCAGGCTCGCCGCATTCTTGACAGAATTGTGGGCTATAAGCTGAGCCCGCTGCTTTGGAAAAAGGTAAAAAGCGGTCTTTCCGCAGGTCGTGTGCAGTCTGTTGCCACGCGTATTATCACCGAAAGAGAAGAGGAAATCCGTGCATTTGTTCCGAGTGAATATTGGACGATTTCTGCCGTTCTGGAGGATAAAAACGGAGAGACGGTTGAAACCCGTTTTTACGGGAGCAGAGACAAAAAGCTTCGTCTTTCTACGGAGGCCGAGGCCGCGGCTGTCGTTTCTGCTGTAACGGGCAAGGGCTTTGTTGCCGATACGGTTATCAAAACGCAGAAGCTCAAGCAGCCCAGCCCTCCCTTTATTACCTCGACCTTACAGCAGGAGGCGTATCATAAGCTCAATTTCCGTTCGCAGAGAACGATGAAAATCGCACAGGAGCTTTACGAGGGTGTTCATCTCGGTAGCGAAAATGGCGGTGTGCAGGGTCTTATTACCTATATGAGAACGGACTCCTTGCGTATTTCCACGGCTGTGCAGGAAACTGCCTTGGCATATATTGAGGCAGAGTACGGTAAGGACTACGTTCCCAAGACCCCAAGAGTCTATAAGACCTCCTCTGTTGCGCAGGATGCGCACGAGGCCATTCGTCCTGCCAACGTATCTCTGACGCCTGCCTCTGTCCGTAAATATCTCTCAAGCGATCAGTATCGCCTTTATAAGCTCATTTGGGAGAGATTTATTGCCAGCCAGATGTCTGCCGCGGTTTATGATGTGGTTTCTGCCACCTTTGCAGCGGGTGACTATCAGTTTAAGAGCAGCGGTCAGCAGCTTCGCTTCCGCGGCTATACGGTTGTATATGACAATGCAGAGCCCGAGGAGAAGGAGGAGGAGGAAACGCTTGCCTTCTTGCCTCAGCTTGCACAGGGCGACGTTCTTTCAATGCAGAGTATTTCTCCCGTACAGCATTTCACTGAGCCGCCCTTGCGTTATACCGAGGCCTCTCTCATTAAGTTCTTGGAGGAGAACGGCATCGGCCGCCCCAGCACCTATACCGCTATTATTACAACCATTTTAACCCGTGGCTACGTGAAGCGCGAGGGAAAAAATCTTCGTCCAACTCCCTTGGGCGAGGTAACCAACCGCTTGATGAAGGAGAATTTCCCGGATATCGTCGATTACGATTTTACCGCCGCGATGGAAACACGGCTTGACGAAATCGAGCAGGGAAAGGTAGAGCTTGAGTCTGTCCTTTCTGCCTTCTACCGCGATTTTTCCATTGCTCTGCAGGTAGCGCAGGACAAGATTGATAAGGAGAGTGTGGAGATTCCGCCCGACGTTTCACCCTATACCTGCGAAAAATGCGGAAATTCCATGGTTTATAAGCTCGGCCGCTTTGGAAAATTCTTAGCTTGCCAGAATTATCCCGACTGTCACAATACCAAAACCATAGATAAGGACGGAAACCCCGTCAGCAAGGAAAAGGAAACGCCCGAAAAGGCGGATTTTGCTTGCCCCGAATGCGGTGGTGAGGTGGTTCTGCGGCGCGGTCGCTACGGAAGCTTTTTTGCTTGCGCCAATTATCCGAAGTGTAGCTATACAAAGCAAAAAACGGAAAAGCTTTCCGTGCTTTGCCCCGACTGTCAGTCTCCCATTATCATTAAGCACGGTAAAAACCGTCTGACCTTCTATAGCTGCGAGCGTTATCCTGAGTGCCAGTTCTCCTCTTGGGATTTGCCCACGGAGGAAAAATGCCCCGATTGTCAGGATATGCTTTTGCTCCGCAAGGGTAAAAAGCTTTTGTACTGTCGCAACAAGAATTGTGAATACAAAAAAACGGCAGAGCCCACTGACTAATCGCATTTCAGAAAAAACAAGAAAATAAAGAAAAGGGAATAAGCTATGAGCGAAACGAACGAAATCCGTCCTCATATTCGCGTTATCGGCGCAGGCCTTGCGGGCTGTGAAGCGGCCTGGCAGGCGGCAAAATGCGGCGTTTCCGTTTCGCTGTATGAAATGAAGCCCAAAAGCCGTACGCCTGCCCATCGGGCAGACGGCTTTGCGGAGCTGGTTTGCTCCAACACCTTGCGCTCGGATGAAATTTATAATGCCGTCGGTCTTTTGAAGCAGGAGCTTCGTATACTTGACTCCTTGATTATGGAGGCGGCTGAAGCAACCCGCGTTCCCGCAGGCAGTGCCTTGGCGGTTGACAGAGAAAGATTTTCGGCCTATATCACCGAGAAAATCAAGAGTCATCCGCTTATCACCGTATACGAGGGAGAGGAAATTACCTCCTTGGAGGGCGATGAAATTACCGTGGTGGCCACGGGGCCCTTGACCTCTGAGAAGCTTTCTGCCGAAATTTTTGGTATGCTTGGTAACGAGTCTCTCTATTTTTACGATGCGGCTGCCCCCATTGTTGACGCGCAAAGCATCGACTATTCGATAGCATTTTTTGCCTCGCGGTACGGAAAAGGGGATAGCAGCGACTATCTGAACTGCCCGATGACCAAGGAGGGATACGAAGCCTTTTATGCGGCGCTCGTCGGCGCTGAAACCGCGCATATGCACGATTTTGAGAAGGATCTGACCGTTTTTGAGGGGTGTATGCCCGTTGAGATTATGGCCAAGCGCGGTGAGCAAACCCTTCTTTTCGGCCCGATGAAGCCGGTCGGCCTGCCTTTGCCGAATACGGATAAGGAGGCGTATGCCATCGTACAGCTCCGCCGCGAGAACAAGGAGGGAACGATGTATAATTTGGTGGGATTCCAGACCCACCTGACCTTTCCCGAGCAAAGAAGGGTATTTCGTATGATTCCGGGGCTTGCGAATGCCGAATTTCTCCGTTATGGTGTGATGCACCGTAATACGTATATCCATTCCCCCGGTATTCTTTCCGAGACCTATGCAATGGTGCAAAGACCGTCTCTCTTCTTCGCAGGGCAGATGACGGGTGTGGAGGGTTATGTGGAGTCTACCTCCTCGGGTCTTGTTGCAGGTATCAACGCCGCACGGCTCGCAAAGGGCAAAGAGCCCGTTATCTTTTCTGCCAAGTGCATGACGGGTGCGCTTGCCAATCACGTTGGCAACGGAAACCCCGCAAGCTTTCAGCCGATGAATGCCAACTTCGGCATCGTTGCTCCCCTTGAAGTGCGCGTCAAGGGCGGAAAAAAAGCAAGAAATGACGCTTATGCCGCAAGAGGCGTTGCGCTCGTGGAGCAGTTGAAGGAAACCCTGTATCTTGACTAAGAGCCGTTTGGTTTACGGTGAAAGGAAAAACGTATGAAAATTGCTTTGGATATTATGGGCGGCGATAACGCTCCCTTAGCGATGCTTGAGGGCGCCCTTATGGCGGCGAAGGAGCTTTCTGTTTCCGTTGTCGCGGTTGGAAGCCCCGAAATTATAGAAAAAACGGCCAAGGAAAACGGTCTTGATATTTCCATGCTTGAAATTCTTCCTGCCGCCTCTGTCATCACGATGGAGGACGAGGCGCTTTCCGTTGTTCGCGCCAAAAAGGACTCTTCTATGTCCGTCGGCCTTCGCTATCTTGCGCAAGGGGAGGCAGATGCCTTCGTCAGCGCGGGCAATACGGGCGCGCTTTTGGCAGGAGCAACCCTGCTTGTGCGGCGTATCAAGGGAATTGAGCGCCCCGGCATTGCAACGCTTTTGCCCTTTCAAACCCCTGTTTTGCTTTTGGATTCGGGCGCTAACCTTGAAATTACGCCGCATAACGCCGTGATATTCGGTATGATGGGCTCGGTGTATATGCAGAATATGTATGGGCTTGAACAGGCGCGTGTCGGTCTTTTGAATAACGGAACGGAGGAGCAGAAGGGGCTTGCCTTTCAGCAGGCGGCTTATCGTGCTCTTTCAGACGCCGCTCTTTCTTTTGTCGGCAACGTTGAGCCGAAAACACTCCCGTTTGACGTATGCGACGTTTTGGTCGCGGATGGCTTTACGGGCAACATTCTCTTAAAAACGGTGGAGGGAACGAGTAAATTTATCTTAAAGGCCATCAAGGAGATGTTTTATAAGGACGCTGTCGGTAAGCTTGGCGGCCTCTTGATGAAATCCCGTATGAGTGCCTTGAAAAAGAATTTTGATACCTCCGAGCACGGTGGCGCGCCCATTCTCGGTATGGCGAAGCCCGTTATTAAGGCGCACGGCAATTCGGACGCGCGCGCCATTAAAAACGCCATCAGACAGGCAATGCAGTTTGTTCGCGCCGAGATTAACCCCAAAATCGAAGAAAAGCTTCCGCTTTTTGCAAAAAAGAAGGAAGAGCCGACTACATAATTGTTGAAAAGGGTAAAAAAGTAATGGCAGAAGGAAGAAACTTAAAGGAGCTATCGCAATATACGGGATACACCTTTTCGGATATTTCGCTTTTGAAAACCGCTTTGGTACACACCTCGTATGCCAACGAATGCAAAAAGGGCGAAAAAATCGATAGCTACCAGCGCATAGAATTTTTGGGAGATGCGGTTTTGCAGCTTATCATCAGCGATTATCTGTATGCGCGCTTTCCCGAGGCGGACGAGGGAAATTTAACCAAATACCGTCAGCATCTGGTTTGCGAGGACACGCTTGCGCGGCTCGCCATCAAGCTGCATCTGGGAGAGTTCTTGCTTTTAGGCAAGGGTGAGGAGGCCAACAACGGTCGCCGTCACGCTCCGATTCTTTCTGATGTGTTTGAGGCGGTTCTTGCCGCCATTTATCTCGATAACGGAAAAAAGCTTGACTTTTTGACGCCATTTCTCCTCTCCTTGATGAAGGAGGAAATTGAGATGTGCGGAAAAATTCGCGGTGGTGATTATAAAACGCGTTTACAGCAGCTTGTCCAACAGGACGGCAGGGAGCATTTGCGGTACGTTGTGACGGCGGAATACGGCCCCGATCACCGCAAAACCTTTGAGGTTGATGCGATGCTCAATAGCAACTGTATCGGCCACGGCGTTGGCCCCTCTGTGCCAAAGGCCGAGCAGGAGGCCGCAAGGGAAGCCTTGCTTCTCTTTGGCGTTGGCGAATGATATTAACGAAATTAGGAGCAAGATATGTACTTAAAATCTTTAGAACTACACGGCTTCAAATCCTTTCCCAATAAAACCGTTTTAACCTTTGAGCGCGGCACCACCATTATCGTCGGCCCGAACGGAAGCGGTAAATCCAACATTTCGGATGCGATGCGTTGGGTTTTGGGCGAGCTTTCCAGCCGTAATATCCGCGGTACCAAGATGGAGGATGTTATTTTTGGTGGAACGGACACAAGAAAGCCTATGAGCTTTGCCGAGGTCTCTGTGACCTTTGACAACAGCGAGGGCGGCCGCCGTATCGACTCTCCCTACGATGAAATTACCGTTACCAGACGCTATTATCGCTCCGGTGACAGTGAATATATGATTAACCGCAAGAATTGCCGTCTGCGCGATATTTACGAGCTGTTTATGAATACGGGTATCGGCAGAGAAGGATACTCTATCATCGGTCAGGGTAAAATTGCGGAAATTCTTTCTAAAAAGAGTGAGGACAGGCGCCACATCTTCGAGGAGGCCGCAGGAATCTCCAAATTCCGTCAAAGAAAAGAGGAGACCGAAAAGAAGCTGAACGAGACCTTGGGTTTTGTGGAAAGCGCAACCTTGATTTATAACGAGCTTGACGCGCGCATCGGGCCGCTCTCCAAGGAGGCAGAAAAGGCAAGAAAATACAGAGAGCTTTTAGAGCGCAAGAAGGAAGCGGACGTTTCGCTTTGGCTCTTTGATACCAAAAAAATCAAAACCGACCTGCAAAATGCAGAGAACAATCTGACCTTGGCGCGCGCCGAATACGAGCGCGTGGTTGAGTCGATTGAATCTTTGGAGCAGCAGGATGACCATATCCGTGAAAAGCTCACAGGATCGCGCTTGGAATCCGAGCGCCTCGTGCACGAGATTTCGGAGGCCAATAAGCGACTTTCTGCATTGGAGCGCGATTATTCGGTGGCTTTGGGCGAAATTCGTCATATGCAGGACTTGGCCGAGGAAAGCCGCCGTCAGTTTGAAAAGCTGGATGCGGAGGATGCGCATCTGGCCGCTAACAAGAAGGAGGCAGAGGACACTCTCGTTTCCTTGGCAAAGCAGGAGGCTGATTTTAAGGACGAGCAGCTCGTTCTTCTTGCCGCAAGGGAAGAGGCGCTTCGTGCTGCTAAGGCGCTTGAAGAGGCCTTAGAGACTGAATTAAAAGAAATTGAGGCCTTGAACGCCGAGGCTATGGATATCCGTGTCCGCTTGGACGTTTGCCGCAAGGGCAAGGAAGAGGGCAAGGGTAAGGGCGAGGAGCTTTTAGAGGAAATCGCCGCCTTGGAAAAGAAGGGCACAGCCCTTTCTGCCGATTTGGAGCGCTGTGATAAAAATACTGCCTCCTATCGCGCAAAAATCGCCTCTGCCGAGGAATCGCTTGCCAAAACGAACGAGAGCCTGGCCGCACTCCAAGAGGAACGTGATGAGCAAAAACGCCTCTTGAACGAGGCCTCTGCAAAAAAGAGTGGTCTTGAACAGCGCATTGAGGCCCTGCAGAGAATGGAAGAGCATTTCGAGGGATATCAGCATAGCGTGCGCTTCGTGATGCAGGCCTATTCGCAAAATAAAGCACAGTTCAAGGGCAAAATTTACGGCCCTATTTCTCAGCTGATAACAGTGGAGAAGGATTACGTCACCGCCATCGAGACCGCGCTTGGCCAGAATATGCAGAATATCGCCGTTGAAAATGAGGAAACGGCAAAATCCGCTATCTACGCCTTGAAGCAGGCCGGTGCAGGCCGCGCAACCTTCTATCCCTTAAATGCTGTCAAGGCGGGCGGTGTCACCGATGAAATCCGTGAGGCCGCAGGCTTCCGCGGCTACGTGGGAAGAGCAGACGAGCTTGTCAGCTTCGATGCGGAATACCGCAATCTGATTGAGCATTTGCTGCTTCGCACGGTTGTGTTTGAGGATATTGATACCGCAACCGAGGCCGCAAAGCGCCTTCGCTATAAGGTGCGTATCGTGACGCTTGACGGGCAGATTATCAACGTCGGCGCCGCCTTCACCGGTGGCTCCTTGAAGCGCGACAGCGGCATTCTTTCGCGAGGAACGCAAATTGAAAGCTTGCAGAAGGAAATGACTTCTGCCGAAAAACAAGTTTGCGATTTTGAACAAAAAATTAAGAAAATTGAGAGTGATATTCTTTTAGCGCAGGCAAAATCCGCTGAGCTTTCGCAAGCCAAGGAGCTGCTTTACAATATGTCTCGCGCCCAGCTTTCCGAGTATGAGCGCGTCAAGGCCGCCGTAGAGGGCAACGAAACCCTGCTTTCTAAAATGCGTGAGGACTATGAGGGCCTTTCCGAAAGCGGCGGTAAGTTTGATTCCGACATCGCGCGCTTTGAAGAAGAGCTTTCCGGTGTTCTTGGAGAAATTGAGAAAATTCGCGCCCTGCGTAACGAGCAGGAGGCGGAGCGACACGCGCTTTTGGATACCAAGGAAGAAAAGGACAACGAAATTACCGAGCTTCGCGTTCGCTTTGCGTCCTTGGAAAAGGACAAGGAAAATGCGCAAAACGTCTTAGCAGAGGGCGAAAATGCCAAGGAGGCACACGTAAGAGAGCGCGAAAGCATCTCCGTGCGCATTGAGGAATATCTTTCTCGCGCCAAGGCGATGGAGGAGAGCAACCTTGCCAATCGCGAGGAGGTTAAAGAGGTAAGCGCCCTTTTGCGTGAGCTTGAGTCTCAAAGACTTGGCAGTCAGAAGGATGAGGACGAATTTAACCGTCGCGACGGTGAGCTTCGCGAAAAAATCCGCGAGGCCAACGAGGAAAAGGAACGCCTGAGCGCACAGTATAACCGTGCAGAGCTGGCCCTGAATCGCTTTAAGGAAGAAAACGAGCGCCTTGAAACCAAGCTCTTTGACGAATATCAAATAACCTATGAGGAAGCCGTAGCGCTTTCCTATCCTGCCGTCACGGCCGAAAACAGAGCAGAGGTTGCCGCGGTGCAGTCCTCCTGCAAGTCGAAAATTCGTGAGCTTGGCAGCGTGAATACGGGAGCCATTGAGGAATATGCCGAGGTCGGCGCACGACACGCAAGCCTGAAGCAGCAGCTTGAGGATTTGGAAAAGGCCAAAATCGAGCTTTTGGATATTCTTAAGAAGGTTGAGGAGGAGATGCGCGTCAGCTTCACCAACACCTTTAACGATATCAACGAGAATTTCGGCGTTGTGTTCAGCGAGCTGTTTGGCGGCGGTGAGGCAGAGCTTTCCTTGACCAATCCCGAGGATGTTCTGACCAGCGGTATTGAAATCAAGGCGGCACCTCCCGGAAAAATTATCAAGAGCCTGTCCTTGCTTTCGGGCGGTGAGCAGACCTTCGTTGCCATCGCACTCATTTTCGCTATTTTGAAGGCGAATCCCTCGCCCTTCTGTATCTTTGACGAGATTGAGGCCGCACTTGACGAGGTAAACGTTGACCGCTTCGGTGCGTACGTAACCAAGCTTTCGGGCGAATCGCAGTTCGTTTTGATTACGCATAGACGCGGCACGATGGAAATCGGTGACCGCCTTTACGGTATCACGATGCCCGAGCGCGGTATTTCGAGAGCCTTGCTCTTGGATGTTTCGGAAATTGAAAGCAAGCAGAAGGAGCTTTTGTCATGAGCTTTTTTGAAAAATTAAAGCAGGGCCTTTTGAAAACCAAAAGCGCATTCTTCGGTAAAATCGAGGATATTTGCCGTCGATTTGTCAAAATTGACGAGGATTTTTTCGACGAGCTTGAGGAGCTGCTTATCACGGCAGACGTCGGGGTGGAAACCACGGAATACGTGCTTGACACCTTGCGTGAGCGTGTACGGGACGAGCGCGCAACCGAGCCCTCTGCTGTGAAGGAACTGCTCATTGAGATTTTACTTGATACGGTTGGCGAGGCAGAGCCGCTTCGCCTTTCCACCACCCCCTCCGTTATTCTTGTTATCGGTGTGAACGGCGTTGGAAAAACCACCTCTATCGGAAAGATTTCCGCTGATCTTAAGAGCCGCGGAAAGCGCGTTGTGGTTGCCGCGGCAGATACCTTCCGTGCAGCCGCTGTTGAACAGCTTGCCGTCTGGTGCGACAGAGCCGGCGTATCCCTTATCAAGCAGGGAACGGGCGCGGATCCTGCCTCTGTTGTGTACGACGCCATTCAGTCCGTTAAAAGCCGTGGCGACGTTCTGATTATCGATACGGCGGGGCGCCTTCACAATAAGAAGAACCTGATGGACGAGCTGGCGAAAATCAATCGCGTTGTGCATCGTGAATTGCCGGAGGCAGATATTGAAACCCTTTTGGTGCTGGATGCCGCAACGGGACAAAACGGCATTATGCAGGCCAAGGAGTTCAAGAACGCCGCAGATATCACGGGCTTGATTTTAACCAAGCTTGATGGCACGGCCAAGGGCGGTGTTGCCATTTCCGTGAAGCGCGAGCTGGATATTCCGGTCAAATTTATCGGTGTAGGCGAGCAAATTGACGATATGAAGCCCTTCGTGCCTGAGGAATATATCAAGGCGCTTTTTGGCGAGGGCGTATAATTTTTGATTCTTTGAAGGAAAGGGCTATAAGTATGGACGTTATTTTGGCAAGTGCCAATCAAGGTAAGGTACGCGAGGTGAGAAAGATTTTCTCTGAAACTCCCGTGCTTTCAAATTGCCGTGTTTTAACGCTTGCTGACATCGGCTTTACAGCGGATATTGAAGAAAACGGCGAAACCTTTGAGGAGAACGCCTTAACGAAGGCAAGGGCCGTGGCGGATGGCGTGCATATCGCTATTGCAGACGATTCAGGCTTGGAGGTAGACGCGCGTGACGGAGC
>JBGVMO010000045.1:0-2477 GCA_045124835.1 Eubacteriales bacterium
AGTAGGCAACCACGAGCTGTGCGCATATCATCAGCGCCAGCGCCAGCATCGAAAAGAGAAAATATTCCTGCGTTTCTCGACTTCGCGGCAGATAGAGAGAAATCAACAGATAAACGCCAATAAAGGATAAAGCAACGGTAAGGCCAAAAAGAAGATTTTTCAAAACCTCGCCGCCCGTAAACAAGCCGTTTAAAGCGAGTGCAAGAGAAAAGGCGGCAAGAGCAAGCATTTGTCCGTTGAAGCGAAGCGGAAGTGCCTTTTTTCGCAAACGAACCATAAAATAGATGAGCCCGAGCAAAAAGATTCCCGCAAAAACGGCAAGAAGAATGGGAACGAGGGCTTGGTCGTAGGGCGTTTCGCTTTGGTTGAAGGCGGGGGAGTTTTTAACGCTGACAAGGCAAATCACCGCCATGGAAACGGGAAGAACAAAGCGCAGGTCGTCTGCAAACAAAAAACCGTGCAGCGAAAGAAAAAGAAGAACGCCTGCGCCGACAAGGTCAGCGCCAACGGTATGACAAATAAAAACCGTAACGGCAACTGCAATTGGAAAGAGGCGGCTGTTTAAAAATGAAACGGCGGCCCTTTTGTATGTCGGCATATGCATTCTCCTTTTAGTTTGGAAGGCGAGGGGCAAAAAGCTATGCGTTTTCGCCTGCGTCGGTGGGCGTGTTGCCGTCGGTTGAGGACGGCTCGGCTGCGGAGGCATCAGCGCCTTCGGAAGAGGAAATGGGTTCGGTGCTTGGTGCAGAAGGGGCGGGCGCAGCAATCTTGCTTGCCTTTTCCCTCTTGCTTTTTTTATCGATGGTCTTTTCAATTTCGGCGGGGTCAGCCTCTTCGAACGCCTGCTCGGTATATTTGTTCTTGTCTCCGAGCTTTTCAGCATTCTTTTTGCGCTGCTTCTCGTGGAAATTGATGAATTTGAAGGGGGTCAAGAGGATAATTTTGAAATCGCCAAGCAGGGTCCAATGCTCAATGTAGTTGATGTCCTCGTCAATACGAAGCTCAATGGAGGTGTCTCCGCGTAAGCCGCGAATCTGCGCAAGACCGGTGATGCCGGGGCGCACGGAATGCTTGAGCATATAAAGAGGAACGGTTTTGCGGAATTGCTCAACGTAGTAGGGGATTTCAGGACGGGGTCCAACGATGCTCATATCGCCCTTCAAGACGTTGAAGAACTGGGGAAGCTCGTCGATGGAAAACTTGCGGATGAAGTTTCCAAAGCGGGTTTTACGAGGGTCGTAATCGGTTGTCCAGCCCGAAGATTCCTTGGCATTGACGCGCATGGAACGGAATTTGTAAATGGTGAATTCCTTGTTGTGCATACCAACGCGCTTTTGGCGGAACAAAATAGGGCCGGGAGAGGAAATACGAACGCCAATGGCGGCGAACAGCATAATGGGAGAGGTCAGAATAATGAAGAAGAGCGAAAGAATGATGTCCGTTACGCGCTTCAAAAATTGATTTGTGGGGTTGTCCAAGGGATTGCAGCGCACGTCCACCATCGGCAGAGAACCAAGGCGGGTCATCTGGCGCGGCGATTTGAAGAAGCCGCAGATGGCAGGGACAACGAAAACCTTGATGCAATGGTCGTCACACGTGGTGATGTATTTTGTGATAACGCTCTTACGAACGGTCTCAAAGGCGATAACAACCTCGTCAGGCTCCGTTTCGGTCAAAACACGGTCAAGGTCGCCCGTTGAGCCAAGGTGCTTCAAGCCCTCAATGGCAAGGTTACCAACGTATCCGCAAACCTCATAGCCAAACTCAGGGTTGGAGTGAATCTCCCAAAGGTATTCCTCCGCTATTTCCTGTGAGTCGGTTATCAGAACCACGCGCTTGAGGTTTTTCTGCTTGCGGCGCATTGCGTGCAGCGTCCAAATCATAATGGATTTCTTCAAGCAAAGCACAACCGTGCTGGAAATGCAGGAAATGGCCGCCCAGCTGGCGTAGTATACAAAGAAATTGCTCTGCGTTGCGGCAATGAGAATGCATACGCAAAGAATAAAGATGTTGGCAAATACGATGCGGCGGATAAAGAAGGACTGCCGCAAGAAGCGCATCGGGCGGTAGAGTGTGTAAATATCGTAAAGAAAGAAGGATAAGAAGCAAATCGTGCCACCGATGGTGAAATGGCGGATAGGGTTAACGCCTGCGGCCACCTCCGGCGGACAGTAGGTCAGAAAATAGCCAAAATAAAAGGCACAAACGTTGATAAAAACGTCAACTATTTTTTCAATGCCGCTGGCAAAGCGCGTGTATTCCTTCATAATCGAAAAGCCTCCTACTTGACCTCATCCGCGCCTTTGGCACGGGTGATTTTTTCTGCGTTTTCTCTTGCCTTGGCCGCTCTTGCTTCGGCCGCTTTTGCCTCGGCCTCTGCCTTTTTCAACTCGGCTTCTGCCTTTTCGGCACGTGCTTCGCCTTTTCTTTTGGCCTTTTCCTTGGCTTTTTTCGCCTCGGCCTTTTCCTTCTCGGCG
>JBGVMO010000046.1:0-21142 GCA_045124835.1 Eubacteriales bacterium
ATAAATCGCTTGCAATATCGTATATTACTGCGCGCTTTCTCGGCGCCTCCACTCGCTATTTTTTGTCCAAAACTGCTTCGCACCCTACGGCGAATAGATTTTTGATGGATTTTGTTGTGATTTGTCGCCGTAAAGTACTACTTTACAAGGCAAAGCGCGACGAAAGACGCGAAAATCTATCGTCGTTGGGCTTATGGGTTCGATTCCCTTACGGCTAGGCATCACGCCTCAGCGGTGACGGCGGCGCAGGTAAACCACAGCACCCGTGACAAAAACGGCGGCGGGAATGAGGGCGGCGAGAAGCAGGAAATACGAAACCGAAGCGCCGCGCGTCAGATGCTCCAAGGGCTCTGCGTTGATAATCACGGTGCCACAGCCGATGGGAGCAACGATGCCCTCTGCTTCTTGCGAGAGAGCAAGGAGAAGATCCTTGTTGGCGTAGCCGTCCGTTTCCATCAGGATTTCGTCCGAGAAGGAGCCCGAGCCGAAAAGCACAAGCGATCCGCCGTTTTCCTTCGTTCTGGCAATGGCGGCGGTCACGTAGGCCTCGCCCTCGGAAATAAGCTCTCCGTCCTTCGTCAGAAGGCGGGCAGAGTCATAGGTTGTCAGAAGTGCCTCGGCGGTGGCCTTGTCACTGTCCGTTAAGGAAATGGCCGAGCAGCGTCCCGTTGCGGCGTCAACCGAGAGGGGCGCCCCTGCCGCACCTGCGATAATGCTTTGCAAATTGGCCGAAGCGGCGCTCTCTGCAGGCTTTAAAAGCAGGGTGGTGCCGGTTGTGTTAAGCGCGGCAGAGCTGTCCTTTAAGAAGGTGTTTGGCATAGCGGAAAGGCCGTATTCCGCGCAAAGCGCATCAAGTCGCTGTAAGGAGGGAGCGGTTGGGTCGCGCAGAACCCAAAGCGTGCCGCCGCCGTCCACAAAATCGCGCAGGCGCGAGATTTCCGAAACGACGCTTTCGTCTGCAAACTCCTCAAAATCGTAAATGGGAGCAGAGATAACGATAAGCGCGCAATCCTTCTCGATTTCGTAAGCGGAAAGGTCGGCTATCACGATATCGTAGCCCGCAAGGAACAGGGCGTTGCGCATGGAGTTCGCCAGCGTTTCGCCGTGACCCACGGTAAAGTAGGCGCGGGGCCGCTCCGCCTTCAGCACCAAAGAGCAGCAGCCGGCAACAAGCTCCTCACCCATAAAAATCATATCGTCGTCCTCGGTGTTCTCCGAGTCAAACACGTAAAAGGAGGAGAGATTGCGGAAGGAGGCGATGCCCGTTGCCTCCGATACGAAAATGACGGTGGCCTTGCCAACGGTTAGTTCAAGCTCCTCGCTTGCCTCAACCTCGCGCTGCATTTCGCCAAAGGCCTCGATTTTATCGTAATCGTAGTAAACGTCGAGATGCGCAACGGAGAAGAAATCGTATCGCTTGGCAAACTGCATAACGGTATCGTAAACACGGCCGTAGGTGAAGTTTTCCTGCAGCTCCTCCTTGGTCATACAGAAGTAGACCGTCACGTCATCGCCGTCGGGATTGACCTTATTAAAGTATTCGTCCGTCACGCCCGAAAGGGTGTAGTACTCGGGCTCTACCATGGCAGTATACAGCCCGAAGTGCGTGGAGAGGGCGTAAAATATCAAGTTGGCAACCAGAACCAACGCGACGAACAGGGCGGAAAGCAAGAGGTTTTCGCGTTCGCGGCGCACGGTTGCGCGGTTTATTCCCTTTTTCATGGTGTATCCGTTCCGTTGCCCAAGGGCAACCTTTTGTCTTTTTTGTCTCTTTACTGTGGTTTATTTCCAGCGGCGGCGATCAAAAATCCGCACCGTCAAAAACAGAAAGACGGCGGAAATGGAGAGATAGTAGAACAGCCCTGCGAAGTCGAAGATTCCCTGCGTGAAGAACTGGAAGCGATAGAAAAGGGAGAGACTTTCGAATACGAAGCGCAAGGGGTAGTAGCTGATATGCTGGCAAAGCATGCTGAGAAAGGTCAGGGCAAAGAGGGTGGCCATCGAAGCAATCGCGGCGGAAAGCTGATTTTCCGTAATCGCGGAAATGAAAAGGCCGATGGCGATAAGCGCCATGCCCACCAGAAGCACGGCCAGAAGGTTACCGAGCAAAAGCGGCACCTTTACGTGTCCGTAAATGCCGATAATCAGAAAATACAGGCTGCTGAAAACCGTAACCGAGCCAAAAACGGTGTAAGCGGCAAGAAATTTGCCAAGCACGATGCCCCAGGTGGAAACGGGGGCGGTTAAGAGCAGCTGCTCGGTTTTTTGCTTTTTCTCCTCGCTGAACAGCTTCATCGTCAAAAGGGGAAGAAGAATGGTGTAGCTCTGCATCATCGTGGAAAAATACCCCGTCACGTCGCTGGACATGGAAAAAAGGGTGGTGATGCAGAATACGGCCGCGGAAACGGCCAAGAACACGCCCAAGAACACGTAGCCCAAGGGGGTTGTAAAATAGGAGCGCATTTCGCGCTTATAAATGGCAAGCATCGGCTTTTATTTCTCCTCTTTATAGGATTTCTTCCGTTTTGGGATCGGGTTTTTGCGTCGGATATTCTTTGCGTCAGGACTTTTTCTTCTTTCCGGCGGGGGATTTTTGGGCGGCGCCGTCAATCAAGCGCACGAAAACGTCCTCAAGGTCGGTGCCCATCGGCTCAATGCCGATAAGCGTGAAGTCCTTTTCAACGCAAAGGCGGAAAATCGCGCGGCGCGCGTCCGTTCCCTTTTTGCACTCCACGGCAAAGGCAAAGCTGTCGGCGTCTCTTCCCGGCAGAAGCTCAGCCCCTCTGACGTCGGAAAGGGTCAGAATGGCGTTTCGAATATCGCGCGCGGAGGGGCCGCAGATTTTCAAGCGGAAGCGGTCAAAGGTCTCGGCGGCGCGGGTGATGTCCTCGGTTTTCTCGTTGGCAATGATTTGGCCGTGATGAATCACGATGATTCTTTCGCAAACGGCCTGCACCTCAGGCAGAATGTGGGTGGAAAGAATGATGGTGTGCTTCTTGCCAAGCGAGCGAAGCAGGTTTCGCACCTCGATAATCTGCTGGGGGTCAAGGCCAACGGTCGGCTCGTCAAAAATCAGAACGGGCGGCGCGTTCACCAAGGCCGCGGCAATGCCGACACGCTGCTTATAGCCCTTGGAAAGATGGGCAATAAGTCTGTTTTGCATATCCTTGATTTTGACAACCTCGGCGATTTCGGAAAGATGCGGCTCGCGCGGCAGGGTACAGCCCTTCAGCTCGTATACGAAGTTGAGGTATTCCTTTACCGTCATTTCGGGGTAAAGGGGCGGCTGCTCGGGCAGATAGCCGATTTTCTTCTTAGCCTCGGTGGGATTGTCAAGAATGTTCACACCGCCAATAAAGGCGTTGCCTGCGGTGGCGGAAAGGTATCCTGTCAGAATGTTCATCGTGGTGCTTTTGCCTGCGCCGTTGGGGCCGAGCAGGCCGACGATTTCTCCCTCGCCGATTTCGAAGCTGACATCGGAAAGCGCGTAATGACTGCCGTATCGCTTCGTTAAGTTTTCCACACGTATCATAGAAAAAACCAAGCCTTTCTTTCGGTCTTCTTCTTCGGTTCTGTCTTGTCTGCCTCTCCTTTTTTGCGCTTTCAAGGGCGCGTAAAAGAGGCGATATCAATACAGAATAAAGTATAGCATAAAGATATAAATAAATTATGAATAACCCCTTGGAAAAGAGGGTTTTTTTCTTGTTGGAACGGTGATTTTTTTGTGGATTTTTTGGTTTTTTCTTTTGCCGCCGGGAGCGCCGCGCAAAAAAAGAACCAAGGGCAGGGCCCTTGGTTCTTGGAATGATTTTTTGTCCTTTTCGGGGAACGCCTTACAGCGCCTGACCTGCGCCGAGCAGAATGTGAACGGTGAAAAGCTCATCGTCACGGCTGCAAGCGAAGCGGCCGAAGGCCTTTTCAACAAAGCGCTTTTTCTTGCCGCCAAAGCGAGCGGCGGCCTTGGAAACAAGCTCGCTGACAAGCGCGAAGTTCTGGGAGGAAATGCGGGCGTAAACGTCCTCAAAGACCTCCTTGGAGCTGCACTTGAAGGCAATACAGTTGTTTTCCTTTTCCAGCGCCACGGTAAAGAGCGAGAGCATCTTTTCCTCGTCGTAACGGGTAAAGAAGGCGCCGGTGGCACGGAAATAGTTGTGCTTAACCGAGGTGAAGGGAGGAATCATACCGAAGAGGTTGGCCTCGGGAATGTGCGAGGAGGTCTCTCTCATAATTTCCTCGGAGGTGACACAGAAATAAGAATACTTAACCAGATTCTTATACTTGGTGTCCTTGTCCTCGGTGGTGGACGGGTCGTTCCAGGTGGCGTCCAGATGGTAGCAATCGCGGCCGAGCTTCACGACGTTCCATTCGTGGCCCTCGCTCGTGATACTGCCGCAGACGATACCGACAGACTGCAAGAGGTACTGCATAGCAACGGCGTAGCCCACGCAAACCACCTTGTGCTTAACAAGCGCGGCGTGCAGCGAGCGGAAGGTGTCCTCCTCCGCCTTGTTGCCGATGACGGCCTTATGCACCGCGTCGTTATCGACGGCCTTGTCATAGTCAAGGGTCAGAATCAGGCGGCGGTGAATGGTCAGAAGTGCCTCGTATGCAGGGGTGCTCTTGGTGATGCCCTTGATGAAGGGAAGCGCACCCTTACGCAGCTCGCGGCGGTATTTTTCCACCTGTGCGATATTCACCGTCTTGCCGTCTGCGTTCAGGCAACGGAAGGTGGGCGCGATGCGCACGGGGGTTGCAATCCAATAGGTGCAGGCCGAGAGCCAGAAAAATTCGGGATAGTCGTAACGGACGTACTGGAAGATGCGCAGAGCCTCCTCCTTGGAGATGGAGGGATGCGCGGTAACGGGCTCGCTGCTGAAATCGGCAATGCGGCGTGCAAGCTCGTTGTAAAGCTTAATACGGGGGTTTCTGTCCTCCTCGGGCTCGTGCGGGATAAGCTCAATGCCCGATTTGAAGGAGGATTTTGCCTTGCTTGTCGGTGCTTCGGGGGTTCCAACGCTTTCGCTTCGACCCTCACCCGATTCCTCGGGAATATCGTCAGCGGCGCTCGTGCGCAGGAAGCGCTTCCAGAAGCGCGGGGTCTGGTCGGGGTCGTAAAGGAAGCCGTCGCCCTCAAGGTCATCGGGGTCAACGGGAACGTCCTCGCCCTCAGGCACCACCTCGTTGTCGATATCGTCAACCAGCGCCATAATGAAGGCAAAGGAGGTTTCAAACTTACCGTCGCCCATACGCTCTCCCGACTCGTTGGGCTCGCCCTCCACCGCGTTAAGCAGCTCGGTGTACTTTTCACGGGCCTTGGCGGGCAGGTGGGCAACCACGTAATCGGCGGAAACGAGCGCGCCGTTGTTGCGCAGATAAGCGATTTCCTCGTAATACAGCTGTGCCTCGGAGAAATGACAGAAGAGGTTGTTGTCCTTCTGCCAGAAGAAGATGAGTGCGCGCAGAGCGCAAAGCACGGCGTTGCCGAAGGGCAGGCCCTCCTCGATGGAGAGGATGCGGTCGGCCTCCTTTATCGTGCAGTAATGCTCGGTCATAACCTGCCCGTCGGGCAAGTCGCGCACGGGGTGCAGCGCAAGGGTAATGCCTTGCGGCAGAGTCAAATCGGGGTACGCCTTAGAGAGATAGGAAACGGCGGCCTTCATCGCATCCTCGGCATTTTCCTTGGATTCGATAACCTCACGCTGACAGTTGTCGCAAATAAAGCGATTGGCGCCGTAAGGATAATATCTGCCGCTTTCCAAGGGGGCGTGACAGAAGGCGCAGAAGCCCTCCTGCTTTTCCTCCTCAACTTCAACTCCCTCGCGGAAGCGCAGGTGGCAGTTCTTCAGAAGCTCGATACAGGAATCAAGGTCAAAGACGGCGGGCATCTTGTCGCTACCGAAGTAGATGTAGTGACGGCGGTCGTCGTTGAGCGTCGGCTTGTTCTTCAGCCAGAGCAAATAGCTGTAAACGTGCGAGAAAAGCTCGGCAATGACGCGCGCTTCGCCGCTGTACAGCATATTGATAACACCGATATCCGCCTCGCAGTCGTTGATGAACAGAAGCTCAATGGAGGTGTCCTTGGCCTTCAGGGCATCGTTGACGAAATAGGGATACAAGGTCTTGACGCGCATATCGAAGCTTTCCGCATCGATTGTCGGGTCAATGGGCTTGGAAAGCACGGGGCAAACCGCGATGCAACGGTAGGCATCGGGGAATACCGTCTTCATAAACTCGTTGCAAACGGCAGAAAGCAAAAGACGCATCTCGTCCGTGCATGGCATATCCCTTGCCTCAAGGGTAACGGAAAGGGCAATGCTGTCCGTTAAGTTACGGGCATGGGCGGCAACGGTCAATTCGTCAAGCGCAGGGTTACCCTCAACGCCCGAAATGAAGTCGAGCGTCTGGTTGTCGGACATCAGGTTGTAGTAGCCGTAGGTCTCTGCCTTGACGGAGCATTTCTGCTTTTCAAGGTAGATGCCTGCAAGTCTTCCCGTCGTGTAGGTGGTCGAGGCGCCGGCCACGTTGTTGTAGGGGGTCGGCTCGGAAAGCACGGTGTAGCGACGGAGCAGAACGGAATCAAGACAGCTGCGGAAGGTGGTTACCTCGCCGCGCAGATAAATGCGGCCGTTGTCCTCGGAGATGCGCTCGATTTCATACTCGCAGTTGTTGAAAATCAAGCTCTGACCGGGCACGTACTGCTGTCTGATACGGTCGGGGAAGGATTCAAGCGTACCGATGCAAACGCCGTTGAGCCAAAGCTCGACGCGGCGGTTGATAAGCAAGACGCGGCGGAAGATTTCCTCAATGTTGTGGAAGGTGATACGCTCCACGGCGCGCGCATCGTGGAAGGAAACGGTTTCGTTTTCCTTCTTGCGAAGGCTGTACGCATTGCGCGGGGTGTTGAGCATACCCGTGGGCGCACCGCTTCTGCCGTCGGACATACGCATCAGGTTCTGAAGCAGGTAGGCAACGCGGTCTGCCAAATCGTTGCAGGTTACCTTATCCCCTGCGTCACGGATAACGGCGTCAACCTTCTCTGTAAATTCGGCAACGGGCATACCGTACTTGTCGGCAGTCGCATCGCAGAAAATGTTGAGAAGCGCAAGGCGGCGGTTCTCCGCGTGCTCGGTGACGCGCGGCTTTAAGTAGGCGGAGCGGCGCACGTAATCCTCGGCGTTGTCCATAAAGAACTCACGCAGAAGGTACGGGCGGCTGATGATGTGCAAATTGGAGGTGCGCAGGCCTCTGAAGCGGGTAAAGGCATACAGGGTCGATGCGAGGTTGCACTTATCGTCGGTACAGATGATGTAGCTGTCCTTGGGCGTTTCCTTGTGCATCTCGTTGATTTCAACGCGATGGCGCTTGAACATATCCTTGTCGGTGGTGTTCAAGGGCATATCGGTGATGACGCGCACGCCATCCACGCTCTTGGCCGTTGCCTCCTCGACAATGAGGGCCTCCAAGGACATACCGCTGACGCCGTTTTTCTCGTACAGGTTCTTGGTTTCTCTGTTCCAGAGGTAGAAGGTGGTGTTTTCGTGCTCCAAGGCGCTGTTGCATTCAATCAGCTCGGTATGGATGCGGAAAAACTTCTTCAAGCTGGTGGAGAAGCCCTGAATGATGGCACGGGAAAGGAAGATAAAGCGGATTCTGTCGCCGCTTGCCTGCTGCAAGCGCGAGGCCATCATCGTGCAAAGATAGCTGTCTGCGTTGAGAATGCGGTCAGCGTCCAAGAAGATGGCGTTGACGGCCTCCTCAAAGAAGGCAGGGTTGTTTTGCGTCAGATTGTCCTTAGCAAAATCCTCGGGAACGGCAATCAGAACGTCCGCCTGATCAAGACGCTCGGAGGCGTCACGGATACGCCACGTGCAATCGTTGGTGGCACCCGTCAGGGTCGTCAGACGGCGGCCAATATAGGTTTTCAGGGTATCTACGTGGCTCTTATCGTGCAGAATGAAGATAACGCGCTCACCCGAAAGCAGACGCACGTAGGTGTAGGCAATCAGATACTCGCCAAGCTCGGAATAGAAGGATGCGCCGAAATACAGATGCCTGTCGCTAAAGAGGGAATCAAGGCCCTGCATATAGCTTTGCACCACGTGTCCGGAGCGCTTTTGCATGCGGTCGCGGATAAAGCGGAGCGCGGCGTCGTAGGTCTGGTTGGTCCATTCATAATCGGCAACCTTGGCGCGTCTGGGCGGGCTGAAATGGCGGATTGCGTGCTCCTTGCCGAAGCGGCGGAAGAGCGTTTTGCGCAAGGCCTCAAGATTGGCCGCGGCCTCCTCGGCCTCTTCCTCCTCCTTGCGAATGACGGCGGGCTTTTCCGCGTCACCCGGCTTTTCCGTCTCCGCGTGCAGCGTATGACAGATTTCCTGCAGCAAAACCAGGGAGATGAAGGGGTAGAGGTACATTTTGTCGGTGACAAAAAGAAGAATGCTGTAAATAAAGGAGGGAACGGGGAAGAACATTGCCAGAAGCATCGAAAGGAAAATGAGGGCGTAGAGCGCTTCTACAATGTAAATAAAGGTTTGCAGAGCCTGCTCGGCGCGCATAACCCAGACCTTTGCGTATTGCAGGTTTTCTCCCTGATAGAAGATGGAGGCAATCGCACGGCTGATTTTATCCGAAAGATGCTCGGGCTCATCCTCCTTGCCCTCGGCAAGCAGCTTTTCTCTCTCGGCATCGCGCTTGGCAAAGCGCTTGTCAAGGAAGGCCTTTTTGAAGATGGCCTTGAGAATGATAAGCACGTACAGCACCAAGAGGTTGACGAGAATGACCTTTAAGGCCAGCGTCAAATCAAACTTGACGGCGGCGGAGGGCTTGTTCAAAAGATTGGCGATAAAGGGAACGGAGGTGATGGCACTCGAAACGGTGTCAAGCAGCTGCGCCAGAATCGCAAAAATGACAAGCTCAAGAATAGGAAGCAGGATGAAGGGGGCGTTTCTCTTCTGGTTGGGTGCCTTGTAGCGAAGCGCGTAGAAGGTGGAAAAGCGGCGCAGCTTCACGGGCATCGGCAGAACGGGGAAGAAGAGAAGCAGCATAATCAGAAGAAGAAAGACAATTTTAAGGACGGTCCACATCAATCGTTTCCTCCTCTTTCAAAAAGCGTTTCAATGTTTCTTGCGGAAAAGACGTGATAAATCGGGTTGTCCGCCACGTCCTTTTCAATGTCAAAGTCGATTTCCGTCTGGGTAGAGGAGAAGGACGTGATAATGTGCATACTGCTCAGAATACCGCTGATGGTGTTCTCCAAGGATTCAAGCAGCTCGCGGTGCGCCTCGGCTCTGGCGTTCTTGCGGCGATTGATGGCGTCAAGCCGTTCGATGCGGCGAATGCTGTAACGGATGTCCTCAATGGCAAGAAGCTTGCTCTTGTAGCGGCTGAAAAGGGGCTGAAGCGCCTTACGGTTCTTGGCACAGCAGGTCTCGTACAGCGATTGCATTTTGTGCTTGAGTCTGTCAAGCTTGCGCATAATCGGAATGATGTGCAAAAGCAGAGAGAAGAGCAGGATGCCGCCGAAAATGGCCGCGGCAATGCCGTAGCAAATCAATGCGGGAACGGAGAAGGGCGCGCGGAAAAGCTGCAATGCGCCATAGGGAACGAGCATGGTCAAAAGGGTCACCAGAATCAAAACGATGTCGCCAAGAAGGCTGCGCTTCATGCAGGCTTGGGTTCTCTTGTATTCGTTATAAATCTCGGTGGCCTTTTCCTTTTCCTTGGAAAAATCGCCCGCGTGATAGCCGGCGCCCAAGGCGTCGTTCAAAAGCTCCTTCATACGAAGGCGCTGCTTATCGAGCAGCTGCTTCTTTTCAAGCTCGGAGGGGCAGGTGGAGGATTCGGCAGAGAAGGTGCCCGAGCGCTTCAAATCCTCCTCGGTTTCCGAGGCATCTCTCTTTTCGTCTCTTGCCGTCAGGTAGTTGCCCATTGCTACGTCAATGGCCTTGCGCGCCTCGGCGGGAATTTCGGTTTCCTCGTCCGTGGAGGCGTACTGACAGATGCGAACGAACTGATCGTCGAAGGAGAGGGCCTTGTCGATTTCAGCGTTCGTTTCGCGCTGAATCATGGCGGCATCCTCTTCATCCTTGGGGAGACTCTCATTCTTAACGGCCTGATCCAACTTATAGTAAAGGCAGGCGTTGCGCAAGGAGGTCTCCTGCGCCGTGTGGATGTTTCCGAAGGCGGAGAGAAGCACGTCCTGCAATCTCTTGGGGTTGGGACGGGCGGTTTGCACCGTTATTGCGTCTCTGCCCTCGTCGTTCAGGCATTCGTAGCGCCAAACGAGGAAGAGCGACATAGACAGCACGTCGTAAGCGGCATGCTCGTCGGAGGTGCTGAAGGTCACGTACGGCTCGGTCTCCACTCTGTCGGCACAGTTGGCCGAAATATACTCGGTGTAGCGGTTATAAAAGACCTCGAAGGAGAGGGGGGTGTCCGTTTCTTGAATTTTCAGACAGTTGTCTTTTCCGCAATAAAGATAGAAGGCGGAGTAAGTGGGCGCACCCTCGAAAAGAACCGTCTTTTCAAGGTTCGCTCCCTCGCGGCAAAGCACGGGCAGCTTCTCCATCTCCTCGGTTAAGGGAAGCGGCTCGCCGCCCTTCTCCTTGGCGGCAAGGAAAAGTCTTGCGGCCAAGGCCTTTTCCATCGCCGTTTTTTGCGAGCGGTTGGCAACGTACTGAATGTTATAAATGACGTAGTCGGTGGGCGCGACGTTGCGCGAGCCCAAATAATCGTACAAATTGTGAGTCAGATACTGCCGAATGCATTTTTTATAAATATTCACAATGTCGGCGGCCGCCTCATCGTCCGTTTTCTTGCAGGACGGGAAGCCGTAAAAATCGACAAGCACGACAACGCGATACTTGTCTGCCTCTGCGACACTGAGGGTGTCTACTTCCTTAAAAATCTCCTCGGCACATTCGGAAATGCGAGAGAGAGAGCAGTGCTTCCATTGAATTTGCCGATAGCCGACAAGCTCAAACAGAAGGTTGCTGTCAAAGGTTTTGTTCTCGGACGTATTGATGACGTAAGTCAGCATACCAATGGACCAAGCCTTTCTACGCAAGCGTAATGGTGTGGTAAAATTCAAAAGAAAATGAAAAGAAAAATAAAAGTAAAAAAGAAAGGGGGCACGGCACGGTGTTGCACCGTGCCCCTTCTTTTGTCTTGTGCTTCACTTGAAGCACGGGGGATTGATTAAGCCTCGTCGGAGGAGCCTTCGCTTGCGCCAGTCTCGGCGGGAGCCTTGGGCTCAGCCTTGGGAGCAACCTCCCACTTGGCGTTGTTGGGGTCGTAGCTGCTGTAATCGTAAACGGTCTTCTTCTCGGTGGTTTCCTTGTAGTTGATGGAAATCTCACGGAAGCAGTCAGCACCGTTCACCCAGGATACCAGCACCTGATAGAAGTACTGCGGGTCGGAGTTCTTCTGTACCTCGGGATCCTTGGGAAGCGCCTCGGCCAAGAACTTATCAATCTGCTGCTTGTAGATGTTAAGGAAGGCATCGTCGCTGCTGCCCGTTCTGGCACGGCAGAAGGAAACGAGGGTGTCGTAACCAACCTTCAGGATGCACTCGGCATTGTTTCTGTCGGTGTCCTCTCTTGCTTCCTCGCACTGTCTGATGCGGAAGGCGAAGGGGATCAAGCCGCAGGTGAAGGGCGCGTCCTTGGAGCCCTTCTTGCCGCCGAAGAGGTTTTCGCGCAGCATCTGGATGTAGGGAGCCACGGTGATGGAGCGGGTAACGCTCGTCGTATCACCTGCGGTGTAGTGTGCAAGCGCTGCCTGCTGCTCCTTAACGTCTGCGTCAAACTCGCGTGCCCACTCCTTTACGAGTGCCTCGTGGGCGCGCAGCCAAGCAAAGAGACCGTGCATATTCTTCTCGCCGACCTCTTCACCGCTATTGATGATCTTTTCATCGTTGTAGCGGAATACGGCAAAGGAATCGCGAACCTCCTTGCGATACTGCAGGCGGTTGTTCATCAAAGCAAAGAGCAATGCCTTGGCAACGGAAACATCGTAGCTCTTTTCGTCTGCAACGTCAAGCTTTGCCAAGCCGCCGGGCTTATGCCAGCCGAAGCCGAGGTGGGGGTTCTTGGTGTCGGTGCCGGTAACGTCCATCAGGTGCAGAACCTTGTCGTACTTCTCGGCGTATTCGCCCGTGATCTTGGAGATGTCCAAGGGGTTGATGGTGAGAAGCGCCTTGGTCAAGGAGATGACGGTATCGTCGGCGTTTTCGTTGATAAGGATTCGCTTGATGGGCAGACCGTTGTTGTTGATAAACTGGTTTACGCAGGAAACGAGGGTGGGAACGGAGGTTCTGTCAGCGTCCGTGGACAGCTTCAGACCCAGCTCCTCGGCGTGATCATAGAGGTATTCTGCGGTCTTACGGGAAACCATAATGCCGGAGAAGGTGTTGCCCGCAACGTCGCCCTTGGCAGAGCCGAAGGCAGGGGTAGCACCGTTGTAGGCGCTGAGCAGGGCTTCAGCGGCGGCTGCGCCCTTGTCGCCCGTCTGCTCGATAAGAACCTGAATGGGATTCTTGCCGAGAACGTTGTTCTTCTTCTCAATTTGTGCGCGGTAAAGAGCGGCAACGGAGGCAATCAATTCGCCGAAGATGTTGGAGCTCATGGGAACGGGACGGGTTGCAAAGCTGTTCTTCACAGCGGCAAAGGTGGAATTGAAGATACCGTTACCCATTGCGCTGTCTGCCTGCATAATGTCCTCAAGGGTCATGGAGCCCATGCTGCAGTAGTCCTCGTATGCGCGCTTCTTATCCTCGGGAGAGGAGCCAACGAAGGTTCTGGATTCGTTGGAAACGGAGTCCTTATTGAGCGCCTTGCGCTTCTGCTCGGCAAGCGTGCGCTTTGCCTCGTCAAACTTGTTGAAGAAGCTGCGGTATTCCTCAATCAGCTTTTCAACGCGCGCGGAAACCTTGGAAAGAACGGCGCCGAGCATCTGATCCTTAGCAGCGCTGTAGAGCTTGTTCAAGGAGGTCAGAGCATCGTTGCGCAGCAAAATGCTGTCTGCCGTGGCGTCCGTCTTGGAGGAAAGATACATCTCCTTGGACTTCTCGTCACACAGAATGACGAAGCGGTTTTGCTTCTGCGCGTTGGTCAGGGTTGCGTATGCGCTATGGCGCACGTCGGTGCCTGCCTGTGCCTGAGAGGCAATGAGGAACTTGGTGGGAAGCGTGTAAACGTCGGTATCGTTGATTTCCTTCCAAGGCGTGTAGCTTGCAAGGATGGTGTCAATTCTGCTCTTGAATTCGCAAAGGATGGCCATCGCGGAAACGGGATGGATAAACTTGCCGTCCTTCATCAGCAAATGCTCAACCAAGGAGAACTTTTCGCTGGCGTGCACGTTGCCGTCCATTTCAACGGGAAGAATGTTCTTCACCAAGGAGCCCATACGGGTGCGCAGAGCCTCAAGGCAGGCGTTGAAATAGTTCAAGAGGGTCTTTCTGTAATCGTCGGCGGCGGAAACAACGGCGTTCTTCGCTTCGTTCTTGGCATCCTTGCCTGCGAACATGCCCAGCTTCTCAACTACGGTACCGCCCTCAATGCTTGCGGTAATACCCATAGCGGCAGGATCGGGAATCTCTGCCTCCAGAAGAGAAGACAGGTGTGCATAGTAGTCATCCATACGGCTGACGTCCTCGGGTCTGCCGTCTGCGTTCTCAACCTGCTTGTAGTAGCCGCGGCGGAGAATGTCGATAACGTCGGAGGTGGGGTTGCGGCGCTCGTTGTCGATGGCCGTCATCATCAGGCCCGCATACTTGGCGCCCGTCATGGGAGCAACGGGGCGGCGCGCCTCTCTGGCTCTTTCCTCTTCCTCACGGATAAAGGACTCAACGGCGTTGTGCAAAACTCTCCAGTCGCCCTCAAAGGCCTCTTCGGTCTTGCAGGTGGCGAAGTAATCGAGAATGGCGTCGGTGGGGTAAACCACGTCAGCGGAGGCAAGGCTGCTGAAAATGGAGTTGCCCTTGCCCTCTTCGGCCAAAGCACCCGCCATGTTGGAAACGGCGGAGTCGATGGCGCCTGCGCTTGCGGTGCAAAGCAGGGTATAGAGGGTGTCGGCCATCATCAGATTGTGGCCTGCCACGTCAAGACAGGGAACGCGACCCATCATATAAATGCGCTTGAAGGGGGCGTACTCGGACTTCCAATAGGTATCGTCCTCGGCATCAAAAAGCACCTCAACGAACTTCTCGTTGGGGGAGCCCAGACGGAAGGAAATGGGGGTGTTCTTCTCCTCGGGCTTGTTGTAGCCACGGGTAACGAGGTTGAAGGCGTTGATTTCGCGCAGAATACCGTATGCGTTGGCAAACAGCTTGAGTCTCTGCTCCTCGCCCTCCTGACAGCCCTCGTAAATCTCAGGGCAGGCCAAAAGTGCGGTTACCTCATCGGCGGATACGCCGAGAACCTCGCGCATATAGCGCTTTACGTACATCGTCAAGGGAATAAAGGAGCCTGAGCCCGTACCGCCTGCCAAGGAGGCAACAACGTAAATCTCGTACACCATATTCTGTCCTGCGGCGGCCTTCTTCATCTGCTCAAGAGCACCGTGCAGCTTGCCGCGTCTGGTGTCGTCCTGCATCATGTTTACGAAGGCAAGGAAGGACTTCTTTCTCCACTGAGAGCAGCCCTTATACATTTCCTGCGCGCGAATGGCCTCATCCTCGCAGTCAAACCAGTCGAGCTTGTCGTGACCGATTCTGTCGCAGATGTCGCCGATGCTTCCGTTGTCGGACAGCGGAATGCAAACAGTCGACTTGTCAAGCTTCGCCATATCCTCCTGGTCGGAGTCAAGAACGAGGGTGGTGATGAGGTTGCCCTCTTGGTTGCCGTAGCGCTTCAGCTTTTTCTGGAAGCGGTCTGCGGCCTGGCTACCGGTGCCACCGACACCGATAAGCAAAATATTCTTCTTGCTTTGCATGGGTAGTCTCCTTATATTTTATGTTTTTTATAACGAAGTAGATGGTGCCGCCGCGGGCGGCAGGAGAACGCCTCTTTGTAAAGGTGTCCTCGCTTTTAATGCAAAGAACTCTTTACATACGAACGGGGCGGGCTTCACGCTTCAAAGGTGTGAGGCAGGCTTCACGCTTCAAAGGCGCAAGGCGGGCTTCACGCTTCAAAGGCGTGCGGTTTGTAGCGATAGCCACCCTTGGTTTTGTCGATGTCGCAGAACACGTCGGTGTTGCGGCATACCCAGTTGATTAGCATATTCGGCGGGAAGCCCGTTCTCTCGCTATCGGAGAAGGGCGACCAGAAGGCGTCGATAGCTGCCGAATATCTGTCTGCCTCGGCGTCCGTTGCCTCGGAGGGATTGCGGCGAAGCGCAAAGCCGTAAAGGAACATATCGAAGCCGACGGCGAGAAGATTCTCGGCCGCATCGTAATCGCTGCCGTTCGTTTCCTCGCTCTTCTTGATGGCGGAGGCAAATTCCAGAATGCCATAGGGCGTTTTGGACTTGTTGCCGTCACGCAGAAGCTTCAAGAGGCGGTTTTTGGAAATCTCCTTGCTGAATTGGGTGGGGCTGACGGAGGCGGAAAGCTGTCTTTCCTCGGCCACCGTGCTTTCCCAAGCGGAGAGCAAGCGCTCGACAACCGCGGTGTGCGCGCGCATCCACGGAATAAGCAGATACAGCTTTTCCTCCGTGATAATAGCACCGGCCTCGTCCGTCATCGGTGCGAACTTGCCGTTCTCCTCGCGGTAGGTGTAGCCCTTTCCGTCCTTCAGGGCAATCTCGCCCGATAGCACCGCGTAAAGCAATGCGGTCAGAACGCGGGAGTTTTCCTCCTTGGCGGCCTCGGGATTGATGAAGGGCAAAAGCGCTCTTGCGTGAGAAAGGAAGTGCAAATGCGGGTTGTAATGGTCGTTTTCGCGCGCTTGCATGCGGCGCAAAAGCTCCTTATAACCGTTGTAGTAAATGGGATTGTCGCTCATTTCATCAAGATTCTTGATGCGAACGGGCTCAATGTTGGTTTTTCCGTTTGCCACGTAAAGCAGGTCGTCCGAAATAGGCGCAACGGAGGCGGTGGGCAGATGGGAAATAAAGGACTTGACAAAGCGATCGGCGGCAAGGCGGCGGATTTCATCCTGCTCCGCATCGTCAGGCAGGTCGGAAATTTCGAAGAAATCGGCGTGCTCGGCAATGTAGTCAGCCGTTTTCTCGGAAATCATCACCACAGAGGCGTCACCCGGCTTCCAAACGGCGTCCTCGGGCATCGTGGTATTGAGGCGCAAGGGCGGGTTTGCCGCGTGGAAGAGCTCCGAAAGGCGAGCGCGCATCGCGGCCTTCTGCTCATCCTCGGAGAGAAGCTCGCCGTTTTCGCTTCTCGTTGCCAGCTCAAGCGCAGTCAGGATGTTGTCGGGCAGCTGCTGTGCAACGGCGTTGCTGTTTTCAAGCATACGGAGGTGGTCGTTTTCCATTTCCGCAAGGAAATCGCGGAAGAAGGTGGCTGCCTTTTTGGAATGCGGCTGTCCGTAGTAGGAGGCCTCAGCATCCTCCAGAATGAAGGAGAGAACGGCCTCGCCTGCCTTCTGGTCGCGAAGCTCGCGACTCCGCTGGTTTTCAAAGGCGGAGGTGCGGCAGATTTCCGTATACAACGCTTCCTTTTCCTCAAAGGAGGCAAGAATGGTGTGGGTATTGCGGTTGCGCTCTCCGCTCTTGCGGGAGGTATCCTCCGTGGCACTCTTGTAGCGGTGCGCTGCGTCACTCCATTCGGAGAAGAGACGTTGATAGGAGGAAAGCAAAGCGTCAAGCTTGGCCTCGGTGGTGCGGTAAACGCAACGGCAAAGTGCTTGGGCGGCCTCGGTCTGTACCTTATCAAAGGCGGCCTCAACGTCGGCCAGCATAAGCTCGGCGTCCGCCAGCGGATTGGTGCGCATTTTTAAGTAGGCTTCCATATTCTTGAAGAAGGCCTCAAGTCTGTTTTCCTTGCCCTTGGTTAAGCGAGCATAGGCGCTCTTGCGCTCCGTTTTGGAGGCAGAGGGGAGAGAATCTCCGTAAAGCTGGGAAAAGAAGGAATCCTCCTTTTCCTCCTTTGCCGCGTTGGCGTGGGCCTCCGTGGAAAGCAAGCGGTGAAGCGCATCCTTCAAAAAGGCAAGGCGCAGAGGAACAATCAAGGGGTGAAGCGCCTTTCCCTCTTCGTCACGGAAGAGAACGGAGGAAAGCGCCGCGTTTCTTCCTTCAAGAGCGGCGTTAAAGCCAAAGGCAAGGGAGGCAAGGCTCTTTTGTGCAAACGGAATCTCCGCGCGGCAATCCTCCTCGTATGCCAAAAGGGCGGCGCGCAGCTTTTTGTAAACGGCAACGAAGACCTGCTTTGCGCGGTGACGCATGGCAAAGGAGGGGGGCGTGTCGGGAAGCTTGTCGGCTTGCTCCTTTATTGTTTCACGGTAAGCGGGCAGGGCGCGGCGCGCGGCGGCAGACAGGCTTTCAAGATAGCTGTCGGTTGCGCTCTTGTGCGCCTTGCGTGCGCCGTTTCTGGCGGGCGCGCTCTGTTGCCATTCCTCGCGCAAAAAGGCAAGAGGGCCGTCGGCATTCTCTGCGGCCGCGCGGAAGGCGCTTATATATAAATGAGGGAAATCGCTCTTTCCACCGTCATCCTCGGCGGCCTCGGCCAAGAAGGCCGTCCATTCCTTTTGTACGGCGACCGTCTTCTTTTGTGCCATCACCCGCAAAATATGCTCACGGGGGAAGGAAAGCTTTGCCGCAGAAAGCGCCGCGTAAACGGCACCCGCGCCGTGCTGTAAGGAGCGCTCGGTGTCTGCGGAGGCGGTAAGGTTATCAAACATTCCCTCGGCCTTGGTGCAGGTCAAGGTGTAAAGCGAGTCGGCCAAGGCCTCCTCGTGCTCGGCAACCGTGCGAACGCCCGCGATACGATCCAATAAATAAACCGTGCGGAAGGGCATGGAGGCAACCTTTTGGAACTTTTCCTCGGAGGCATCAAAGAGAACCCCCGAAACCTCCTCGGGATTGGGAGATTCCAAGCGGAAAATGGCGGGGTCGTTCTTTCTTTCCTTCTCCTTTGCGCGACGGGAGGGCGCCTTGCCGTTGTAGCCGTGCGCCACAAGGTTGATGGCGTTCAGCTCGCGCAGCGCCGCATAGGCGTTGGCAAAATAACGGGTTGCGTTATCCGTATCCGCGTTGTCTGCATAAATATCGGGACAGGAGAGCATCGCGTAGAAGCGAGGGCCGGTCGAAAAATGAAATTTCGAGAGGAAGCGCTTGGTATAAAGCGCCAAGGGCAAGAGCAAGCCTGCGCCCGTACCGCCTGCCAGCGAGCCAACGAAATAAACATCGTAGCTCTTGGCAAAGGGGAAGGCCGCAAAGCGCTCAAGCTCATTGTGGAAAATTTCGGCGCTCCGTCTGTCGTTCAGCATATTGTGCAAGCATAAAAGCGCCTTTTTACGCCAGGCGGCAGAGCCGCGGTGCAAATCCTCCGCGCGCACGCTTTCGTCCTTGGCGGGAAACCACGTGGAAAGGCGGCTGTGGCCGAGTCTGTCGCAAACCGTGCCTACCGTGGCAGAATCCGTCGCGTCAAGCACGAGGCCGCCGCGCGCCGAGGAAATCTGTTCGGCGTCCGTATCAAAAAGAAGGGTGGCGATGCGGTTGTCGGTCTGCTTGCCGTATTCTTTTATTTTGCGTTGCAAAAGCTCTGCGGTATGGGCACCTGTGCCACCGATACCGATGAGCAGAATATTCTTCATTGCCTTTTTCCTTTCATCAGATTGGAATGAGAGAGTGTGGGCGCAAGGCCCGATTTGTCAGAAGGAGAGGGTCAGTCGAGAAGGAAGACCAGACGGCAAACGGTGGTCGAGCCGATTTTCTGGGTCTGGCTGCCCGAGCAAACGCAGATGGGGGAAGCCAAGGTGCCAAGAGGCGCCTGACGAATGGTGGTGTCCGTGTGGTCACCCGTCAGCTCGTAGCGCAGCGTGTAGGTCGTGGGCTGTGCCTTGGCGTTGAAGCTTGCGCTCTTCATCAGCATCGCGGGCAGCTCCGTCAGCGTCATATCGTTGGCGGAATCGTTGCAATCCCAGGTCTTCAGATGGTCGGTGCCCTGGTTAAGCGCCAAGGAGGCAACGCCGTGGGTGCCCTCTGCAATAAGCGTGGATCTGATGCCGAAAACGCTAATGCTCTTGGTCTGTGCCTTGGTCAGATTCCAAGGCAAAAGGCGCTGCAGCATGACCTTTTCGGTGAACTTCGTTCCAACCTTGATGGGACTGCCCTTGCGCGAGGCCGAAACAACGCGGTTGATGGAGTCGATGGTAAATTCAACCGCCAAGATGGTTTTCTTGCCAAGGCGGGGAACACTCTTGTAGGTAACGAGAAGCGCGATGGCGTAAATAATGATGTAAAGCGTAAGGAGAATGATAAAAATGCGCAGTAAGTACTGAAGCAACAGCATAAAGCTGAAGCCGAGAACGGGGAAAACGCCCGTTTCGGTGACGTCACCGACAGAAAGGGTAACGGGCTTGTCGCCTGCCGAGAAGAACATCGAGGCGAAGAAGGAGGCGAAATTGCCCATCGTTGCAACGGGGCGGCAAACCACCGCTGCAACGCCGTTTTTCTCCTCAACCGAGACCGAGAGGGCGGCAACGCCCGAGAGGGTGGGCGCGGAAACGGAAAGCTCTCCGCTTGCCAAGGCAGCCTCCAAGGCCTCCTTGCTCATGGGCGCACCGTCGCGCGATACGGTGAAGGAAACGGAAGCACCGTTCTTCGAGATGTGGAAGCGGTCAATGGGGGCGCCTGCCTCCTTGGCCTCTACCGCGTAGGCCGTCTTTAATAATATAAAGGAAGCGTTCGCCGTTGTGTTGATGCTCGGCTTGTTCTTCAAGGAGACGGAAACGGTGAGAGAATAGGTCGAGGGATTGTCAAGAAGCGACTCCAATATCTCGGCGGTGGGAATAAAGACGAGCTTGCCGTCAAACACCTGACAGGCGCTCGTTACGTCAAGCGAGCCTAAGCGCACGGAATAGGAGAGATAAGAGGGGTCAAAGGGCAGGGGGTCAGCACCCTCGGAAAGCGAGAAGGCAAAGCCCTCGGTGTTGGTATACAGCTGATATTGCTGCAAGGAAAGCGAGGAATTGTCTACCGACAGAGAAAGGCTTGCAGGGTAGTGCGAAAGCACCTCGGTGCCTTCGCGCGCGTATCCGTCGGGAGAAACGATGCGCAGTGAAGCGGTGTAGTCACCGTAGGCGCGGTTGCCACAGGGCAAAAGCACGTGAATTTTTCCGTTGTTCGTCGTTTGCTGATATTCGCTTGCGGGGATAATGGCGCCGCTACCGTCCTTGAGCGTGACGGTGTATTTGTAATTGGCAAGGAGCGCTTCGGTGAGGGCCGCATTATTCGAATAAACGGTGAAAATGGCCTCAAGGCTCTTGGAGGTGCCGCTGCCGATAACCTTTTCCTCGGACTCCACGCGGTAGTAGGAGGGGTTGGTTTCAATCAGGCAGGGGATGGTCTGGCGCATCGTATAAGCGCCGTTCATCATAGAAACGAGAACGCCGATTTCGTTTTTGCCGACCTTCACGGAAAATTGCTCCTTGTCGGTGTAGCTTCCGCCCGCGTAGGTCACGCGCGCGAAATCAACGGCAAATGCACCCGAGGGGTTAACAACGCGGCCGCTACCCTCCTCAACGATGCGGTAGTCAACGCAAATCTTACTGCCTGCGGAAAGATGGCTGTTTATGTACTGGGAGTCGGTTTCCACAAGCCGCCCTTGCGCGTCCACGTAATAGAGAATGGGCTCAACGCGAAGCGCGGGCTCCATCAAAAGCACCAGCTCATCCGTGATTTCCTGCGTAAATTCCAGAACAACCGTGCCGCCCGAAAGGAAGGCCTCTGCCTCTAAAACGGCCGAGTAGCCGTTCTTCATACCGAGCGCGCCGTCGGGAACGATGCTCGTAACGCGCGAAAGCGCCATGGGAGAGCCATTGTAGGTGGCGCTCTTTAAGGTTGCGTCCGTGTTTTGCAGCATCACCGACAGGTTGCGAAGCGCAAAGCCGCAAACGGACAAATCAACCGTCACGGTCTTGCCCGACACGGTGTATTCGGCCTCGGTCGCGGAATAGCGGCCGGAAATGCGGTTGGCAATGTCCTCCACCGCCGCGAGCATCTCGGAGGACTGGGATACGTTGTAGGCCGA
>JBGVMO010000047.1:0-9497 GCA_045124835.1 Eubacteriales bacterium
AGAATTCCAGCCTTCCAAGCTGGCCGTGTGGGTTCGATTCCCATCACCCCCTCCACAAGCGCCCTTAGCTCAGTGGATAGAGTGCCCGGCTACGAACCGGTAGGTCGCAAGTTCGAATCTTGCAGGGCGCGCCATGAAATACCGAGAACTTTGTTCTCGGTATTTTTTATTTTTCCTTTCTATTTACAAAAAACGAGTGGTATGGTATAATAATACCGTATAGAATGATAAGAACCCCGAAAGGATTGCCTTATGTCGCTTTTACCCGATAAGATTTTTAATACGTACGCAGAAATAACGGCCGATTTTTTGAAAAGTGAGGGAATTGAGGCTGTTATTCTTGACGTTGATAACACGTTGATTCCGTATGAGGAAATAGAGCCCCGTCCTGCCGTCCTTGCTTGGATTAACACCTTAATTGAGGCAGGGATAGCCATTTCCTTTGTGACGAACGATCATAAGCATCGGTTGCAATATTTTAACCGTAATTTAAATTTTCCTGCCTTTCACGATAGCTGGAAGCCGTTTTCCCGCAATATGAAGCGCGCTATGCACGCTATGGGCTCAACGGTTGAAAACACGGCCAATATCGGTGACCAGATTTTTACGGATACGTGGGCAGGGAAGCGCCTGGGAATGAAATCCTATCTATTGCCGCCTATTCGCGACAAGCGCGCCCCCTTCACGCGCTTCAAGCGCCTATGTGAAAAGCCGATTCTTCGCCGCTACTATAAAGAAATGAAAGAAAAAGAAGAGGAAAAAGCCAGAAATGACGGTTGAGAGCGGAAGAAAGCGCGCACTGTTTGGCCCGGGCGGCAACAGCGAAAGCTTTCAAAGAGAAAAACAAAAGACCTTAAACGCGCCCCTTTGGGTAAAAAACAGGGGACTTGACGCATATGAATACGAGGCAGGACGGGGCGTTGCAACCTCGGATGAGGTTTTGGCCGCTATCGGCGCACAGGCCAAAAGGGAGGGCGTCCATATGTCCTTTCATGCGCCCTATTTCATCTCGCTTTCAGGGGTTGTGACCGAAACGCGTCTGAAGAGCATTTCCTACATTGCCGAGAGTATTCATGCCGCCAAGCTGCTTGGCGCCGATACCATCGTTGTCCATACGGGCTCTGCGGCCAAAATAACACGCCAAGAGGCAATGAGACTGGCGGCTGATACGCTCATAAAAACCTTGACAGAGGTCGAGACAGGGGGCGTTTATATCGGTCTTGAAACAATGGGTAAGGTCAACCAGCTCGGAACGCTTGACGAGGTTATTACGCTATGTAAGTTAGACGAGCGCTTGCGCCCGGTGGTAGACTTCGGCCATATGAATGCGCGCGAGCTCGGGCATTATTTCGAGGCAGAAGATAATTATCGGTATGTTTTTGATAAAATTGCCCAATCGCTTGGAGATGAGGTTGCACAAAATCTACACTGCCATTTTTCAAAAATTGAATGGACGGGTGCGGGCGAAAAGCGCCATTTAACCTTTGAGGATGTAACCTATGGCCCTGATTTTGAGCCCTTGCTCATTGCCTTAGAGAAGGATGGTCTGACGCCCACAATCATTTGTGAGTCGGCAGGAACGCAGGCGGAGGACGCCTTGACAATGAAGGCCTATTACGAGTCCTTGCTTTAAAGACGGAAAGGAATATATATATGAACCGTTTACTGCTTTTTCAAGAGAAGCTCAAGGCGCGTGAAATTGACGCCGCCTTGATTACTGACGAAACCTCTATTTTTTATCTTTGCGGCTATCGCTTTACAGACGGATTTCTTATCATATCCCAAGAGGAAGCGTTTCTTGTTACGGATTTTCGCTATTATGAGGAGGCGCTTGCCGCTGTTTCCTCGCTGTTTTCAGTGGTAATGCCCAAAAACCGTATGGAATTTTTGAAGGGCGTTGCAAAGGAAAAGGGCTTTAAAAGCATTGGCTATGAGAACCGTACACTTTCTGTTTCTTCCTTTAATCGCTATTCCGAGGCGGTGTCGGCCGAATGGGCGCCTGTCGGCGATATTTTAGCCGAGATGCGCACAACGAAGAGCGAAGCGGAGATTGCCAATATCAAGGAGGCGCAAAGCATCACCGATAAAGCCTTTTCTCATATTTTGTCCGTGTTGACGCCGACCATGACAGAAAAGGACGTTGCGCTTGAGCTTGAATTTTTTATGCGAAAAAACGGAGCAGAAGGCGCAAGCTTCGATATTATTGCTGTTTCCGGCGCGGCAAGCGCCTTGCCCCATGGAAAATCTCGCGCAATTCCGCTTTGCAAGGGCTTTTTGACGATGGACTTCGGCTGCACGGTTGGTGGCTATTGCTCAGATATGACGAGAACTGTGGTTATCGGCAAGGCAGACGAAGAAATGAAGCGCGTGTATAACACTGTTTTGGCGGCGCAAACGGCCGCTATTAAGAGCGCTCGCCCCGGAATGACGGGCGGCGAGCTTGATAAGGTTGCAAGAGATATCATTGATAACGCCGGTTATAAAGGGGCTTTCGGGCATGGTCTTGGACACGGCGTTGGACTTGATATTCACGAAGCTCCCTCCGTTTCCGGTGAGAGTCGGCTTAAGGCAGGCGCTGTCATAACTGTGGAGCCCGGTATTTATTTGATGGGAAAATACGGCTGTCGCATTGAGGATATGGGCGTTTTGACCGCCGATGGCTTCGAAAACTTCACGAAATCCACCAAGGAACTCATTGAGTTGTTCTGATTTCTTGAAACTTTTGCAAAAAAATGCTTTTTTTCGCGAAAAACTATTGCAAAAAAACAAAAAATGGTGTAAAATATATTGGATAACAAAAAAGCCGAAGAAACCGTCGTTGCAACGGGCGAGGGAGCGATTTCTTCAACTATATTGACATTCCGTTGCGTAATGGGTGAATAACCATGGTTACAGCAGGAGATTTTAAAAACGGTGTTACGTTTGAGTTTGAGGGCGGCGTTTGGCAGGTTGTTGAATTCCAGCACGTAAAGCCCGGAAAAGGCGCAGCATTCGTTAGAACCAAAATGAAGAACGTTATTACCGGTGCTGTTGTTGAAAGATCCTTCAACCCCACCGAAAAGTTCGAAAACGCCGTTATCGAGCGCAAGGAAATGCAGTACCTTTACAGCGATGGCGACCTTTACTACTTTATGGATATGGAGTCTTACGACCAGCTGCCCTTGAACTCGGACAAGCTTGGCGACAATTTCAGATTCGTAAAAGAGAACACGATGTGCAAAATCATTTCCTACAAGGGTAACGTTTTCAGCGTTGAGCCTCCTTTCTTCGTTGAGCTTGAGGTTACCGATACCGAGCCCGGCGTTCGCGGCGATACCGCAACCAACGTTCAGAAGAACGCAACGTTGGAAACCGGCGCAACCATCAGAGTACCCATCTTCATCAACACCGGTGACATCATTCGCGTTGACACCCGTGTTGGCGAATATCTTGAAAGAGCATAAGTTTCTTTTGGTAGAAAAATCCTGAATTTTTGTGCCGCCGATACGGTGGCAGAAGGGAGTTTACAATGAATTTGAGTGAAAGCGCTGCTTACCTGAAGGGCTTGGCTGAGGGCCTTGGCCTTAATGAAGCTGAACCCAAGGACAAGCTGATTTTGAAGCTTCTTGACCTGGTAAACGAGATGGCAGAAACCGTCGAAAGCCTTGAGCAGCAATGCGATGATCTTCGCGATTATGCTGACGAGCTTGACTCTGACCTTGGTGACGTTGAAGAGTATCTCTTCTGCGATGACGAGGATGATGAGGATGAAGACGAGGAGTTCGATGAGGATGATCTCTATGAGGTTACCTGTCCCTCCTGCGGAGAAGTCATTTGCTTTGACGATTCCTGCGACATTGAGCAGCTGGTTTGCCCTGCTTGTGGCGAGGAATTTGATTGCACCGAGGTTTGCGACGGCGATTGTACCGGATGCGACGGCGAGTGCGGCGAAGAGGAATAATAAGCCTTTTTCAGAGGAAAACCTTGGCTATTTGCCAAGGTTTTCTTTTTTTATATAAAAATAACAACAAAGGGAAAGTATTTTTTTAGCGTTTCTTCAAAAGATAAATACAAAAGAAAAAAATTGAAAAAACGAAAGGGAATAATAGACCTATGAAAAAGCTTTCTATTCTTTTTTTGCTTATTTTCCTTTGTGTGTTCTGCCTCTCCTCTTGCGGCGGAATGAGCGAAGGCGTGTATTTTTTGAATTTTAAGCCTGAAAGTGCAGAGGCCTATAATGAGATAGCTGCCGCCTACAAAAACGAAACAGGGCGTTCCTTGCGCGTTGTGACGGCCGCGTCCGGCACGTATGAGCAGACCTTGAAATCCGAAATCGGAAAAACAGATGCGCCTGTAATTTTTCAAATTAACGGCCCTATCGGTTATGCGGCTTGGAAGGATTACTGTCTTGATTTAAAGGATACTGCGCTTTACAAGCATTTAAGCGATAAAAGCATGGCTATCACGGACAAGGATGGCGTATACGGCATTCCTTACGTCGTTGAGGGGTACGGCATTATTTATAACAAAAAGCTTCTGAACGCGTATTTTGCGCTCCCTAACCGCGGCACAAGCTTTTCTTCTATCGAGGACGTGAATAGCTTCGTCGAATTAAAGGCGCTTGTTGAGGATATGACGGCGCACAAGGCGGAGCTTGGCATTGAAGGTGTTTTTGCTGCAACATCCTTGCAATCGGGCGAGGATTGGCGCTGGCAAACGCATTTAGCAAACCTACCGCTTTATTATGAGTTTTTGGATAACGAGGTAGATCTCGCAAACCCCGAAACCTACCGTGAGGTAAGCTTTGCCTACGCTGACAGGTTCAAGGCCATTTTTGACCTGTATATCAACAATTCAACAACCGATCCGAAGCTTTTGGGAAGCAAACAGGTGATTGATTCCATGTCCGAGTTTGCGCTTGGGAAATGCGCGATGGTACAAAACGGCAACTGGGCCTATGCGCAAATAGCGGGCATTGCCGGCAACACCGTCGGTGAAGAGGACGTGGGCTTCTTGCCGATTTATATCGGTGTTTCCGAGGAGGAATCTCAAGGACTTTGCGTTGGAACGGAAAATTATTTTGCTATTAATAAGAATGCAAGCCCTGAAAAGCAGGCGGAGGGCATTGCGTTTTTGGAGTGGCTTTTTACGAGCGAAACGGGAAAGCGCTACGTGACCGAGAAGTTAGACTTTATTGCTCCCTTTGATACCTTCACGGATGCAGAAAAGCCGACTGACCCGTTGGGCAAGGAGGTAAGTGACTGGCTTGGCAAGGAAGATAAGTATAGTGTTCCGTGGATTTTCACCGTATTTCCGGGGCAGAACTTCAAAAGTGATTTTGGCGCCGCTCTTTTGCAATACGCACAGGGAAACAAAAGCTGGGAGGATGTGAAATCCTTGTTTGTAACCCGCTGGAGAGAGGAAAATAAATAAAGAAGGGGTTTTTATGCACAAAACGTTGAAACGGTATTTTCCGATTTTTGTTTTGCCAACACTTGCCGCCTTTGTTGTTTCCTTTCTTATCCCTTTTTTGATGGGGATATATCTTTCGTTTACAAAATTCACAACCGTTTCAAACGCAGAGTTTGTGGGGCTGGCAAACTATAAAGAGATTTTGTTTTCGGGAGACAGCTTTGTAAATGCGCTTTGGTTTACCGTACGGTTTACCGTTGTCAGTACGTTGAGCGTGAATATTTTAGCCTTTGCCTTAGCTTTGCTTTTAACAAAGGGGTTTCCGGGAACGCATTTCTTTCGTACGTTGTTTTTTATGCCAAACCTTATCGGTGGCATTGTGCTTGGCTATATCTGGCAGCTGATAATCAACGGTATTCTTTCGGGGATGGGCGTTGATATCACGTATTCGGCAAGCTACGGCTTCTGGGGGCTTGTTGTCTTGACAAATTGGCAATTAATAGGATATATGATGATAATCTATATTGCGGGACTGCAAAATATTCCCAAGGAAATGCGGGAGGTTGCCGCTATCGACGGAGCATCCCCCTTTCAGTCATTGCGACACATTACCTTGCCGCTTGTGATGCCGTCTGTCACCATTTGCTTCTTCTTGACTTTAACCAATTCCTTTAAATTGTTTGATCAAAACTATGCCTTAACAGGCGGTGCTCCCGGAAAAGAAACCTCTATGCTCGCCTTGGATATATTTCAAACCTTTTACGGAAGCGTTGGAAGCGAGGGTGTCGGGCAAGCAAAGGCGGTTATATTCTTTTTGCTCGTCGCGCTGATGGCAGGGGTTCAGCTTTATTTCACACGAAAACGGGAGGTGGAGGTATGAGAAAGGGAAGAGTCACCCTTAGCAATCTTTTTTGGATATTGCTCTTGTGCCTTTTGGGTGTTCTTTTTGTTCTGCCGATTTTTATCGTTCTGTTTAATTCGTTCAAAGGGCAGTTTTATATCGCAAGCTCGCCCTTTTCTCTCCCGAACAGCGACACCTTTGTTGGTCTTTTGAACTACAAAAACGGCCTTGAAAAAATACAGTTTTTCAAGGCCTTTGGGTATTCCTTGCTCATCACGCTTCTGTCTGTTTTCGGTATCATTCTTACGACATCTATGACAGCTTGGTATATTACGCGCGTAAAGGCCGCGCATAGCAGGCTGATATACTATGCGTTGGTGTTCAGTATGATAGTGCCGTTTCAAATGGTTATGTATACGATGTCGAAGGTGGCAAACGTTTTGCGTCTTGAATCGCCGCTGGGAATTGTCGTTTTGTATATCGGGTTTGGGGCCGGGCTTTCCGTCTTTATGTTCAGTGGTTTTATCAGAAGTATCCCCTTGGCCTTGGAGGAAGCGGCAGAGATTGACGGATGCGGTCCGCTGAAAGCCTTCTTTTACGTTGTTTTCCCATTATTGAAGCCAACTGCTATTACCATTTCAATTTTGAACGCCATGTGGATTTGGAACGATTATTTGCTTCCGTATCTCGTTATAGGAAGTAAATACAGAACCATTCCCGTTGCTGTCCAATATTTGCAGGGTGGTTATGGCTCAAGAGATATGGGTGCTTTGATGGCGATGCTGATTTTGGCCATCATTCCCATTATCGTCTTTTATGCCTTTTCTCAAAAAAGCATCATCAGCGGCGTTGTTGCCGGTGCAGTAAAGGGCTAACAAAAAGCCTGCGTCTTCTGTATGAATATCCGATATGGATATCACGTAGATGGCGCAGGCTTTTTTGTATTTTAAATTGTCGTTAAAAGGCAAACCAAGGGCATAGAAGCAACGCAGAGGATGGAGGTAATGGATACGATAAGACCTGCATACTCTGAGTCACCGTCGAATTTTTCGGAAAACATACAGGTTGCCGTTGCGGAAGGTGCGGCAACGGAAATCAGAAGCACGGACATCGTAAGGGGGTCTGTATACACGTTTAAAACCGCAAGAAGCTTTACAATCCCCCAGATAACCGCAGGCAGAACAACCAAGGAAAGCAAAATCTGTATGTAAAGATACTTGTCGCGCAAGGCGGACAAGAGACGCACGTTGACCAAACGGAAGCCGATGATAAACATAGCCAGCGGTGCCACTAAATTCTTTAGACCGTCAATGAGAGAAGGAATGATACCGCCGCTTCGGATGTAGGGAACAATGAAGTTTTCTCGTGTAAAGGGGATGGCCGAAAGAACAAGAATGAGAATACCTACGATAGTGGAGATTGTGGCAGGGTTTAATACCATCTTTTTAACGGAAATGTATTCCTTGTTATCGGTATAGAGGTATGCGCCAAGCGACCAGAGAAGAATATTGAACCCTGTAACGTAAACTGCAGCGTAAATGGCAATTTCGGGGTGGATATCCTCAAAAATTGCGCAAAGAAGCGGAATTCCCATATAACCTGCATTGGTAAAAACCGTGGAGAAAATCAAAACGCGTTTTTTGGAAAGCTCTGCCTTTTTGAAGACTAGCTTAGAGACAAAAAACATCAAAAGCTGCGAGGCGATGCCTAAGATGAAAACGGCTACCATACGGATGATAATTTCCGCTGTAACGTCAACCGAGGTAAAGCCTGCGATAATCAAGGCGGGTTGGGCGGCATATAAGACGAGATTGGAAACGCTTTTTCCAAAGGATTCGTCCACCAAACCCGATTTTTTAAGCAGCGCACCGGGGACTATCAGAAGCACCAACACGCACACCTGCTCGAAAAGTATTCGTATATCAATCATATTTTTGTAAAAGTTCCTTTCTCAACGTAGAATTTTTAGTTTACAGACGGTTTTGCTTGGCTATCTCGTATGCCAGAATCGTCGTTGCGGAGGCGGCAGAAAGGGAAGCGTGAAAATCACTTCTGCCGTAACTTATTGCAACGATTTTGTCTGCTTCTTTCATAATTTTTGCGGAAATTCCGCGTTTTTCACCGCCAACAATCAAGAAAATCGGGTATGGAAATTCGGTGTTTTCAAGGCAATTGCTCGTGTTTCCGTCTGCGCAAACAACCGTATAGCCTTGCTGTTTGAAAAAATGAACGGCGTTTTCTGCATCAGAACGGAAAAAACGGAACATTTCAGAGGCTCCTGCCGAGGAACGCGCAACGACGCCGGCAGCAGTCAGCCAATTTCTTTCGGGTAGAATGATACCGTCAACCCCCAAAGCGTAGAGTGAACGGAGGGCGTATCCAAAATTATAGGGGTCCTCGATGCCTTCAATCATTACGTAAAAGCCGCGAGAAACAATGCTTTTTTGATTTTCATCCGAAAGCGGCGGGATGTACCTGTCTGTACATTTGGCAACAATGCCTCCGTGTGAGGAGCCGATGGCAAGTGCATTGATTTCTTCTTCTGTGCAAGGTAGAACGGAGAAGCCTTGACGCTCGCCCTCGTGCGTTAAAAAAGCGATTTCCTTGCTTATTTTATCTTTTCGTTCGCTATTATACAAAATTTCAAGTATTTTTCGGTCGTTGCAACCGTTTTTTTGCCCCGCAAGGAGAGAACGGATGGATACCATTCCTTCTAAAATTGCAGAAGGGACAAATTTATTGTCTTCTTTTTGCATGGTAAGGAAAAACCTTTCATATATTGGTATAAAAATGGGAAAGGAAAACGGTGTATGAAGGCATATACGAGCAAGGAACGTCCTGAAGTATTGGGGGAGTATCTGGTTGAAAACCGCGCAACCGTTCGGCACGTGGCGCTTCATTTTTCCATCAGCAAAAGCACAGTACATAAAGACGTAACGGCAAAGCTCAAAAAAATAAATCCCGGGTTATACGCCTTGGTAAAGGAAATTTTGGAACAAAACAAATCCGAAAGGCATTTGCGCGGCGGCGAGGCAACAAGACAGAAATATCTGAAGAGGCCTTCAAAAAGAGAAAAAACGGTGATACTGCAATAAGAGGTATCGTAGAGTTGGGTTTAGAGAGCCTATAAGATTCGTTATTGAAATTGTCGTTGATTGAAAGGATTTAAAGCCGTATAGACTTATCAAGCGAAGAATGCGGAAAAAGCGCCGTTTTTTTGGTTTCAGAGCGAGTTCAATTCAGGCCTCACTTGGCTAGCACCATT
>JBGVMO010000048.1:0-1787 GCA_045124835.1 Eubacteriales bacterium
GGGTGAGCTTTATACCGTGCAGGGCGTTACGCGCGCCATTCTCACCTATAAGAAGAGGAGGGATGCGCAATGATGAAGGATATGACCCTTGGGCAATATTTCCCGGGAAATTCGCTCTTGCATCGGCTTGACCCGCGCGCCAAAATTATTGCAACAGTCCTCTATATTGCCGCCATCTTCTTGGCAAAGAACGTCTTTTGCTTTGCGGCCGTTTTGCTGGTCTCGGTGCTGCTTGTTCTTATCAGCCGCATTTCCTTGCGCGTGGTTTTGCGCGGCATCAGGCCCATTCTCTTCATTCTCGCCTTTACGATGGTGCTGAATATGTTTTTCACCACGGGCGAGACCCTGCTTTTCAGCTTCTGGCGCATTTCCTTGTATTTGGAGGGGGTTTATCGCGCCGTACTGATGATGGTGCGTGTTGTTTCTCTCATTGTCGGCACGAGCGTGCTTTTAACCTATACAACCTCCCCCATCGTCTTAACCGACGCTATCGAGAGCCTTCTTTCCCCCTTGAAAGTCATCAAGGTTCCCGTGCACGATTTTGCGATGATGATGACCATCGCCCTGCGCTTTATTCCCACGCTTGTGGATGAAACGGAGAAGATTATGAACGCCCAAAAGGCGAGAGGCGCCGATTTCAGCAGCGGTGGCCTCATCAAGCGCGCCAAGGCGCTTATTCCCATTCTCGTGCCGCTTTTCGTTTCCTCCTATTCCAGAGCCGAGGATTTGGCCGTTGCAATGGAATGCCGTTGCTATCGCGGAGACGTTGGCAGAACTAAGTTCGTCCGTTTGCAGTATTCTGCGAAGGATGTTTTCTTCCTCCTTGCCCTTGTCGCCTTTGGCGCGGCCATCGTGCTTGCCAATATCTATCTTCCCATTGGCTTTTCGGTATAAAGCCAAATTCTAAAAGAAAGGAGCGCTTCCTTGAAGTATCTTTGCGAGGTTTCCTACGTGGGAACGCATTTTTACGGCTTTCAGGCACAGAAAAACAGAAGAACCGTCCAAGGAACGCTCACAGAAGCCGCAGGCGAGGTGTTCGGCGTGCCCTGTGCCATCACGGGCTGTAGCCGCACCGATAGCGGTGTGCATGCCAAAAGCTTTTGTCTGACGATTGAGCCCTCAAACGGCGTCCTCTCTATTCCCGCCGAGAAAATGTCGCGCGTGATGGCAACCGTTCTGCCGCCCGATTTGTCGGTAAAAAGCGCGCGCTTGGTCGAGAGCGGCTTCCATCCCCGTTATGACGCCAAGGGCAAGGAGTATACCTACCTGATGCGCCCCTGCGCCGTCGCTGACCCCTTCTGGCAGAACCGCGCTTGGCAAATCTTCCGTCCGTTTGTGGACGGTGCCTTGGATAGAATGCAAGCGGCTGCCGCCGCCTTCGTCGGCAAGCAGGATTTTGCCGCCTTTATGAGTAAGGGCTCTAAAATCACCGAAACCGTCCGCACCGTCAAAAGCGCAACGGTGGAAAGGGAAGGCGAGCTTTTTGTTTTCCGCGTTGTGGCGGACGGCTTCCTATACAATATGGTGCGGATTATGACCGGCACCTTGGCCGACGTTGCCTTCGGCGCCCTCTCTCCCGAAAAAATCCCCGCCATTATCGCGGCCAAGCGCCGCGGATCTGCGGGCGAAACCGCGCCGCCCGAGGGGCTGTACTTAACGCGCGTTTTTTATGACGAAAAGGACTTTCTGAAAACCGAATAAAACCTTTATAAACGAGCCCAAGGCTATGGACTGTACTCTAAAGGACAGTTTTTAAATCCAACAGGAAATAGCACCCACCAACAGGA
>JBGVMO010000049.1:0-3157 GCA_045124835.1 Eubacteriales bacterium
CGGGCGATTTCGACGGCAAGGAAACCGTCCAGCTCTATATTCACGATCCCGTTGCCAAGATGATGCGCCCCCTGCGTGAGCTGAAGGCCTTTGAAAAAAACGAGCTTAAGAAGGGCGAAAAGAAAACCGTCACCCTGTCGCTCGGCAAGGCAGAGCTTGGCTACTACCTCGCCGACGGCACCTATACGCTTGAAAGGGGCAAAATAGAAATCTACGTCGGTGAGAATTGACTCACCGACAGAAAAACCGAAATCACAGTTTTGTAATATTTGTAATATCTCAATAGGGAGGAGCAAGAATAAAGGATGTAACCCAAGTCCTTTATTCTTGCTCTTTTTTGAAAAAGGAAATAGAAGAAAAAACTGTTAACGGTAAAAAAGCAAAAAGCACGAATGAACGGTGGCGAATGGCGAACAATAGTACCAGAGGAAGCGAGAGAAGAAATCGCAAAGCGGAAAAACACCTTTGAGGATGGGATGACAAGTCCTTAAAAAAAGAACGGCAAGCCGTTCTGTTTTCTGAAGAACGGTTGCCGTTTGCTTTGAATGGGTTGATAAGTTCAAGGTGAAGGGATTGCCAAGGGAAACCGAGGCAGGCTTTTCCCGCTTGCCTCGGTCCGTATGAAGATACGGGAGCGGCTCGGAGTATTCCGAGCCGCTTTTGCTTTTATGGTTTTTTCATCATTCCTCTGTAAGAAGCATGGGGATTTCCCGTTCTATCACGTCGCGCAAAAGTGCGAGCTTCCACAAAAGATGCTCCTTGTCGCACATATATTCCATACTTGGCTCATAGCCGAGCTGGGAGTCTGCCTCGACAAGCGGAATCGTCTTTTCGGCATTCTCGTACTCACGGCGTAGAATGGGAAGCATTGCATAAAGCGTCTCACGGCGTGCGTCCTTCGTTTGAAAGGATAGCTTCTCCTTTAACAGATAAAATTCTTTGATGCCAACGGTAGTGCGGTAAGTGTTGCGAATAAAGGCGGCAACGCGCAAAATTTGCTCCGCGTTTTCCTTTTTGGAGGAGGGGACCGTTTGGAGAGCCTCTTCTAACAGGCGGCAGCCCTCGGAAAAACGCTCTTCAGCCAAACGAAAGCCCGCAAGCTCTGCAAGGAAGACCTTCATTTTGCTTTCATCGGTATAAATATCGGGAACGGTACACCAGCCCCACTTGCCGTATAAGGGCTTCGTTATTTTGTTGCCTCCGAAATGTGCGTACGGCACGGTGGGAATTTGAAGGTCCGTGTTATCAAACAGCACGAAGGGGTAAGCGGGACCCATGCGGCAGGGACCGTACTGATCGTGGTTTTTTGCGGGCGTTTCGGCAATCGCATCGCCAAAGAGGCGGTAGGCGGTAAGCACCTTCTCGCAGTTCTCCCCGCCGAAATCGCGTCTGACAATGGCGGCGAGCACCTTTTCAAGATTGGGCGTCGGGGCATAGAATGCCCATTTGGCAAGCTCGGTAATGAAGGAGGGCGAAAAGCCGTAATGGTGTCCCTCCATCGTGCCGTCAAGACCGTACGTCTCCTTAGCTTTGCGCATTCTGTTGTATCGCTCTATCCAGCGGTAAGGCGCAGGGAGATAGGGAACGCACCCGATATCCCAGGTTCTGCCGCCCGTGTTTGTCATCGAGTAAAAGCGAAGACCGTTTTCTGCGGCAAGCGCAACCTCGGAGGAAAAATACTTGCCGGGACCGACAGAAAAAAGCGTGTAGTCAGCGATTCGATGAGAAATGCCGTCACGCACCTCGCTGTCGCCCATCTCAAAGGTAGCTTGTAGGGTAATGTCCTTGGGAATGGATTCAATCAGCTTCTTGCGTGCCTCTAAGGGCGCGGAGTTCCAGTTGTAGGACCAGAATACGATGTCAAGGTTGGGACAGCGACGGCGTGACACGCGCGCAATCATCGAAAGCAGAGCAGGGTAATCCTCGCACGGCCACCAGCCGGGGGAGGGCTTGCCCTTCACAATGGTTTTTCCATTTTCGTCGATATTGTCGCGCCGCAGACGCATGGTGGTGTTGGGATCGTGGCTGGGAAACTCGCAGGATTCGCCAACCAGAATAAGACCGCGGAAATAAGGGCAACGGTCAAAAAAGCCTCCGTACAGCGCCTCATAATATTCCTCGGCGCCCGAATCCTCGGGATGCATTTCGTTGGTAAGGTAACTGTATGCGTAGACATCAAGGCCGTAAGAAGCGGCGCGGCGGCAGATGTCGTTGAAATCGTGATAGCCCTGCGGCGTTTTGTCCACGCCCTTTACGAAAAGCAAAAGCGCTGAAACGCCTTGATGCGCAAGCGCAACGATATGCTCGTCGGGATACATATCCAGCCCGTAGCCCGAATGTGCCATGCGTGGCTGATAAAGCGAGGTGCGCACCTCTTCGCACGCAAGAAGGAAGGGCGCTTCGCGTAGGTTCAAAATGTCCTCAAGGTAGTAGCCCGCCTGCGCGGCCATTCGGCTGTCGCTTCCGATGAGGCAGATTTCTCCCTCCTTTGCCGAAAAGCGATAGGAATGCGCGGGAAGGCTTGCGTCTATCCCGTATACGATACGGTTCGCTTTTACCGTCTCGTCGGGGTGCGCCAGGCGCAGGGAGGTGTTCATCGAAACGAAGAAATAGTCCTCAAGGTCGCGCGCGGCGTGCAGTAGCACCGTGTCCGCCTCTGATGGAAGCACAACGGTATAGCTTCCGTCTATGACGAATTCGTTTTCTTGACGGTGAAGAGAAGTGTCATATCTGTTTGGCTGATGTACGCGGGATAGGCGTTCTCTGAATTGATACGGAATTTCTTTCACAAGGACTTCCTCCAATCTCTTTTATGCGCCTACAGTATAACATACAAGATAAGGAAAGTCAACGCTTTCCTACCCTAAAACAAGGATGCTGCGGAAAGCGAAAAACCGCAATGCATCAAAAAATCTGCCGAAAACTCGCTTTTTCCGTTTTTATCCGCAGAAGGAAAAAACAATCAGTAAAAATTTACGAATGAACGGTGACGAATTGCGAACAATAGTACCAGAGGAAGCGAGAGAAGAAATCGCAAAACGGAAAACATACAGTTGAGGATGGGTTGACAAGTCCTCAAAAAAAGAACGGCAAGCCGTTCTGTTTTCTGAAGAACGGTTGCCGTTTGCTTTGAATGGGTTGATACGTTCAAGGCGAA
>JBGVMO010000050.1:0-2137 GCA_045124835.1 Eubacteriales bacterium
CATCTCCTCGATGTTTTTGGTGATGAAGCAATGGGGATGAAAATCGGACATCCAGATTATATCAGAGCCAAGAGGGAGCGCCGTTTGCTCGATAAAGCCCGAGGCGGCGCCAACCCATTTTATGCCCTTGACCAAAGAGGCAAGGCGCGCGTAAAGCGGACGGTTCTCGGCAAGAATTTGGCGGTACGCACGGCCCGAAGCAAGCTCGTACGCCGTCATACGAGTCAACCAATGCTTTGCGCCCTTGATGCCCTCTAAAACGGCAAAGAGGTACTGCGCGTGCAGATAGCGCGCGCTTTTAGCGTAACGGTTAAAGGGGATGGTGTCCGTTTCGGCCAAAATGACGTCAATACCGCCCGCGCGAAGCTTTTTCGCGGTGATAGCCGTTTGCGCCATCCAAGCACTGAGGCCGCGCAAGGCGTACGGCGCGTATATGCCGTTGGGGATTCGTACCATCGTGGGATTTCCCTTACCCGCAAAAATTCTGTTGGTATAAGAAACGCTTTCACAGATTTGCCCGGAGGTGCAATTTATACCCTGAATGTGCGGATTTACCTCGTCAATGGCGGCGCGGAAGGCCTTTGCCGCCTTGATGAGAGAATCTCTTTGGATTTCGGCAAAAATCTTGGCCAAGGGATCATAAATGCTATGGGCTTGCAGGTGCGAAAAAAGCTCCTCGCGCGTCATATTCGTGCCTGCGCGGCGGTTGAACTCTGCCATGTGACGAGGGCAGGCACAGCCGTGACCCGGGCGCATCATCAGTCGGAAATCGTCATCCAGCATAATGGCGGAGGGAGAAGCGGCGGCAAGCGTGCGCATTACGTCCGAAAAATGCGCAAGAAATTCCTCGTCCTCGGGACAGTAAACAAACTCCTCCTTGCCATCCGTCAGGTTGACGTAGCGCGAGAAGGGGGCAGGGGCGATATCATACCCATGTCCAAGAGAGGCTTGCACAAGAATGGCGGCCGGAATGCCCTTTTCGGCCAGTGCATCGCGATAGCGCGTAAAGGCGGAAACCATTTTTGCCGCCTTATCCCAAACGGGATTGCCCTCGGGCACGAGGGTCATCGAAAAAATCGGCGTTGTATAAACGCCTGCCTTAACGGATTCGCATATATCAAGAACGCGCTCTTCAAAATGATCAAGCGACAGGGGCAATACGGAAAAATCGTGAAACATCGTAATTCCTCCACGTCTGTTTTCATAAAAGCCTTTCAGCCTCGCTCACATTTTAGCACACCTTTCAATAAAACGCAAGAGGAAGGGAATTTTTTTCAAAAAGATATTGCAAGGGCAAAAAAAGTGTGCTACAATAAAGGCGTAAAATGGGTTTCCCGTACAAAAAGGAGATTGCAACATGAGCGAAAAGATTAAAATCGGTATCGTTGGTCTTGGACGCATCGGCTGGCCCACCGCCACGGGTGAAATTGCCAAGTACCCCGAAAAATACGAGATTGTGGCCGCTTGCGACCTGATTCCCGACAGAACGAAGAAGATGAACGAGACGTTCGGCTGTGCTGAATACACCGACTACGATACGTTCTTAACCAATCCTGATATGGAGCTGGTTTACATTGCTACGCGCTCCGTTGACCATTATGCGCACGCAATGAAGGCGCTGGCCGCAGGCAAGGACGTTTTGCTTGAAAAGCCCGCCACCATTTCCTATGCCGAGGCGCTTGACCTTTTTGCCCATGCCAACAAAGAGGGTATGCCCCGTCTTTTCGTGCATCAGCAAAGACGCTTGGAGTCTGCCTTCACCTTGATAAAGAGCATCATAGACTCGGGCAAGCTCGGCAACGTATACGAAATCAATATTGAGCAGAACGGCTACCAGCGCAGAGACGACTGGCAGACCATTTCCGAGTTTGGCGGCGGCCAGCTTTTGAACTGGGGCCCGCACATTATCGACCATTCCTTGCAGCTTCTCGGCTCTCCCACGGCGAACGTACAGAGCTATCTGCACTGCATTGCTGCCGGCGGCGACTGCGAGGACCATTTGCAAATCCGCTTTGTCGGCGAGAACAACCGCGCCGTCAATATGTGCATCACGGGCGCAAAGGCCCTGAAGAGCGGTCGCTATTTTGAGGTTTACGGCGACAGAGGCGCACTCATTTGTAAGAATAGCGAATGCACG
>JBGVMO010000051.1:0-10725 GCA_045124835.1 Eubacteriales bacterium
TACCTCTCCGCCGCCAAGGGCGAGGTGCTGTACGCCGAGGCCGAAAGGGTTCGCCACGGTCGGCGCACCTGCTTTTACAAAATCACGGTGACGGACGAGCGCGGCACGCAAATCGCCTTCGTCACCACCACAGGCGTTGTGGTGGGGTAAGGCCAAATCGCGAAAGCGCGCTTTGCAAGGTATATCTCTATCTTTTTAAAAAATATCAAGAAAAGAGAAGGACAATGAATAAGAAAAGCTCCAACGGAATTTGCGAGGATTCGGCGCTTCAAGCCCTTTCCCGAAGGGCAGAAATAGAAAAGCAAATAGCCGCCGCGCAAAACGAGCAGTCTGCTCTTTGCGAGGAATTAAAAGGAAGCTTTTTGGCCAAAATCACCCCAACCGATGTGATAGTGGCCGTTATAGCGGGCCTTTTTTGCGGCGGTGTAAACGGTCTTTTTAAAACCACCATCCCCAAAAATGGGAAATTCAAGCACAAGCATTCCACCACGAGAACCGCCGTTGATTATAAGGTTCCAAAGCCGGAGGGCGCCTCCGGCAACATACAAGGACTTCACCGTCAAATCGGCCCGGGGCACGATATTGCGCGCTTCCGCGAGGCTCTTGACTTGATGTCGGGCAAAACGGACAATTTTCCCCTTTGGGGCAAAACCATCGCAGAAAGAACAGGTGGCGTTTTACATCCGGGCAATATGAAGATTGCCGATTTTCTTGCAAGCGGCGGCTTTACCATTCCTGCCGACCCCAAAGCCGAGCTGATAAACCATTTGATGATCGACTTTTTCACCAAAACCAGCCTCCCTCTTCCCTTTACCTCTTATCTTGCCGATTACAGCGAGCCCTTGGCCAAAATCATGCTTCAAATGTATGACAACGGCCTGAATTTGAAAAATGCCGTCTTTAACGGCGTCTCCACGGCACTTTTGCAGCTCTTTGTTCATTCATACGCCTTTTTGTTTAAATCTGCAAAAGCGATCAATTTTTATCAAAGGCTGACCCACTTAGAAAGCGCCTCTGCGTGCAAAGCTCTGCTTGCAGACCTAAGCGCCGAAAACAAGCGCTACCTGCAATCCAAGGAATTTGACCTTTTGCAGATCATCGCGCACGGCGCCTCCTTCTTGATCGATACAGCCATCACCGCAGCAAGCAACAATTACGCAGGGCTTTTCTCCCTGAATTACGCCTCCCTTCTCGTCTTTGCAACTCACGTTGTCAAATATGTAAAGAAGAGTTTACAGGAGCGCAAGGATATCATTGCTAAGCAAGAGTCCAACGCACAAAATCTTATCGCGCTGAATGAGGCTTGGTACGAGGCCTTCCGAGAGGATATGCAGGAAATGGCAGAAAAGGACGGCTTCTTTGAGACCTTTGACCCTGAAGCCATCACGCGTTGTCACGAGGAAGCGGTGGCAAGGCTGGCGGCAGGTAAAGAAAAACGCGCCTCCATTCGAAATGAATTGCAGGACTGGAAAATAGACGATGACGAATAAGACAGAAAACCAAACGACTGAACCAACAGAACAAGAGCTTGCGGAGCTCCTTTCTCTCTCGGATTTGGAGGAAGGAACACTTCCCCAAGAATTAGAGGGCACGAAAGGCGTAGATAGTGCCCTGCTTGATGCAGAAGGCACTGCCACTGCCATTCGCTCGCAAAGCGCTGTTAAAGCTCTTTTTTCCAGACGAAAAAATGACCTTGCATTGGCAGAAAACGATTTGCGCTTTTCCGCCGCCTTCAAGAGCGTTTTAAATTGGCTCGCCCTTCTCACCTCGGCCGAAACGATACGCAAGGAGCAATATGATGACCTGACGGAAAAGATGCTGCTTTTTGACGAAGAGTTAACCGCTGATCAGGAAATAAAGGTCAAATTCAAAAGGGCCTTTGAGGTTATGCAGAAAAACAAGGAGTCTCAAAAAGCCCTCCTTGAAGAATGCGCGCGTCTTAAAGAAAACCAAGAATCGCTCGAAAGGGATTTGCAAAAGGCGCTGAATGCTGCCGCCAAGGCCGAGGAAAAGCAGACGGCACTCGAAAACGCCCTGCAATCCGCGTTGGATTCTGCCGCCAAGACCGAGGAAAAGTTAATACCGCTTGAAAGCGCCAAAAAGAAAGGCTTTTTCTTTCACTTAGCCTCCGCTTTAGCGCTTGCTCTCAGCATAGGCGCGTTTGTGCTTGCCATCCTCTGAAATCCAATACCGCTAAAAGCTTACATTTTATTATAAAAAACAAAAAGAAAGGAAGAAGACCATGTCCGTTATTAAGGTCAACCAAGACAATTTTGAAAAGGAAGTACTGCAAAGCGACCGCCGCGTGTTGCTTGATTTTTACGCCGACTGGTGCGGCCCCTGCCGCATTCTTTCTCCCATCGTGGAGGAAATTGCCAAGGAGCATCCCGAATACAAGGTTTGCAAAATCAACGTGGACGAGGAAGGCGTTTTGGCAGGTGCCTTTGAGGTGATGAGTATTCCGATGCTTCTCGTTTTTGAAAAGGGCAAGGTTATCGCCAAATCCTTGGGCGCCAAGCCCAAGGCGCAGGTGCTTGCGCTGTTAGAGGGCTGATGCCGTGACGCAGTACGACGTTATCGTTATCGGCGGCGGCCCTGCGGGCTACACCGCCGCGCTTTACGCCGCGCGCGCAGGGCTTCGCACCCTCGTGCTTGAAAAGCTTTCCGCAGGCGGCCAGATGACCGAAACTCAGCAAATTGATAACTTTCCCGGCTTTGACGAAGGGATAGACGGCTTCTCTCTCGGCTTCAAAATGCAGGCGCAGGCAGAGCGCTTTGGCGTTCTTTCGGTTGCCGCCGAGGTTTTGTCCGTTAACCTTACCGCCTCGCCCAAGCGCATCGTCACCGACAGCGGCGAGTTTTCTGCCGTTGCCGTTATCATCGCCACGGGCGCCGTACACCGTCACCTCGGCGTTGCCGAGGAGGAGGCGCTTTTGGGGCGCGGCGTTGGCTATTGTGCCGCTTGTGACGGTATGCTCTATCGCGGCAAAACGGTGGCCGTTGTCGGCGGCGGAAACTCTGCCGCGTCGGATGCGCTTTTGCTCTCGGCCATCTGCAAGAAGGTCTATCTCATCCACCGAAGAGACGCGCTTCGCGCCGAAAAGGCGTTAGCGCGGCCCTTGGAAAAGCTTGAAAACCTGACGTTTAAGTGGAACAGCACCGTAAAGGCCCTCTTGCACGAGGAAAAGCTGACGGGCATTTTGCTTGAAGGGAAGGACGGAAAAACGGAGGAGCTTGCGCTTGACGGTCTTTTCATCAGCATTGGTCGCGCCCCCGCAACCAACCTCTTTCAAGGCCAGCTTGCGCTTGACGAAAACGGCTATATTCTTGCAGGTGAGGACACCAAAACGAGCCTTGCGGGCGTTTTCGCCGTTGGTGACGTGCGCACCAAGCCCTTCCGCCAAATTGTGACCGCCGCGGCAGACGGTGCCGTTGCCGCCCATTTCGCCGAGGCCTTCGTTGCCGAGAATATGCCTTGACGCGCGTCATCGCGAATTTCGGCCGCAAGAGCGCCGAAAACGACAGCAGTTCGCCTGCGGCATCGGCCGCGCCTTTGATAAAAACGGCCCCCTCACCCGAAAAAGCCCGATTTTTTCAAAAAATCGGGCTTTTTTCTTCACTTTTTTTCATTTTGGTATTGCTATTATTCGCGTTTTGGAATACAATATATATTAGGAATACAGCCTGAAGGGCGGCCGCCACGGCGGCGAAGGGAGTAAACACGATGGATTTTATGTCAGCAAGAGAGGCGGCGCGCCGCTGGGGCATTTCCCAAAGGAGAGCGGCACTTTTGTGCGCCGAGGGCAGAATTGAAAACGCCACCATTATCGGCAATATGTGGATTATTCCCGCCACCGCCGAAAAGCCGCTTGACAAAAGAAGCGCGCGCTACACAAGCACGGAGGAAGCGCCCCTTCGCCCCTTTATCAAGTGGGCAGGCGGAAAGGGCCAGCTTTTGTCCGAGATTTCGCGCCTTTACCCCTTTGGAAACGGAAAAATCACCAAATATGCCGAGCCCTTCGTTGGCGGCGGCGCGGTTTTGTTTGATATTTTGAGCAAGCACGAGTTAAGCGAGGCTTACATCAGCGACAGCAACCCCGATTTGATGAACGCATACCGCGTTTTGCGCGACGAAACAGAGGAGCTTATCGAGATGCTGGGCGTGATAAAGGAGGAGTACCTTCCGCTTGACGAACAGGCGCGCCGCACCTATTACGAAAAAAAGAGAGACGCCTTTAACGCCCTTTGCGTTGGTGCTGACGACGGCATCAACATTGCCAAGGCAGGCCTTTTCATCTTCCTCAACAAGACCTGCTTCAACGGTCTTTACCGCGTCAACAAAAAGGGCGCCTTCAACGTGCCCATCGGGGCATACAAGACGCCCGCCATCTGTGACGAGGACAACCTGCGCGCCGTTGCCAAGGCCTTGAAGAATGTCAACATCGTTTGCGCCGACTACAAGGCCGCCGCCGATTTCATTGACGCGCAAACTTTTGTTTACATTGACCCGCCGTACAGGCCCTTGACCGAGACCTCTCGCTTCACCGCCTACACCGAAGGTGCCTTCAACGACGAGGATCAGAAGGAACTTGCCGCCTTCTTTGCCGAGATGGACAAAAAGGGCGCACTGCTCCTTGCCAGCAACGCCGACCCGACGAATGCCGACCCCTCGGACGATTTCTTTGACCTGCTTTACGGCGATTACACCGTTGAGCGCGTCTTGGCCTCCCGCGCCATCAACAGCAAGGGCGAGGGCAGAGGCAAGGTGCGCGAGCTTTTGATTCGCAATTTTTGATAAAGCCCGTTTCCTTCGCCGCTTCCGCCTTGCCCTCTCTCCTTGCCGTAAAAAAAGGACAATTTCTGTCCTTTTCAATCCGCGCCCTTTGTTGTAAAATGTGGATACAAAAGCAAAAAACACACGGGAGGCTACTATGATAGGAGCAATTATCGGAGACATCGTTGGAAGCTGCCACGAATGGCAAAACAACAAAAGCAAGCGCTTTCCTCTCTTTTCGGAGGGGTGTCGCTTCACGGATGATAGCTTAATGACCCTTGCCATTGCCAAGGCCTTTGCGCTTCGGCGCGGCCGCTGGCACGAGGCGGATTTTCAGCCCTTCGTCATTGAAAAAATGGTTGAAATGGGGCGCGCCTACCAGCATTTGCCGCACTGCTGGGGCAAATACTTCTACTATTGGTTTATGTACCGCCCCGAGCCCTACGAAAGCTACGGCAACGGCGCGGCGATGCGCGTAGCCACGGTGGGCTGGATTGCCGAGAGTGAGGAGGAGGTCAGGCACTTTTCCCGCCTCGTCACCGAGGTTTCGCACAATCACCCCGAGGGCATCAAGGGGGCCGAAAGCGTTGCAATGGCCATTTACCTTGCCCGAACGGGCGCATCCATGCAAGAAATCCGCCAAAGAATGATAGAATACTACCCCGAAATCGCCTCTCTGACGGTGGAAAAAATCCGCGCCTACTGCAACGTGGAGGACGGCACCTTCATCACCTGTCAGCGAAGCGTTCCCGAGGCCATCGTTTGCTTCTTGGAGGCGACCGATTTTGAGGACGCCGTGCGAAACGCTGTTTCCTTGGGCGGTGACGCCGACACGCAGGGCGCCATGACCGGCTCAATCGCCGAGGCCTTCTTCGGCGTGCCTGCGGACATCGAGGAAAAAGCCCTCTCTTATCTGCCCGATTCCTTAAAAACCATCGTTTACGCCTTCGGCGCCATCAAAAAAGCGCGCCGCGCGCGCACAAAATAAGCCTCTCTACTCTCGCTTTTCAAGAAAGGAAAAAAAATATGAGCATTTCTCTCTCTCCCCTCTTTAAAGACAACGCCGTTTTCGCCAAGGGGCTTCCCATCTCCGTTTTCGGAAGGGCAGACGCCAAGGGTGAGGCCGTTCTTTCCTTCCCCGACGGCACGCTTCGCCGCGCCGCCCTTGCGCCCGATGAAAACGGCCGCTTTTCTCTGCTTTTCGACCCCATCGACAACTACAAGGAGGGCGGCACGCTGAAAATCACGGCAGGCGGCACCACCTATACGGCAAGCAATATCGCCGTTGGCATCGTGCTTTTGGCAGGCGGCCAATCCAATATGGAGCTGATGCTTTCGGCCGTCACGCGCCCCTTCCCCCTTTATCCCAGCAAGCGAATGCGCTTTTTCACCGAGAGCCACGCCATCGACGCTGAGCTTGGCCCGCTTTCCAAGCCGCGCTCGGATTTCTGGTTTCTTGCAGACGGTGAAAGCGAGCTTGACTTTTCTGCCATCGGCTACTTCGTGGCCGAGCGCCTCGCGCGCGAGCTTGGCGCGACAGTCGGCGTTGTTTCCTGCAATCAGGGCGCCTCGCGCATTGATTCCTGGCTCTCCCCCGAGGCCGTTGCCGCAAGCGGCGTGTCCGAGCTTACGCGCCCCGTTTTCCCCGACGAGACGCGCATCTTCAACCTTGATCATTGGCTCTATTTCAATAAGTATGTCCATATCGCCGCCTACACCTATACCGCCGTTCTTTGGTATCAGGGCGAAAGCAATACGGGCTTCCGCGAGGCGCCCTATTACGATAAGTACCTCGGTGCGCTCTTGAAGGAATGGCGCCAAAGCAACCCCAATAAGGCCCTGCCCTTCTTCGCCGTGGAGCTTAGCCCCTTCGATAGCGTTTTGGCAGGCTGGGCGCCCGAGCCCTTGGGCGATTGGGCCTCCGTGCGCGCGGGCATCCTGCGCGCCGCCGAAGCCGAAAAGGATTTTTACGCCGTCTCTCTGACCGAGGTTGCCGACCTTGCCGAAATCCACCCCGTCAATAAGGCCGAGGTCGCCGAAAAGCTTTCAAACGCCATTCTCTCCACCCTTTACGGCTATTCCTTGGAATACGCAGGCCCGCGCCTTGCCCAAGCCAAACGGGAAAAGGACAGGCTGACCCTGTGCTTCTCACACGCCAAGGCCCTTCGCCTGCAAGACCGTGACGGCGCCCCTGCCGCCGCCCTTTGCGACGCCGCCTTTTACGGTGTGGGCGGTGAAATGCTTGCCGCCAACCCGTCTCCCCTCACCGTCACCGAAGCCACCCTTTCCCTTGCCATTCCCGCAGGTGCCGTCGCCTTCAAAATGGGCTATTCCAACGCACCCGCGCACAACCTCTATAACGAAGCGGGCTACCTTGCCTCGCCCTTTTCGATTGCCCTGTAAAAAGGACGCCCTCTCTCTTTCGCGGCGTGTAAAGCGGCGCTTTGAGGCGCCGCCCCTCGCTTTTTTGCTTGCGTATTGCCGACGGGCGCAGAGGGCCGCTTACGCGCCGTTTTTCAGCCACCTTTTGTGCAAAAGCACTTGCTTTTTGCTTTCTTTTGTGCTATGATGAGGCTACAAGGCAGGTATTATTCATGCAAAAAATTATCAGAAACGCCATCAAGTGCAAGCTGTGCGGCACGGTTGCGGAATCAACTGACCTGCACGGGCTTGTTATGTGCGCCTGCGGTGCCTGCGGTGCAGACGGTGGGCACGCGTATTTAAGGCGTTGCTACAAGGACAAGGACTGCTTCACCGAGCTATCCGAGACCGTTGAGATTTCCGAAGCGGAGGCCGCCGCCGAGGCCGAGGCGCGCCTGCGCAGGCAGGCCGATGAGCCGGCGTAAAGAGCGAAAAATCAAGCTTTTATTTGCGCATCCATAAATAAAAAAGGAGACCGCTTATGTTAATCGACATCCATACCCACGCGTATCGCGTCAAATCCCCCTTCTACGGCTTTTGCACCCTGCCCGAGCTCTTGAAGAGAAACGAGGAGCTCGGCATCGATATGGCGGTGGTGCAGCCCATCGTCAGCCCCGAGATCTACATCCCCCAGAACACCGAGGATATCATCGACATGGCGCGTGCCTATCCCGATAAGATCATCCCCTTCTGCAACGTTGACCCGCGCTCCTATTTCAACTCCCCCTTCTCTCCCTTGGAGGAATTTCTTGCCTATTACAAGGAGCAGGGCTGTCGGGGTGTGGGCGAGGTTATGCCCAATATGCGCTTGGATGACCCCAAGGTGCAAAACCTGTTCCGCGCCTGCGAGGTGGCGGGGCTTTCGGTCACCACGGACGGCACAGGTATGCCTGACAACAACTTCGGCCTTTACGATGACCCCGGCCTTCCCGCCACCGAGATGACCCTTCGCCGCTTCCCCAAGCTGACCTACTTCGGCCACGGCCCTGCCTTCTGGGCAGAAATCGCCAAGCTCGAAACTCCCGGCGAGCGCTGCGTGCCCTACAAGTTCAACGGCGGTCAGGTCTCTCCCGCCTGTGTCAACCGCGGCCCGATTCGCGAGGAGGGCGTTATCGCCAAGCTCTGCCGCCGCTACCCCAATTTGCATCTTGACCTTTCCGACGGCACCGCCTACAACGCCTTGACGCGCGACGAGAATTACACCGCCGAATTCATCCGCGAGTTCTCCGAGCGTATGTACTTCGGCACCGACCTTTGCCACCCCGAGCAGAACGTGCCCCTCATCGGCAAGCTCAAGGAATGGCTTGACCGCGGCGTCATCACCAAAACCGCCTACAACCAAATTACCCACGAAAACGCCATGCGTCAGCTGAAATTATAAAAGAAACGGCGCCTTGCAAACCAATAAAAACGAGCCGATTCCGGCTCGTTTTTTTCGTGGTAAGAGCGAAGATAAGTATGGACTTATCAAGCGAAGAACGCAAAAAAAGCACCGTTTTTTCGGATTCAGAGCGGGTTCAATTTAGGTCTCGCTTGGCTAACCGTAAGGGAATTTCTCGTCGGCGTCAGCTTCGAGGCGACCAAAAAACCGACTGTAGATAGGAGAAAGCTATGATAGAAATAAAGGGCGACTTTAACACCGCCAAGTGCTTCGCCACCACGATGGACGACGGCTCTCGCGAGCAAATCAAGGCGATTTGCGACACCGAGGCGTTTGCCGCCTCAAAGATACGAATTATGCCCGACGTTCACGCGGGCAAGGGCTGCACCGTCGGCACGACCCTCACCGTCACCGACAAGATAGTGCCCGCGATGGTGGGCGTTGACATCGGCTGCGGTATGTATACCGTATATTTAGGCAAGGTCGATATAGATTTTGCCAAGGTGGACGAGGCCGCCCACACCATTCCCAGCGGCAGAGACGTTTGGGAGGGGCGCAGGGAGCGCTTCGATTTGACGCCCCTTCGCTGCTATCGCTCCTTGAAGGACTCCAAGCGCTTGGAGCGCTCACTCGGCACGCTTGGCGGCGGCAACCATTTTATTGAGATTGACGAGGACGAAGAGGGCGGCAAGTACCTCGTGATTCACTCGGGAAGCCGCAACCTCGGCACACAGGTGGCGGAATTTTACCAGCAGCTCGCGATTGATCTGAACCTCGGAAAAGAGGCCTACTTCAACGAGCGCGAGGAAATTATCCGCACCTACAAGGAAAACGGCCGCCGCGCCGAAATTCAAGCCACCATCAAGGCGCTGGAAAAGGCTTTTCTGGCCAAGGAGCCCTCGCTCCCGCGCGACCTTTGCTATCTGTACGGCTCCTTTATGGAGGATTACCTTCACGACGTGGATATCTGCCAGAAATTCGCAGAGAGAAGCCGCGCGATAATGGCGGAAATCATTCTTGCCCATTGCGGCCTGACGGCTGTTGAGACCTTCGGGACCATCCACAACTACATCGACGTGGAGGAGAAAATTCTCCGCAAGGGCGCCGTCTCGGCCAAGGCGGGCGAGAAGCTTCTCGTCCCCATCAATATGCGCGACGGCTCTCTCATCTGCATCGGCCGCGGCAACGAGGACTGGAACTGCTCCGCGCCTCACGGCGCCGGCCGACTGATGTCCCGTTCCGCCGCCTTCGAGCGTCTTTCGATGGAGGAATACGAAAAGGAGATGGCCGGCATCTACTCCACCTGCGTCGTTCCCGACACGCTCGACGAGTCGCCGATGGCCTACAAGAGCATGGCGGAAATCGTGGAAAACATCGCCCCCACCGCCGACATTCTCTGCCGCATCAAGCCGCTTTACAACTTCAAGGCAACGAATTAAGCAGCAGGAAGAGGAACGCCTTGGGCGTTCCTCTATGCACGCCTCGCGGCGTGATGAGATACTCGTCCAAAACGAGATATACACGTTTTGGACGGATGAGATACACGCTAAAGCGTGATGAGATGCCATTGCTTTCGCAATGGATAAAAAAAGAAGCCGAAACCCCAATGTTTACAAGGGTTTTCGGCTCTTTTTTGTTCGAACCTCGAAAAATCCCTTACGCCATAAGGAACACCGATTTCTAAAAATATTTCTAAAAATATTTCTAAAAATTTTTTAGAAATTCTTTTAGAAATGCCCCCCGTTTGTGTAGCCCCTGCCACCGAGTGACAAGAACCGCCGCAAGTTATTCTGGGAATATTATAGCATAGAACGGTCGAAAGTTCGAGGGAGGCAATATGGTTAATGACACACAATTTCAATTTTGTTCTCTTTTCCGCACTATTCCGCAATAACACTTGAAATTTGTCAGATTTTGTGATATAATTAAAGTGTATTATTATATTTATCAGGAGAGTCATAAAAATGCAAGAAATGAATCAGATCCCTGAACGTTGGTATTCTACCAAAGAAATGTGCGCCTACCTCGGCGTAACACGTGATACTCTGCTTACTTGGATAAACGAAAAAGGTATGCCTGCCCACAAGGTTGGCCGTGGCTGGAAGTATAAACCCAGCGAGGTTGATGAGTGGATCAAGAGCGGTAAAGC
>JBGVMO010000052.1:0-2743 GCA_045124835.1 Eubacteriales bacterium
TGTACGATGAAATGGTTGGTATGATACGCAAGTATTTTGCAGATGATTGTATCTATTTCACGGCAGATCACGGCCATATGAACGGAATTAACGGAAAATACGGCTATGGTTTTGATTTGCATCAGTCTGCGATAAAAATTCCGTTAATTACCCCTCGCATCAACGGATGGGAGAAAGTAGAGTTCAATACCTCTAATATTCAGTTGGCGGAATTGATTTTAAACGGAAGCATCGAGGAGAAGGACTATCTTTTTTCAGAAACTGCCTATTATATGCAACCGCATCGAAAGATTGCCGTTATAAAGGGCCGATATAAATATATCTTCGAAAAAGCGACGAAGAAGGAATATTTGTACGATGTTTTATGGGACCCCAATGAAGACCACAATTTGCTGGCAACGGAGATTTATGACGTGGATAGACGTGCCTACTATTCGGCCAACCAAAGATTCTTTTATCCCTATTGGGAAGAGGCCAAGGAGATGGCGCCCTTGCTGAAAAATGTTAAGGACGAAATCTGGAAAAATGCACCTTGGGGGATAGAAATCAAAGAAAAAACGATTTTTCGTTTGAAAATGATGTATCAAAAGTTTAAAAGAAGAAATAAATAACGACGTTTAAAGGAGCCCAAAAATGAAAGTCTTAATTCTGAATTCCGGACTTGGTCATCGTATGGGTGACATCACCAAAACCCACCCAAAATGTATGACGGAGATTTCCGAGAAGGACACCATTCTTTCTCATCAGCTGAAGCTGGTGGCAGAGAAGGGGCTGCGTGAGGTCGTGATGACCACGGGCTATTATGACGAAATTTTGGTGGAATACTGCCATTCGCTCGGCCTGCCTCTTGAATATACCTTCATCAAGAACCCCATTTATGACAAAACCAACTACATCTATTCTATCTATTGTGCCAAGGAAGCCTTGCGGGATGACGACGTCATTATGATGCACGGCGACCTCGTTTTCGAGGCCCCTGTCTTTGATGCCGTCTTGAATAGCGAGCGTAGCTGTATGACAGTCAGCTCCACCTTGCCCTTGCCCGAAAAGGATTTCAAGGCCGTGATTCACGGGGACAAAATCGAAAAGGTGGGCATCGAGTTCTTCGAGGACGCGATGGCCGCTCAGCCGCTGTACAAGCTCTGCCGCGAGGACTGGGCAGTATGGCTGGACAAGATTTGCGAGTTCTGCGAAACGGACAACCGCAAGTGCTATGCGGAAAACGCCTTCAACCAGGTTTCCGACAAATGCAACATCTATACCCTCGACTTCAAGGACGCCCTCTGCGGTGAGATTGACACCCCCGAGGATTTGGGCGTTATCTCCGCTTGGCTTGCAAGAGTCGAGCCCGTATAAGCTCTTTTTGGATTTTATGTCTAAAAAATAAAAACGCGTAGGAGAAGCATCAACATGTCACTTTTCAAAGACAAAACCTTAATGATTACGGGCGGAACAGGTTCCTTCGGTAACGCCGTGCTGAACCGCTTTTTAACGACGGATATCGGAGAAATCCGCATCTTTTCCCGTGACGAAAAGAAGCAGGACGATATGCGCCACGAGTACCAGGTAAAATACCCTGCGTACTATGAAAAAATCAAATTTTACATCGGTGACGTGCGCTCCTTGGAGTCCTGCCGCAACGCCATGCACGGCGTGGATTATATCTTTCACGCGGCAGCCTTGAAGCAGGTGCCCTCTTGTGAATTTTTCCCGATGGAAGCCGTTCGCACCAACGTTATCGGTACGGATAACGTCCTGACCGCCGCTATTGAGGCCGGTGTTGAGTGCGTTATCTGCCTTTCCACCGATAAGGCCGCCTACCCCATCAACGCTATGGGAACCTCTAAGGCAATGGAGGAAAAGGTGGCAGTTGCCAAGTCCAGATATTCGGGCAAAACGAAAATCTGCTGCACCCGTTACGGCAACGTCATGTGCTCGCGCGGCTCGGTCATCCCCCTTTGGATTGACCAGATTCGAGCCGGCAACCCCGTCACCATCACCGACGGAACGATGACCCGCTTCATCATGTCCTTGGACGAGGCGGTGGATTTGGTGCTTTTCGCCTTTGAGCACGGCGAAAACGGCGATATTCTGGTGCAAAAGGCGCCCGCCTGCACCATTCAAACGCAGGCCGAGGCCGTCTGTGAGCTTTTCGGCGGCGATAAGAAGGACATCCGCGTTATCGGCATTCGCCACGGCGAAAAGATGTACGAAACGCTTCTCACCAACGAGGAGTGTGCGCACGCCATTGATATGGGCGATTTCTACCGCGTTCCTGCGGACAAGCGCGGCCTGAACTACGATAAGTATTTCAGCCAGGGCGAAACCGAGCGCAACGTCTTAACCGAGTTCAACAGCAACAACACCCGTCTTTTGTCCTTGGAGGAAACCAAGGCAAAAATTGCTTCTCTTGCCTACATTCAAGAGGAGCTTGCAAAGGACGGCAAATAAGATGAACATACTGATTACAGGAGCAAAGGGCTTCGTCGGTAAAAATCTGACGGCCGCGCTCCAAAGCATCAAGGAAGGGAAGGATAGAACCCATCCTGCGCTGACGGTGGACGAGCTTTATCTGTACGATATCGACTCCGCGCCCGAGGCGCTTGACGAGGCCTGCAAAAAGGCGGATTTCGTCTTTAACCTTGCGGGCGTCAACCGTCCGCAAAATCCCGAGGAGTTTATGCAGGGGAACTTCGGCTTCGCCTCCACCCTCTTTGATACCTTAAAAAAGCACGGCAATACC
>JBGVMO010000053.1:0-5668 GCA_045124835.1 Eubacteriales bacterium
AATTTTAAGGGAGCGAATTTTGTGAAAGACGAGGGGGAAAATTCGCCGCCGTATACCATACGGCAAGGATTTTCACCGAAGTATTTCGCTAAATTCGCCCCTCAAAACGGGTTCTATTTAGATTTCACTTGGCTAAGAACGCGTTAAAATTGCGTTTACAAGGAAAGGAAACGATAGTATGAAAGCCTTTGCCGTTACAGGCCCCGGTACCTTTAAATTCGTAGAAATCGATATTCCCGAAATTGACGATTATGAGGTTCTCGTAAAGAACGAGGGCTGTTCTATTTGTAATACCACGGACTGGATGATTACGGACAAGCTGTTCAACACGGGTGGCTATCCCGTCCTTCTTGGCCACGAGTCCTTTGGTAAGGTTATCAAGGTCGGCAAAAGGGTTCGCAACTATAAGCTTGGGGACCGCGTTATCTGTGCCAATGCTCGCCCAAAGGGCTATGACGGCACCTACTATTCCTCATGGGGCGCCTTTGCCGAGTATGGCGTTGCGGGCGATTATCACGCCTTGAAGGAGGACGGAGAGCGCTTTGACGGAGAATATTCCTATCGTAACCGCTATTTCTCCAACGATAAAATTGACCCGAACCTTCCCACCGAGAAGGCAACCCTCGTTTTTCCGTTATCCGAAACCGCAAGCTGTGTTTTGCAGGTGCCCGAGGTGAAGGGTGAGGACGTTGCCATCTTTGGCGCAGGAACAGTCGGTTGTACGCTTGCGCTGTTTGCCAAGCTTTACGGTGCCAAAAGTGTCACCGTTTTCGATATCCGCAAGGAAAAGGCCGAGCAGGCCGTGGCCATCGGTGCGGACTTTGCAGGGCTTTCCGACGAGGCCTATACCGCCGGCAAGAAATACGGCGTTGTCTACGAGGCAACGGGGAAAAATACCGTCTTTGAAAGGGGCTTGCCCTTCTTGAAGGAAAACGGCGTCTTGGCCGTTTACGGCGTTTCAACCCTCCCTTATCACTTCAATCTGAATGCTGTGCCGACCAACTGGCATTATCGCACCGTGTCTCCTAAGCCTGTGGATGCGATTTCCTTTGTCGAGGACTTGCTTTGGAAGGATAAAATCCCGATGGATAAGATTTTGACGCACGTTTGGCCCTTTGCCGAGGCCGAGAAGGCAATGCGGCAGGTCAAGAATGGCGAGGTTATGAAGGGCCTTGTGCTTATCGAGGGCTACGCCGACGGTGTGAAGGTGGATTAAAATTCATTTTCAAGGCTTCTTCGCACTTTCCAAGCGGCTTTCAGCGAATTCTGATAGAAAGAGGTATTCTATGATTATTAAAGCAAACAGCCCCTATGTTCGTTATACGGGGCGCTGGCTTACAGAGAACGAAAGAGCAGAGGCAACGGCAAACGGAAGCTATTTTGAGCTTGCCTTTTGCGGCGAAACGCTGCTGCTTTCCTTTGATATGGAAAGCTGTGTTTTGCCTTATCCGCACGTGTACGTGCAGGTGGATGGAGGCGCTAAGGTTTCTGCCTGCTTGGAGGGCTATATTCGTATCGCGGCTTCCGAGGGTGAGCATACCGTCAAGGTTATTCTGAAGGGAAGCGTTGAAACGCAGGAGAGATGGACCGCCCCCCGTGCTTCGCACGTGGTTTTTGCAGGGGCAGAGGCAGAGGCGTTTTTGATGCTGCCCGAGGACAACAGACCGAAAATTGAGTTTGTCGGCGACTCCATCACCGAGGGTATCGCCATTGATATAGACACCTTTTCCTACGGTGTAGAGCAAAGCTCTATGGTGGATTGGGATGATTCGACGGCAGGCTACGCTTGGCGCACGGCAGAAGCGCTCGGTATGCGTCCGTATATGATGGGGTACGGTTGCCTTGGCCTTCTTCGTATGGGGGCGGGAAACGTTCCGACCGTATGCGATTCCTATCCCTACCACAGCGCAAATAATCCCTTGCCGCCAACCGATGCGGATATCGTTGTCCTGAACCACGGCACGAACGACAGAAACAATCCCGACAAAGCGGGCTTTATTTCTCGCTATAAGGATTTTCTTGCCATTTTGCGAAAGCGAAATCCTAGGGCAAAAATTCTTGCATTAACGCCTTTTTCGGGTTGTCTTGCCAAGGAAATCAAGGAGGCGGTTGATGCCTACCGTCAGGAAAGCGGAGACAACGTTTATTATTTAGACACCACAGGGCTCATTTCTCCCGAGCCGCTTCATCCCGATAGATGCGGACATAGCGTTATCAGTCGCCGTCTTTGCCGCTTTATCAAGGAAGAGATGCTTTAAAAAAATGAAGAAAAAGAAGGAAAAAGCGAAATTGGCTTGCTTTTTCCTTTTTTCTATGATAGAATATAATAAGATATTTGTATCCATACCATATCTATACCATAAACAAGAAAAGGAATTATTATGAACGGAAAAATTTTGGCCTCCGTGAACGGAAAGCCCATCACGGACGCAGACGTAGACGCATTTTTGGCAGGACTTGGACAGGCAGGACAGAACTATCAGAATCCGCAGGGTCGTGCCATTATTTTGGAGGAGCTTATCTCCCGTGCGCTCTTTTTGGCAGACGCAAAGAAGAGTATGCTTGAATACGAGGAGGGCTTTAAGCAGGAATTGGCCATTGCCAAGGAAAAGCTTTTAACGGGATACGCCATTGATAAGGCGCTTTCCAAGGTAACGGTCACCGAGGAGGAGCTGAAGAAGTATTACGACGAAAATCAGGACAAGCTCTCCGCACCCGAAACGGTTTCCGCCTCTCACATTCTGGTGGAGGAAGAGGATATTGCCAAGCTGTTGCTTGAAAAGATTCAAAGCGGCGCCCTCTCCTTTGAGGAAGCAGCTAAGCAAAACAGCGCTTGCCCTTCGGGTCAGAACGGCGGAAGCCTTGGCGAATTTACCCACGGACAGATGGTGCCCGAGTTTGATGAGGCCTGCTTCACGATGGAGGTAGGCGAGCTGCGCGGCCCCATTAAGACCCAGTTCGGTTATCACATTATCCGCTTGGACGGTAAAAAGGAAGCCTCCACTCTGCCTTTTGCCGATGTGAAGGAGGAGCTTCGTCAGAGACTCTTTGCAGAAAAGCAGCAGGCCGCTTACCGTAGCCGCGTTAATCAGCTGAAGATTCTTTTCCCTGTCGAGAAATATTGAGCATTCCCATGGGCAACGGATGCCCCACAAAAAATAAAATGAGGTGAGCATTTTGAAATCGTCCTTACAGCGAAAAACAAATACCCCCTCCTCCGCCCGTATGCGTATGACAGCCATTAAAGCGGGGCTTGACGTGCTGGCTGTTTTGTTGGCCAGCCTTCTTGCACCCATGTGCTTAAGAGATTGGAGCTTCTTTGTCATTCGCCCCTCTCTTTTCCTGTGCGTTGGCGTTCGCGTTCTGGCAGTTTTACTCTTTTTCTTCGTTTTTCGTCAGTATAGCGTCTCCTATACCTTTTTCGGTGTATACGATATGCTGCTTTTCGGTGGCGCTTTTGTCTTTGTCGCGGCAACGGAAATAGTCGCTTGTGTGATTTTTCATTCGGTGGATCTGTCGCTGAGCTTCTTCTATTGCTTCATTTTAGGCTTTGGATTGCTCTTTTTACGGCTTTTCGTCCGTTTGCAGTCCTATGCGCTCTCCTCCCGCTTGCACGCCAAGGCGCAAAAGAAGGTTTTGATTGTCGGCGCAGGTATGGCAGGGGCAACGCTCATTAAGGAGCTGCAAAGCACCGATAAGGAGAGCTTCCGCCCTGTTGCCATTGTAGACGATAATCCGAGAAAAATCGGAGAATACGTGCAGGGTATCAAGGTCGTTGGCACGGTAGACGAGGTGGCACATTTTGCGAAGCTTTACGAGGTAACGCATATTTTCGTTGCCATTCCCTCGGCAAGCGCCGCGGTTTTGCGTGACATTTATCAGAAATGTCAGGTTCCCGGTGTCAAGGTGCAAACTCTGCCGGGACTTTATCAGCTTGCAAGCGGTGTAGTGAGCGTCAGTAAAATTCGTGACGTTGACGTGCAGGACCTTTTGGGTCGCGAGCCCTTCACCGTCAACATTGATGAAATCACCGAGTATATCGAAAACAATGTTGTTCTGGTCACGGGTGGAGGCGGAAGCATCGGCAGCGAGCTTTGCCGCCAGATTGCAACCCACCGTCCCCGTCAGCTGATTATCTTTGACGTGTATGAAAACAACGCTTACGATATTCAGCAAGAGCTGCTTCGTCGGTACGAATCCTTAAATTTTCTGGTTCTTATCGGAAGCGTGCGAGACAAGGGCAAGATGGAGGATGTGTTTGAAAAATACCGTCCCGATATCGTCTTTAACGCCGCCGCGCATAAGCATGTTCCTTTAATGGAAACGAGTCCCAACGAGGCCGTGAAGAATAACGTGTTCGGCACCTTGAACGTTGCAAAATGTGCCGATAAATACGGCGCAAAGTGCTTCGTGCAAATCAGCACGGATAAGGCCGTTAACCCCACCAATATCATGGGTGCAACCAAGCGCCTTTGCGAAATGATAGTGCAGGCTCTCGGCAGACATTCCAAGACCCGCTTTGTTGCCGTTCGCTTCGGCAACGTGCTTGGCTCTAACGGAAGCGTTATCCCTCTTTTCAAAAAGCAAATTGCGGAGGGCGGCCCCGTTACCGTTACGGATAAAAACATCGTCCGCTATTTTATGACGATTCCCGAGGCGGTCAGCTTGGTTTTGCAGGCAGGCGCCTATGCAAAGTGCGGTGAAATCTTCGTTCTGGATATGGGCGAGCAGGTCAGAATCTATGACCTTGCGGTGAATCTGATTCGCTTAAGCGGTCTTGAACCCGAAAAGGATATTCCCATCGTTTGTACGGGCCTTCGTCCCGGCGAAAAGCTGTATGAGGAGCGCCTGATGAGCGAGGAGGGTATGCAGAGCACCGAAAACAAAATGATAAGCATCGGCAAGCCCTTGGAATTTGATGAGGAAACCTTCTTCGAGAAGCTGGATGCGCTTTATACGGCCGCCTATTCAGAAACGGACGGTATGAAGGAAATGATACACGAGCTGGTTCCCACCTATCGAATTGACAAAAGAGCGTGACAGCGCAGGCAAAGTAATGCAGGTGCTGCATTTTCGCGGCAGGAAAAACCTGCCGCGTTGCTTTTTTAAATCAAGGGCGTTGAATGCCTCTGAATCATCCATACTAAAAGGGCGGCTTGCCGTCGGAAAGGAAAAACACTATGCAACGGGTGCGTCATATGCTGAAGCGGATACCTTTCGCTGTACGTTTAACGGGCAGCTTCTTTTTGCTTGCACTTTTTTTGCATCTGCTTGCGGCGCTGTTGATGCCTGTTGCCGATTTTGTAAATGCCTACGTCGCCGCGCCCGTTCGGGCTTTTCTCGGCTATCTGACAGGGCTTTTGCCCTTTTCGCTTGCTGAGTGGATAATTTTGCTTTTGCCGCTTTGGCTCTTTCTTCTCGTTTTCTTCTCCGTAAGGGCAGCAAAAACAAGGGAAAGCACCCTAAGGATGATAGCCCTCCTTCTTTGCATTTTGATGCTTTTTTACGTCCTCTTTGTTTTAACCCTCGGCGTCGGGTATTTTACAACGCCGCTTGAGGAGCGCTTGGGGCTTCCCGATGCTTCGGTTGATGGAGAGTCCTTATACGAAACGGCGCTTTGGCTCTTGTCGGAAATAGAAGCGGTAGCGCCCGATGGGGTCGGTAAAGA
>JBGVMO010000054.1:0-13331 GCA_045124835.1 Eubacteriales bacterium
AGCCTCTGCCGCTTGTTGTCAACGGGTTGTCGGATGGGGCAAGAGAGGCCTTTCTTGCCGAGATGATTCGTGCCTATACGGAAAAGACGGGCAGACCCTCCTTGGTTTTGGCATCGGAGGAGGGCGAAGCCGCCTCTATTGCCGCCTTTTTGCAGGGCGAGGGTCTTGCCGCTGTTTATTTTCCGCCCAAGGACTTCGTTCTTTTGAATATTTCTGCCTCTCGCGACACCGAGCGCGAGCGGCTTTTTGTGCTTGACCGCCTGCAAAGAGGCGAGGCCGTAACGGTTGTGACAACCCCCTCTGCCGCCCTTGCCTACACCATGCCGCCCGAGCGGCTGGCGGCCCTTTCCGTTTCGCTTTCCGTCGGGGAGGAGCATTCGCCCGACAGCCTCGCGCTTGCCCTGACCGAGATGGGCTTTGCGCGCGTGGAAACGGTGGAGGCGCCGGGGCAGTTTGCCCGTCGCGGCGGCATTCTGGACGTTTTTTCTTCGCTTTCCCTTCGCCCCGTGCGCGTGGAGTTTTTTGGCGACGAGGTGGATAGACTTGGCTATTTTGACCCTATTTCACAGCGTATGGAGGAGGCCTTGGAGCGCTTGACGGTGCTTCCCGCCATGGAAACCCTGCCGGATGCGGCCGCCAAGGAGAAAATGCGCGAGGCGCACCTTTCCCTTCTTTCCAAAATGGAGGCCGACACCCCTGCCGCCCCCGAAAAGAAGAAGGGCAAGCACAAGGAGGAGGCGCCGAGCGAGGAGCTGCTTCGCGCCGCCGCCAAGCGCGAGGCCCTGCTTTCCCTGAAAAACGAATGTGCAACGCTTGAAAACGGGCTTGAGCCCTTGTTCAAGGACAGATATATTTCCTTAATTTATAAGACCCCTGCCACCCTTTTTGACTATTTCAAGGCGCGCCCCGCCGCCCTTGTTTTGTCGGATAGCGGCATGAAGGAGCGCTACCTTGCGCAGTCGGCGCTTTTGGCCGAGGGGGCGAGCGACCTTGTCGAGAAGGGCTTTTTGCCCAAGGCGTACAACCGCTTTTTTGCGGACTATGCGGATTTGGAGGCCGCCCTTGCCACCTTCGCCACCGCCTATTTAACGGGTATTGGGCATAGCTACACGGGCAAGGCCTCCGGCCTTTTCGGCTTCCGCACCCGCAGAACCGTTTCCTATTTTGAAAAGCCCCTGCTTTTGAAGGAGGACGTGCGCCTGCTTGCCGAGGGCAAAACGCGCGCTCTAATTCTGACCGAGAACGAAAGCGAGGCCGAAAATCTTTCCTCGCTTTTAAAGGAAAGCGGTCTTCCCACCCTGATTTTGCCGCCGGACGCGCCGCTTCCGCTTTCTCTTTTGGACGGAAGGCAGGATGCCTACGGCACGGTTGGCATTGTTTTTGGCGAATACCCTGCGGGCTTTGAGCTGCTTTCGCCGCGCATTGCGGTGCTTTCCACCCTGATTGACGAGGCCGCGCGCCGCCGCGCCGCGCGCAAGAGCCGCCGCTATGCCAAGCGCCCTGCGGGGCAGAAAATACTCTCCTACGCCGATTTGTCGGTGGGAGATTACGTGGTGCATACCGTGCACGGCATCGGTGTTTTTGAGGGAATGGAGCAAATCACCTCGGACGGCGTCACGCGCGACTATATCACCCTGCGCTATGCGGGAACGGATAAGCTCTTTTTGCCTGCCGACCGCCTTGAAATGATTGCCAAGTATATCGGCGCCAAGAGCGAGGACGGAACGGTGAAGCTTTCGCGCTTGGGCGGCGCCGAGTGGCAGCGCTCCAAGAGTCGCGCAAAGGCCTCGGCCAAGGAGATGGCCAAGGAGCTGGTTGCGCTGTATGCGGCGCGTCAGCGCCGCCCCGGACACGCCTTTCCCGAGGAATGCGAGATGGAAAGGGATTTTGCCGCGGACTTCATTTATGAGGAAACCGAGCCGCAGCTTTTGGCGATTTCCGAGATTTTGTCGGATATGAAGCGCCCCGTGCCGATGGACAGACTTCTTTGCGGAGACGTTGGCTTTGGCAAAACGGAGGTTGCCCTGCGCGCCGCCTTTAAGGCGATGGTATCGGGCAAGCAGGCGGCCATTCTCGTGCCCACCACCATTCTGGCCATGCAGCATTACCAAACGGCGCTCTCGCGTATGCGCGGCTATCCCGTCAACGTGGAAATGCTTTCCCGCCTGCGCACCCCGAAGGAGCAGAAGGCGATTTTGCGCCGCCTTGCGCGCGGAGAAATTGATTTGATTATCGGCACACACGCGCTTTTATCCAAGAACGTGGAATTTAAGGATTTGGGGCTTCTGATTGTAGACGAGGAGCAGCGCTTCGGCGTTGGCCAAAAGGAGCGCTTAAAGTCGATGGCCGAGAACGTGGACGTGTTGACCCTGTCGGCCACCCCGATACCGCGAACCTTGAATATGGCAATGAGCGGCATTCGCGATATGTCGATTTTGGACGAGGCGCCTGCCGACAGGCATCCCGTGCAGACCTACGTGTTGGAGCATGATGACTTCATTATAGAGGAGGCCGTTCGCCGAGAGCTTGCGCGCGGCGGTCAGGTGCTGTATTTATACAACCGCGTGGAAACGATGGAGCGCCCCCTTGCCAAGCTGCAGGGCGCCTTCCCCGAGGCGCGCATTGCCACGGCGCACGGGCAGATGGATAAGGAGGAGCTGGAGGATATCTGGCAGGCTCTGGTGCGCGGAGAACTGGACATTCTGATTTGCACCACCATTGTGGAAACGGGCATTGACTTGCCCAACGCCAACACCCTGATTATTGAGGATGCGGACAGAATGGGTCTTTCCCAGCTGCATCAGCTTCGCGGCCGTGTCGGCCGCTCGGAGCGGCACGCGTACGCCTACTTTACCTACCGTCGCGGCAAGGAGCTTTCGGAGATTGCCGAGAAGCGCTTAAAGGCGATACGCGAGTATGCCGAGTTTGGCGCAGGCTTCAAGATTGCTTTGCGCGACCTTGAAATTCGCGGCGCGGGCAACCTGCTTGGTGCGGAGCAGCACGGGCATATTGATTCGGTCGGCTACGACCTGTATATCAAAATTCTCAACGAGGCGATTTTGGAGGAGCGCGGCGAGGCAAGGGAAGAGGCCTTTGAGGCGCAAATCGAGCTTGCGGCAGACGCCAACATCCCCTTGCACTATATTGAAGCCTCCGCACAGCGTATGGAAATGTATAAAAAGATTTCCTGCATCCGCAACGGTGAGGACATCGAGGACGTGCTTGATGAGCTTTGCGACCGCTTCGGCGAGCCGCCGCGCGCGGTTTTGCGCCTGTTGGACATTGCCGCGGCGCGCGCCTTGGCCTCTACTGCCCGCATTGCCAAAATTGAAAAGCGCGAGGGGGCGCTTCGATTTATCGCAAATCCCCCCGATTTATCCGTTTGGAGTCTACTCTTTGCCGCGCGCCCCAGCCTGCGCTTTACTGCCGCTTCGGGCGCACCCGTTGTCACCTACCGTCTTGGCAAGGGGGAGGATGCGGCGCATATGGCCTTCCTTCTGATGCAGGAGTATACGAGGGCGGCCGAGAAAATTGCCGCAGAGGAAACGGGAGAGGACGCAAACTAACCCAAAAGAAAGGCCGCCGAAACGGCGGACAGAGTGATGAAAAAGCAAACGAAAACAAACAAGAACAAAAAGGAAATAAGGCGGCCTCTTTTGAGCAAGAGGCAATGGGCGCTTGCCGCCCTTTCGCTTCTTTTGGTTGTCGGCCTTTTGATAGGAGGCATTTTGCTTCTGACACAGCCGCCCGTGGTGTACGCCTACGAGGGCGTCACGGTGCGACAGCCGCTATACGACTATTGGGCGGCCTCGTATAAATACGCCTATCTTATCAGCCGCAAGGATCTCGGCATTGAGGACACGCCGCGCGGCTGGCAGGAGGTGGATGAGGCGAGCGGAAAGACCTATCAGGAGATGTTTTACGAGGAGATTGAGGGAGCCATTCGCCGCCGCATCGTTGCCTCGGCCCTCTTTAAGCAGGCGGGGCTTTCGCTCTCCAAGGCGACCTATGCCAAAATCGGCTCTATCGTGGATAACTTCGGCTATTACGAGGAGGAAACGCCTCTTCGCGATTTGAAGGAGGCCTACGGGGTCTCCAAGCGCAACGTTTTGCAAATCGGCGTTTGGGAGGCGGAGTATATTGCCCTTCGCGCGCATCTCTTTGGGGAGGATTTCTCGGGCGTTTACGCCGACGAGTATAAGGAGCTTTGTCGGCGGCGATACGAGGAAACGGTGCGCCGCGTGCGCTTTATTTATATCCCGAACGGTGCAACGGAGGAGATAGCGGCGCTGGAGGCCGCCATGGCGGACGACACGCTTGACGAGGCGGCCGTTATAGAGCTGCAAAAGAGCTTCAATTATCTGCCCGTCGGTCAGGAAAAATATCCCAACGGCTACTATTTCTGCTATGCGCTCGCCAACCCCACGCAGGGCTTTGACGATGGCTTGCAAGAGGCCATTGCCGCCTTGGAAAAGGTGGGAGACAAGGCCACTTGCGAAAACGAGAGCAAAACGGGGCGCTATTATGCCTTCCGCTTTGCGCTTGACGAGGAGGGGTATCTGAAAAACGAGATTCCAGGCTTTGCCGCATCCGTGGCAAACGAGGCCTATTTTTCGCTGTTGAATGAGAAAACCGCAGAAATCACGGTGGGCAAGGGAACGCCCATTTTGCTGATTGCCGACGTGAAGGCCTGTCGCGAATACAATATGGTTTGGGAATTTGCCAACAAATAAGACAAAAGGGATAAAACGAAAATGTTAACAAAGGTTTACACGGCAGGACTCAACGGGGTGGACGGCTTTCTCATCACCGTGGAATGCTCTGCTTGGGATAGACTGCCGCGCTTTGATATGGTTGGTCTTGGTGACACGGCCGTCAAGGAGGCCAAGGAGCGCGTGCGCGCGGCAATGGAAAACAGTGGCATTCTGTTTCCCGCCTTGGAGATGATGATAAATCTGGCGCCCGCCGACAAAAAGAAGGAGGGCTCGGCCTTGGATTTGGCCATCCTTGTTTCCATTTTGCAGGCCGCGGGGGTCATTCGGCGCGAGGCCGACCTTTCCACCTCCTGCTTTATCGGCGAGCTTTCGCTTTCGGGTGAGGTGCGCGGCGTCAACGGTATGCTCTGTCTTGCGCTTGCCGCCAAGGCGGCCGGCAAGAAATGGCTCTTCGTTCCTTACGAGAACGCCGCAGAGGCGGCGGTTGTCGAGGGCGTGACGGTGTACGGCGTGCGCACCGTGAAGGAGCTGGTTGCCTTCTTTGCAAAGAAGGGAAGCCTTTCCGAAATCACCTATGATAGACGCAGCTTTGCCGCAGAGGCCGCACAGCACCGCGAGGATATGGCCGACGTTTGCGGTCAGAAAATGGCCAAGCGCGCCCTTGAGGTTGCGGCGGCAGGCGGACACAATATTCTGCTTATCGGCCCGCCCGGTGCGGGCAAATCCATGCTTGCCAAGCGCTTGCCCTCCATTTTGCCCGATTTTACCTTTGAGGAGGCGGTAGAGGCCACCAAGGTGCATTCGGTTGCGGGGCTTTTGAAGGAAAACGTGATGAAGCACCGCCCCTTCCGCGCCCCCCATCACACCACCAGCGCCGTGGCGCTCATCGGCGGTGGCACAAACCCTAAGCCCGGCGAAATTTCGCTGGCGCACAACGGTGTTCTCTTTTTGGACGAGCTTCCGGAATTTCCCAAAACACTCACCGAGTCCTTGCGTCAGCCCTTGGAGGACGGCGAGGTGACCGTCACGCGCGCGGCAGGCAGGGTGCGTTTTCCCTCCTCCTTTATGCTCGTTTGCGCGATGAACCCCTGCAAATGCGGCAACTTCGGCTCTTCGGGGCGTATTTGTACCTGCAAGCCCGGGGAGGTTACCAAGTATTTGGATAGAGTTTCGGGGCCCCTGCTTGACCGCATTGACATTCAGGTGGAGCTTCCTGCGGTGACCTACGAGGAGATGCATAGCGAGGGAGAGCGCGGCGAGAGCTCGGCCGAAATCCGCGCCCGTGTCAACAAGGCGCGCCGCTTTGCCAAGCAACGCTTTCTTGAGAATGGCGAAAGCAGGGCCTTTTGTAACGCCGACTTGTCGGGTGCTGAGGTTTCCGCCCATTGCAAGATGAGCGAGGAGGCCGCCACACTTCTGCGCGATGCCTTTGCGCGTCTATCCCTTTCCGCGCGCGGCCATGACCGCGTTTTGAAGGTGGCAAGAACAATTGCCGACCTTGAGGAAAGCCCCCTGATTGAAAAGCGGCATATCGCCGAGGCGATTGCCTACCGCAGTCTTGACCGCAAATACTGGAGGCGGTAAGACGAAGCGCCCTATCGGTACCCGTGGGAAATACACGGGAAAGCTTCTATTCTTCTTTAAACCGACAAAATACACGCAAAAGCGCCGTACAAAGTACGACGCTTTTTTTCTTTTCCTTCCCATATAATAAAAAGGAAAGAAAAACCAAAAAAGGAAGAAAAGGAACAAAAGAAAGAAAAAGGAGAAAAGAAATGGAAAAAACGGAGGAAAGACGGGAAAGGGCAGTGGGCGGCGCCAAGGAGGGCGAGGCCGCCCCTTCGCCAAGGAGAGAGCGAAAAGCAAGAAAAAGCCCCCTTGCATTGCTTCGGGAGGCGTACGCGCGGCGCGAAAACAAGGGCAGAGAGCTGGCGCTTGATTTGGCTTTTGGGGCGATGGCCTGCTTTTTGGCGCAAACGCACGGACTTTTCGGGGCGTATCCCTTCGCGCTTGGACTGTTGGCGGCAACGCCGCGCCGTGTGCTTCCTTGCTTTTTGGGGGCGGCGCTTGGCTGTTATTTTATGGGAGGCGTGGGGGTCTTATATCTTTTTGTGTACGCCGCCGTGCCGCTGTTTCGCTTGCTTTTGTCCTATCCGTTTTCTTGGCGAAAGGCGCCGCCGACCGCACTTTTTTCAGAGGAGCCCGCGCTTCGCATTCTGATTGCCGCCTCGGCGGCTCTTGGCATGGCGATATACGAATTCGTTGTGGCGGGGGTGGTCACTTACACCCTGCTTTTTGCTTTGGGCGTGATTTTGCTGTCCTCACTCGCCTGCTTTTTTTACATTGGCGCCTTGGATTATGGGGTAACCTTGCCCTTTTTGCTCGGCAAGGAGGAAAAGGGTGAGGGCGCGCACAGCGCAAGGCCCTTCTTTTGCGTTTCGGCACTGGTGCTTGCCTATACCGTCGCGCTTTCCTTGATGAAAACGGAGCTTTTCGGCATTTCTCTTGGCACGCTTTTCGGCTTCGCGCTTACCCTTCTCGTATCACGGCGCTATGGCGCTCTCTTCGGGTGTGCCGTGGGGCTTGCCGTCGGGCTGGCAGGCGCACTTTTGTACGTTCCCTCCTTTTGCCTTTTGGGGCTGGCTTCGGGGCTCCTTTGGCGCGCAGGCATTCCTTTGGCGCTTTCCGCCGCCGCCGCTTCCGCCGGTGGCTACGCCGTTTATGCAGGGGGGCTTTCGGGCTTTCTTGCGGTGGTGCCCGAGGTGGCGGTAGGGGCGCTTTTGCTTTGGCCGCTTCTTTCGCGTTTGCCGACGGAGGAGGAAAGGGCAAGAGAAGCGCTGCTGCCGATAAGCGAGGCGAAGGACGGGTCTCTGCGCGGAGGCGAGGCGGCCACCGAGCGCTTGTCTACGGCTCTTTATAACCTTTCGGGCATCAAGGGCGGCATCGAGGAGGAGGGGGGCGAGGAGGGCTATTTTCTCTTGGCCGCGCGCGCCGCGGACAAGCATTGCCGCGCCTGCAAGAGCAAAAGCGGCTGTCCCGAACGGCGAAAAAGCGAGGCTCTGCTTTCGGCCTTAGCCGAGGAAATTCGGCGCGGCGAGCCCTTTTCGGCCAAAAATCAAGAAAAAATCAAGGCGCTTTCTCAAAGATGCGGCGAGTTTTCCGAGATGCTCCGCGAGTTAGAAACGGGCGCGGCACTTTTGGAGGAGCGAAGAAGTCGCCATCCTCTTTACTCTTTGCTTTTGTCGGATTATGCGCTCTTTTCCCGTATGCTCAATGAGATTTCTGCCACTATAGAGGAGGAGCGCCGCGAAAACGAAGGCGAGAGCCGCGCTTTGCTTGAGGCCTTGAACGAGCGCGGCTATCAGGCCAAGGGCGTTTCGGTTTACGGAAAGCGGCAAAAGAAAATCAAAATTGCCCACGTGGATAAGGGCGGTCGGGCCGTTTCTGCCCAGGCGCTTCGCGCGCTTTGCGAGGAGATGCTCGGCCTCGCCTTCACCCTGCCGCGACTGATACGGGAGGAGAAGGGAAAGCCCGTCTTTTTGAAGGCGAGACCCCGCTTTTCCGTTTCCGTTGCCTACGCCGCGGCCGCAAAGGGAGAGGATGAGCCCTCCGGTGACGCCCTTCGCTCCTTTGAAAACGCCGAGGGCTACCACTACTCCCTTCTTTGTGACGGAATGGGAACGGGGCGCGAAGCGGCACGCGCGGCGGAGGAGAGCGCCTATTTCCTCTCGGAGCTTTTAAGGGCGGGCAACCGTATGGCGTCAAGCCTGCGGCTTTTAAACAACTTCGTTCGCGCGCGCGGCGAGGAGGGCACGGTTACGGTGGATTTGTGTGAGCTTGATTTGCTTTTGGGCGCGGCAACCTTTTTGAAGAGCGGCGCGGCGCCCTCCTTCCTCAAGCGCAAGGCGAGCCTTTTTCGCATTCGCTCGCGCACGGTGCCGCTTGGCCTCTTCGGAACACCCGACAGCGAACGGGTGAACGTTGAAATTGAGGCGGGGGATAGAATTATTTTGCTTTCCGATGGCATTCTTCTGCGCGAGGAAAGCGAGGCCTTGCGCGCGGCCTTGCTTTTGGAGGGGGTGAGCCCCAAGGCGCAGGCCGAGGCCATTTTAGCGGCGGCCGAGGCCAAGGATGACAGAAGCGTTGCCGTTTTGGAAATCTCCTCCTTTGCGGAGGGGGAGGGAGACGCCTCTGCCGACGCCTCCGCCGCAACCTGAAAAAACAAAAAGCGCCTGCGTAATGGCAGGCGCAAAATAGAGAACAGGGCAAATTTTAAGATAGAGAGGCGAGGCGCTCAGGACAAGGAGGCTAAAAACGCCTCCAAGGCGGGTATCTCCCTTTCGGTAAAGACGGGGATGCCTGCCGCAAGGAGCGCCTCGGCGGTAACGCCGTTTCCCTCCTTCAAGTGATTGGAAAAGCTTCCGTCATAGATTTCGCCCTTGCCGCAGGAGGGGCTTTTGGCCTTTAAAAGCGCGGCCTTTGCGTTATAGAGCGAGAAAAGATAGCGCGCCTCGTGCGCGCCCCTTTCGTAAGCGGCGCTGACGTCCTCTCCCCTTTGGTTGATAACCCGCTCTCCCTGCCGTTCCGCAGGAACGCGCGGCGTGGGGAGGCCGCCGAGAATTTCAGGGCAGACGGGAATTAAGGTGTGCTTCTTCAAAAGCGCAAGCACAGAGGGAGAGGGGCGGCTTTCGCCGTCATAGCGGCAGGGTGTGCCCAAAAGGCAGGCGCTGACAAGAATAACCATAAAAAGCCTTTCCTTTCGTTTGCGGTTGTTTAAAGGGAAAGCGGAATGCCGTTGAGAACGGCCGCCGCCAAGCTGTCGCCCTGATACACGAGCTTCAAGGAGAAGAAGGGCTCCTCCTTGGCCAGAAGCTCAAGGAAGATAAGATCACCCGTCCAAAGCGGAAGGGAGGGGATATCCTTCTTTTTAACCCATTCAAGCACGCCCTCGTTGCAGGATGTCAGCTCGCCGACAAAGGCCGAGGAGGTGAAAAGGTGCATCTGCTCGGTTTCGTAGGTGTCCGACACGAAGGTAACAACGCCGCGGTAGCGCGCCTCTGCCAAGGCAAGCCCCGTTTCCTCGTAAACCTCGCGTATGGCGCAGTCAAAGGGGCTTTCGCCCTCCTCAAAGTGACCGCCGACACCCACCCATTTTCCCGCATTCACGTCGTTTTCCTTGCAGATGCGGTGCAAAAGCAGGTAGGAATCCTCCTTTTCAAGATAGCAAAGCGTGGTGTTTTTCATATAAAAACCTTTCTTTCGGGGTTATTTGCCGAATGGGTAATTTTAGTGGTTGCATTATCGGTGAAAATATGCTACAATAAAGGCGTAAAAGTAAAATGAAGGAGAACGAAAATGGTAAAAACGATTTGCAAAAAGGTGTACGACACAGAGGCGGCCGCCCTCATTCTCAAAAAGACGTCGGGCGTTTTTGGCGACCCTGCGGGCTACGAGGAAACGCTTTATAAGCTGCCTGACGGAAAATATTTTCTGTACGTAAACGGAGGGGAGACCTCCATTCATCCCAAGGAGGACATCAAGCGAATGTCCGCCGAGGCCGCCGAGAAATTTCTGGCGGAAAATTGACCGGAAAAAGGGCCGATTTGTCGGCCCTTTTTCTTTGCCTTGAAGAAGGGCGCTTGCCTTGGAAGTGGCGCGCTTACATTGCAAGCGATTTATCGAAAGCATACGCCGTTATTTTTTCTCCAAAACCTTATGGGTCTAAACGCCGCGAAGCATCGCGCGAAGCGCTTCCTCGTTGAGCGTGCGCTTGTCTGCCTTGATGGAAAGGGCAAGGCAATCGGGGCGAAGAATTTCCCTTGCAAGAGAAAGTAAGTCCTCGGCCGAAACAGCGAGAAAGGCGGCCTTGCGCGCCTCTATGGAGGAATAGGGAAGGCCGAGAATATGCCTATCGTACGCCAGCGTAAAGTTGAAATCCCTTGCGCTGTCAAGTACAAAGGCGGCGTTATCGGTATACGGTGCCTTGGCGTAGGGCAGGGCGTCTGCTATGGAGAGCTTGGCGTCCTTCAATACCGAAAGAAGAATCGAAAGAGAGCTTTCGAGCTTGCCTCTTGGAATTTCATAAAGAACGTGGATAAATGCCACGTTTTTGTACTGCTCAAGGGAGGCCGAAAAGCTGTAAATAAAGCCCGCTTTTTCCGAAAGCGCGCGGTGCAGGCGGCATTCCTCTCCGTCACCGAAGAGAATATCGTAAAGCAGGGTCAGGGCGGCGTCCGTGGTTTTGGAAAGGTCAACGTCGATGGAAAGGCGCACGACCGTTCTTCGACTGTTGCGAACGGCAACAAGCCCGTTTCTTTTGAAAACGCCATCAGAAAGAGGGGCGATGCTTTCCCTTTTCTTGCCAAAGGGAAGCTTATAGGCGCCTATGGCCGCCGCAAGCGCCTTGGCGCTTTCCTCTTCGGCGTTGCCCGTCAGGCAGAAGAAAAGGTTTTCCTTGGTGAAAAGCGCCGTTTTGAAGGCCGAAAGACGCGCGCGCGTCATACGGGCAAGACTGCTTGCCGAGCCAAGCACGCTTTGCACAAGGGAGGTATCGCGGTATAAAACGCCGTCTGAAAAATATTCCAAGGAGGTTTTTTCGCCATCCTCGCGAATTTCGGCGCGCACGCGCGCCCGCTCTGCCTCCAAGTCCTCGCGCGAAACCGAGAGGGGCGCAAGCAAAAGCGAAAGAATTTCGATGGCGCGGGCGAGGTGCTTGGGCGCGCCCGATAGGGAGACCCACATAAATTCCCGATAGGTAATCGCGTCAAAGGCGAGGCCGCGCATATCCAGCTCGCGCGAAAGCCCGCCGCCTAAAAGATTGTCAAGATGGCGGAAGAGAAGATGCTCAAGCAGGTGCGTGCTGCCGCTTTCCGCGGGCGCTTCAAAAAGACTGCCGCCGCGCACGTAAAGCGAAAGGCAAAAGCTGTGAAGGGCGGGGTTGGGCGAAAAATAGACGGGAATGCCGTTTTCGCTCAAAAGCGTGATTTCGTTTCCCAAGGGGGTGTGCATTTTTTCGTTATCCATGGCTTTTCCTTTCTGCCGCACGGCGTTTTTTTCAGTATACCACAAGCGGCGTCTTTTTTCAAGTCCAAGCGACAAGAAAAGCGGTTGACAAATATAGAAGAGTGTGGTATTATAAAAATATAACCGAGCGCCATTTGAATTGCACGCGGTTTGAGCGGCGCTTAGCTATGCTAAAAAATATAGTATAAGGAGAAGAACGATGACTTTTAACGAAATGCTGCAGGATATCGTAAACAAGGACTATGAGGAAATCGTTGATCTGGCAAAGAGCGCCATGGCTAACATTTCCGAGAATTTGAAGGGCTCCGTGGATGATGACGGCGTTGCCACGCTGATTTACGGCGCACTTGGTGCAACGATGGTGGTTGACGGAAGCTTCTCTTCCTTGGAGCAGAAGTTTATCTCCGATATGGGACTTGATGTAGACGGTATGTTCAATTTCTTGCAGAGCATCTCCAAGGATGAGGCATATCTTGACAGCTTTGACAAGATGGTTGACTCCTGCAACCAGGAAACCAAGAGCGCAATGCTCGTGCTTGTTTGCGCCATCGCCGCTATCGACGAGAGAATCTCCGTTGAAGAGACCAGCTTGATTCGCAAGCTTTTGGCATAAAAGAGCTGCTTTACCTTCGGTAAAGCACCGAAAAAAGCCGCCGAAGGGCGGCTTTTTTCGGCTCTGATTGTTTCTCTTTCTGCGAAAGCAGAATAAACTAACCAAAAAGAAAAAGGACAGAAATCGCTTTTTGCGGTGTCTGCCCTTTTTTGTGTTCAATAGCGCTTGGTATTAAAGAAACTCTTTTGAACCAAAGCGCTCCGTTTGCATAAGATGGTAACGTAGGGCGAAAAGCCCGAAAAACGACCTTAAAGGAGTATGCTATGAATAACAACTGCTTGTGCAATCTTTTTGACGATAACTGCACCTGGATTCTCATTTTGGCGCTGGTTGTCATTTTCTGCTGCTGCTGCAACGGCTAAACATAGACGGCGCGCCGTCAGAAACGGAGGCGGCAAGCACCGAAGGGTGCTTGCCGCCTTTTTATTTGCAAAAAGTACGCGGGCCGCTTAAAAAATTTGCTTGCAAAGCAAAGAGATGTCTGCAAGGGGCGCCGTGGGTAGTCGTAAGGGAATAATCTATCGTCGTAGGGCTTATGGGTTCGATTCCCTTACGGCTACGCCGTCCGGGAATTCATTTGGCCGGGACGGCTTTACAGGCTATCGGGCAGGCTTCATTCCGCAAGACGCAAAAGCGGCTTGACAAAGCCGTCGCTTCCCGTTGCGGTCACGTCAGCGCCGACAACGGTGTTGCGGTACAGAATCAGGTTGGCATAGGTGGGGGCGCCGTTTTGGTCGGCGATGCGGTAGGTATAGCGCGTGACCGTTTTGCCCGCGTAGCGCGAAAGGTCAAGCCCCTGCTGCTTCTGAATTTCGTTGTAGCCGAGAAGCACGGCGTCCAAGGCTTTGGGCAGGGTGATTTCTGCCGCGCTTTCGGCATCCTTCGTCGGCGTGAGGCCGACGGCCTCCAAAAAGGCGCGCCTGTCCGTCTCGGTTTTTACGTTTTCAAGCGAAATTCCCGCGGCTGACGCGGGCGCGGCG
>JBGVMO010000055.1:0-8989 GCA_045124835.1 Eubacteriales bacterium
ACATCGACCGCGAGGCACGCGAAGGACTGGAGTTTATCCTTTGCGACACCGTGGACGACGCCTTCCGCGCCGTATTGCTCGACTCCTCCTCTACCGATGAAAAGCCCTTTTCCCTCCCCGCTTTTTCCGCTTGTGAGCGTCTTGGCTTCAACGGCATTACCTGATTTATAAAAAGAGAGAGATAAGCTATGAAAACAAACTTATCCAATGTCAGCTTAAAGCTTTCAGCCGGAAGACCCAACCAATTCCCAAGAGACGCGCGCGTACAAATCGCCGTTTCGGGAAAGTCCAACGTCGGCAAAAGCTCGCTTATTAACACCGTTTTGGGACGCAAGGCTGTTGCCAGAGTGTCCTCTGCACCCGGAAAAACCGTTACGGTAAATTTCTATGACGTTGACGGAAAATTCTATCTCGTTGATTTACCCGGCTATGGCTATGCAAAGCGCTCTGTGGAAACGAAAAGCGCCTTTTCCCAGCTGACGAACGATTATTTCATCAACAATCCCGCAAAAAATCAACCGCGTTTATCTTTACAGCTTTTTGACGTTCGCACGGGCCCGTCCGAAGACGACGTTATGATGATTAACTTTTTAATTGAAATGGAGCTTCCCTTTGCCGTTATCGCCACCAAGGCGGACAAGCTGAGCAAAACGGCGCTTGCCGAGCGGCTTGCGGAGCTTCACGAGGGCCTTTTTGCCAACACAGGCATTGAGATAATCCCCTTCTCCTCCGTTTCCGGAATGGGCAAGGAGGAGGTTCGCTCTTTGCTTTATCAGGCACTTTCAAGCAAATAAAAGGTTTTAATAAGAGGTTTTATCATGAATTGGATTTCAGAAATCCTTTTAACCCTGCCCGCCGTTCTTCTGGCACTGATGGCGCACGAGCTTTCGCACGGCTTTATGGCCTATAAGCTCGGCGACCCGACTGCCAAGATGATGGGGCGGCTTTCCCTCAACCCCTTGAAGCATTTGGACCCCATCGGTACGGTTTGTATGGTTTTGTTCCGTTTCGGATGGGCAAGGCCTGTTCCCATCAACGCGCGCTATTTCCGCAACCCAAGAAGAGACACAGCCTTAACGGCCTTGGCAGGCCCAATTGCCAACCTTTGCCTTGCCTTTCTCGCCGTTCCCTGCTACCTCGGGCTTTACGGCCTCTATTACTCTGTCGCCACCGGCCCGAGCGCAAGCGCTTTTCTTTTGAGAATTATAGAATATTTCTATTATTTCTTTGTCCTACTGCACCAGGTGAACGTTGGCCTTGCGCTGTTCAATCTGATTCCCATTCCGCCGCTTGACGGCTCGCGCATTCTTCTTTCCTTTTTACCCACGCGTTACTATTTCGCCTTTATGCGCTACGAAAGAATGATAGCCTTGGCCTTGATGATTTTTCTTCTTTTAGGCAACCGCTTCGGCTTTTTATCCATCTTTGCCTCCTACTTCTCCGTTGGAATGGAGGCTGTTTGGAAGCTCATCCCCATTTTCCGTTAATGAAAGGACTTTAAACCTTGGCAGACGAGATTATCACCTACCGAATCAACGATTTTGAAGGCCCTCTTGACCTTCTTTTGACCTTGATTGAAAAAAACAAGATGGATATCACCGACATTCAGATATCCAGCATTTTCGACCAGTATATGCAATATATCGAGGATGCGCGGCGCTTGGATTTGGGCATTGCCTGCGAATTTATCGTGATGGCAAGCACCTTGATGCTTATCAAGAGCAAAATGCTTCTGCCGCGCGACCCTGAGCGCGACGAAGACCCGAGAAAAGAGCTGGCAGACGCCCTTTTGATTTATCAGAAGGCAAAGGCAGACGCCGAGGAGCTTCGCCCGCTGTACGCCGAATTTTCGGGGCGCTTGACCAAGGATAACGATGAGATTCCTCCCGAAAAGGGCTTTCCTCTCGGCCTTTCTCCCACCCTGCTTTCCAAGGCATTCTATACGATGCTCAACCGATTAAAGCAGTCCGAGCTTGCGCCGACCGAGATGATAAACCCCTTAATCAAGCGGCGCATCGTTTCGGTGGAGGAAACCATTGAAACGGTTTTGCGGAAGCTGCAAAACGACAAAGAGGTTTCCTTCTTCTATCTGACCGCAGATGCCGAGGACAAATCGGAATTAATTGCCACCTTTATGGGTATACTCGAGCTGATTAAAATTCGCCGCATTCTTATCTGTGCCGATGAAAACGAGGAATTTTCCATCACCACGAAATTTTGCTTAAACGAGGACTACGTTCCCGAGGAAATTGAGGGAGCTGAGCTTAGCACGACGAAGGAGACTGTCACCCAATGAACGAAAACGAAAATCTTTTTGAAGCGGAAGTGCCTGCCGCACAGGAATCAACACTTCCCAAAACGGACGATGCTGCCGAGAATTTTGAGGCGATTTTGGAGGCCGTGCTGTTTGCCGCAGGACATCCCGTTTCCTATATGCAGCTTTCCTCTCTTTTCGGCTTGGCGCCTGCCTACATTTCCGAGCGCGTACACCGTTATGCCGATGAATACAACGCCGCACTTGACAATCGCGGCATCCTGATGCTCGCCTTCGACGATGCCTGCCAGCTTTGCACCAAGGAGCAATTTCTGCCTTACATACGCGAAGCACTCGGCATTCGCAGAAGCGGCACGCTTTCCAATTCCTCCATTGAGGTTTTGGCCGTGATTGCATACAACCAACCCGTTACCCGTGCTTACATAGACGCTGTGCGCGGTGTTGACAGCGCATACGCCGTCTCTTCCCTGCTTGAGCGCGGACTTATTCACTCTATTGGCCGATTGGATGCGCCCGGCCGCCCTATGCTCTACGGCACGACGGACGATTTTCTGCGTTGCTTCGGTCTTGCTTCTTTAACCGAGCTTCCCGGTGTTTCCACCGCCGAGGCAGACGAGCTTTTTGAGCGCTTGAAGAAAAAGGTTAACGCCTTTGATGCAGTTGCCGAAAACCAGATTTCCATCATGGATGTGATGGAAGAAGAGGGAAAGCCCGCCCCCAAAGAGCAGGCATAAACCCCAAAAAAACACCAAAGAGAAAGGAGAAGCCAAATGCCAATCTGGTTATATATTCTTTTAGGCATTCTTCTTTTTCTTGCCTTTTTACTCTTCTTTCCCGTTTTTTGCCGCATTACCTACAAGGAATCACCGATAGTGGATTTGGAAATTTTGTTTTTCCGCTTTCGCCTTTATCCGAGAAAAAACAAAATGAAAGCCCCGTCTCACAAAAAGCAAAAAACGAAGAAAGCGGATGTAAAAAAGCCGAAAGCACCTTCCCCCTCCGATTCCCCCTTGAAGCAGCTTACCACGCTTCTATCCGTGTTGAAGGAGAATTTTCCTCGGCTACTTACCGTTCTCACACTGCGCTTGAAGCGCTTAAAGATGAAGGTTGCCTCTGAGGATGCAGCCAAAACCGCCCTTTTATACGGCGAAGCCTCCTTGGCACTCTCGGCTTTTTTAGAGCTGCTGCACGGCTTTTGTAAATTCAAGGAGGATGCAGGTGCTGTATCCTTGGAGCCCGACTTTTCAGGAAGCCGCACCTCACTTGACGCCGTTTTACTGCTCTCCACAAGCCTTTGGCGCGTTGCCTCCTTGGGCATTCGACTCTGCTTTGGCTTTTTGAAAAAGAAGAGAGAAAAGAACAAAACAAACCTAGAACCAAGTGAAAAGAACGCATAATGCGTTGACAAAACCATTCCGAAAGGAGAATATATACTATGGCAGAAAACAAACTCAACGAAATGATAGGTGAATCCTTGGAAAAGGTCAAGGAGTTAGCAGGAACTGAAACGGTTATCGGCGAGCCTATCTACACGCAGAACGGAACGGTCATCATTCCCGTTTCCAAGGTTTCGATGGGCTTTGCAACGGGTAGCTTTGACTACGATACCACCGCAAACGAGAATCCCAAAAAGAAAACGCGCTTTGGTGGCGGCGGCGGAACAGGTATTACGGTGACGCCGATTGCCTTTTTGATTGTCACCGCAGAAGGAAAAATCGAGCTTGTTCCCATCACCAATGCGCAGAACATTGATTCTATTGACAAAATCACAGCGCTTATCGAGCGCTCCCCTGATATTTTGCAGCGCTTGAAGGACGTTCTCTTCTCCAAAAAGAAAAAAGCAGAAGCACCCATCGAGGAGTCGCCTGCCGAATAACCCTTATAAGTCGCATAAAAAAGAGATTTATACCAATTTTGCCTTATTTTAAAGTGAATAACCGACCTCTCCTCGCGCATATTAACCTTGAATATATGAAAGGCGGTCGTTATGAAGGCAAGGCAAATTTTATCGGTATTTCTCCTGTTGATAGGCTTCCTTCCCCTATACTCTTTACCCGTATCGGCCTCGGTTTCCGCTGCTTCGGCGATTTTATACGAGCCTGAGACCCAAACGGTTATATATGAAAAGAACGCAGACGTGCGCAGACCCATGGCCAGCACAACCAAGATTGTTACCGCCTTGGCGGCCACGGAGGTTTTATCTCCGCAGACACAAATCAGCGTGCCTAAGGAAGCAGTCGGCGTTGAAGGCACCTCTACGTATCTTGAGGAGGGCGAGATTTTAAGCTTTGAAAGCCTGCTTTATGCCCTCCTGCTTCAAAGCGCCAACGATGCGGCCGTCACCATTGCCATCGCCTGTGACGGAAGCATTGAAGCCTTTGCCGAACGAATGAATGCCATTGCCGCGCGACTTGGGCTGAAGGACACGCATTTTACCAATCCGCACGGGCTTCCGGACGAGGCGCACTATACAACTGCACGAGAGCTTGCCATTCTGACAGCAGAGGCTCTGCAAAACCCCTTAATCCGTACCGTTGTTTCAACACAAAAAAAGGCCTTCTCCTCTTCCCTCCGTATGCGCGTTCTGACCAATCACAACAAGCTTTTACGTCTGTACGATAACGCCATCGGCGTGAAAACGGGCTACACCAAGACCGCAGGGCGTTGCCTTGTGGGCGCGGCCGCGCTTGACGGGATGACCTTGATTTCCGTCACGCTTGATGCCGCTGACGATTGGAACGACCATCTTTACCTTTTTGAAAAGGGCTTTTCCGAATACCGTAAAAACCACATTTTGCATTCCGGTGAAATTTCCTTTCGCTTGCCCGTTATAAATGGCGAAGCGCCCTTTGTGGACATCAAAAACGAGGATGCATACGCAAAAATTGAAAAAGGGAGCGAGGGTGGCTATACGGTGTATCTTGATATCAAAGCAATGCCCGTTGCCCCCATAGCGCGCGGCGATATATTAGGCTACGCTTCTATTCGCAAAAACGGAAAAGAGGTCATACGCTTACCGCTTACCGCACAGCACGCGGTGCCAAGTGCTTCTTATGCAAAAAAGCGGTTTCATCTTTTTGGATAACTATTTTCTCTTATCAGATAAAGGATTTAACAATGGAAAAAATCAGACTGCAAAAATTTTTCACAGACTGCGGTGTTTTATCGCGCCGCAAGGCAGAGGATGAAATCGCCGCCGGACACGTCAAGGTGAACGGTCACGTGGCCGCCCTTGGCGATAAGGTTGACCCCAAAAACGATTCTGTGCTTTGGAACGATGAGCCCGTATATGCAAAAAGTGACGAGCATCACTATATTCTCTTGCACAAGCCGCGCGGCTATATTACCAGCACCTCTGACCCGCAAAACAGAAAATGCGTTTTGGAGCTGCTGGAGGGCCATCACGGCCGCGTTTATCCCGTTGGCCGTCTTGACTATAACTCTGAAGGCCTTTTGATCCTGACGGATGACGGCGAGCTTGCCAACCGCCTGATGCATCCCAAGCATCACGTTGAAAAGGTGTATCGCGTTAAGGTGGCAGGCACCGTCAGCGACGAGCAGCTTGAAAGACTGCTCTCCCCTATGACTCTTGACGGCTATAAGCTTTTGCCTGTCAAGGTGGAAATCACCTCCGTGGATGACACAGGAACCGTTTTGAAAATGGCGTTAAAGGAAGGCAGAAACAGACAAGTGCGCCGTATGTGTCAGGAGGTCGGCCTGACGGTTAAAAGACTTTGCCGTGTTGCCATCGGCAGTATCAAGCTCAACAACCTTCCCGTTGGAAAATGGCGCTATTTAGAGCCCGCTGAGGTTGAATACTTATATAAGGCAAGCAAATAACCCCTATTCTCTTGCCAAAGCTTTATATACGAGAAAAAGGAATTTTCGCAAATGCGAAAATTCCTTTTTGTTTTTTATATACCTATTTATTTCAGGGTAACAACCGTTACGCCCGCGTCTCCCTCGCCGTAAACACCGAGCCGATAGGAGTCAACGCGCTTATCGGCGCGAAGTCGGCTATGCAAAGCGGCACGAAGCGCGCCCGTTCCCTTTCCGTGTATAATACGTACAGAGGCAACGCCTGCAAGGCAGGCATCATCCAAATACTTATCCACGGCGAACCATCCCTCATCCCCCGTCATACCGCGCACGTCAAGCTCAACCTTGAACTGCATGGCAATTTGCGTTTTAACGGAAGAAACGGCGGCCTTTTGCTTTTTCTTTTCGGGCTTTGGCTTGCCCAAAAGACGCAGATTGGAGACGTTGGTCTTTGCAGTAAGAATCCCCGCCTTCACCGTCAGGTTACCCGAGGCGTCCGGCAAGGTGATAACAGTTCCCTCCTGGCCGAAGGAAACGAGGTACACCAAATCGCCAACCTCCAAGGGTCTAGGCAGAACGTAATCCTCCTCCAAGCTGACGTCCTTATAGTCAAAGGCGGCATACGCTTCGTCAGAGGCCTTGATTTGCGCGCGAATGCTTTGGCGCGCATCCGAAAGCTCTGCCGCAAAGCGACGGCTTTCCTGCTTCTTCTTAACGTCCTCTAATTGCTTCAAAACGAAATCCGAGGTTGCTCTGGCACTATCCAAAAGCTGTCTTGCTCTTTCCAAGGAGCGCTTGATTTCATCCTCGGCCGCTTTGGTTCTTTCCTTAAGCTCTGCCTCTGCCTTCTTGGCCTGCGCCTCGTAGTCTGCGCGCATTTTTTCGGCCTCATTTTTCGCCTTTTCCATCTGAATGCGGTCACGCTCCAAGGCGGCAACCACGCGCTCAAAGCGGCGGCTATCCTCGCTGACAAGGGCCTTTGCGCGCGAAACGATGGCTTCATCCAAGCCCAAGCGCTCGGAAATGGCAAAGGCATTGGATTTTCCCGGCGCGCCGACTACCAAGCGATAGGTCGGGCGCAGAGTTGCCACGTCAAACTCACAGCCGGCGTTCTGCACACCCTCGGTTTCAAGGGCGTAGGTTTTAAGCTCAGTATAATGCGTGGTGGCGGCAACGAGGGCCCCCTTTGCTCTGACGGCCTCCAAAATGGCCGTTGCCAAGGCGGCGCCCTCCGTGGGGTCGGTTCCCGATCCCAGCTCGTCAAAAAGAACGAGAGAGCTTTCATTTGCCGTTTCCAAAATCTCAACAATCTGCGTCATGTGCGCCGAGAAGGTAGAAAGCGATTGTTCTATACTCTGCTCGTCACCAATATCGGCCAAAATATGCGAAAATACACCGAAATGAGAATCGCTGTCGGCAGGAATCTGCATACCTGCCTGCACCATCATCGAAAAAAGGCCGAGCGTTTTTAAGGTGACCGTTTTACCGCCCGTATTGGGGCCCGTTATGACCATCGTGTCAAAATCGACGCCAAGAGAAAGAGATACAGGCACAACCGTTTCCTTCTTTAAAAGCGGATGACGCGCGTTTTTGAGTATAATGACGGGGGATTTTTCCAAAACGGGCGCGCTGGCGTGCATTTTCTCGGCAAAGAGCGCCAAGGAAAAATACAAGGAAAGCTCGGTGATGGTACGGTAGTTTTGAAAAATCGTGCCGGAAAAAGAGGCGCAATCCGCCGAAAGCTCAGAAAGAATGCGCAGAATTTCCTGCTCCTCCTTGGCGGTCAGCTCGCGAATTTCATTGTTGGCCTCCACAACACCCAAGGGTTCAATAAAAAGCGTTGCCCCTGAAGATGAGGTATCATGTAAAAGGCCCTTGATTTCATTTCTATATTCAGCCTTGACAGGCACAACGTATCTTCCGTCACGCACCGTAACGATATTTTCCTGCAAATATTTAGAACGCGGCCCGCTGATAAAGTTTTGCAGCGTTTCCCGAACGCGATTGCTTGCTGCCCGCATTTTTCTTCGGATATCTGCCAAAAGCGGACTTGCCTCGTCCGCAATCATTTCCTCGGAAATAATGATTCTCCTGATCTTTTCTTCCAAAGTTCTATTGGGGATAAGACGGGCAAAAATTTCGTCCAAGACCGTTTCAAAAAGACGGTTGGCCTCAGCATAATCCTTTAATCCTCTGGTGGTAAAGAAGATGGCGGCAACCTGCAAAAGCTCCTTCATCGTTAAGGTGGCGCCCTTCTCTGCGCGCTCCACCGCCTCACAAACGTCAACAACGCCTGAAAAGGCGGGATACCCCTTCTGGAAGGCAAGGCGCTTGGCATCCTCCGTTCTTCTTTGCCTGAGCACCACGGTATCGTAATCGTCGCTTGGCTGAAGAGCAAGCGCCTTTTGTCTTGCACCCTCCGTAAAAGCAAGAGAGGCAAGCAGCTCTATCATCTTATTAAATTCCAATATTTCCGCTGTGCGATACGTAAACGGCATAAAAACTCCATTTCGCCGAAAGGGCGATTCTGTCAACTGTTGACAACTGTTTTATAAAAATCCAAGGTTTTAAACCCTGTTTCAAGCTGATTTAAAAGATAAGTTTCCGCCACCGTGGCGAAATTTTTCTGATCCTCCTCGTCATCCAGACGGAAGGAAAGAATTTTTTCCAAGGGGCATTCAATGACATAATAAAGTGCCGCGCGCGCACTCGGGCGTAAAAGGCAGGAGATGGCGTTGTGTGCCGCCAAAAGCTCCTCGGCCTTTTCCTCCGCCGTTTGCAGATTGCGACATTTTTCACAGACAACGACGCCGTTCATTACGTCAAGAACAACGTCCTCGCCCTCCTCGCCGCAACGTTCGCCGGCATTGAGGCTTGGCATAAAGCCAAGAATAG
>JBGVMO010000056.1:0-8160 GCA_045124835.1 Eubacteriales bacterium
TTCGTAAAAATGTCAATATTTCCATAAAAAACGCCTCCATTTTAAGGCATAATGTTTGAAATTAAATCCGTCCACAAAAATAAGAGTTTGCTTACTTTGTGTAAAGGGTGTGACCGCAGGGCGTGTGCTTGTCTTGATACAAGTCGGCGTCGCTTCGCGGTGTGCGAACCTTTTTCGTGCAAGCACGAAGCAAGGTCGAGGGGGATTGATGGTCCACCAACAGAAAAGAAAAAAGCCACCCAAATGGGTGGCTTTTCTGTTGGTGGAGCATAGGGGAAATTATAGAAGAGCCGAAAACGGTGTTTTTTAGGCGTTTTTTAGAGGTTAAAAGTATAAAAAACTATAAAATACTGAAAAAAACAGGGATAGTGCTGTATTTTCTTGACCAAATTCCTGACCAAATTTATAAATTTGCAAGTTCCTTCAAAATCCGCTCTGAGTCGCGCGGCATAAGGTGCGCATATGTGTTTAACGTTTGCTCTGTGTCTGTGTGTCCTAAGCGTTTTGATACCGCTACAATGGAAATGCCTTTGGATATCAAGAGCGAGGCGCAAGAATGGCGCAGGTCATGAATACGGATTTTTGGCAGCCCTGCCCTTTGCGTCACTTCGTGCCAGATGCGGTCCAGATAAGACGCGGAAAAGGGCGTTTTTTCTCCGAAAATAAAATGTTCCTTTTTTGCCTTTCGCTCTCTTTTTGCTTCCATCAGGTCGGCAAAAAGCTTGCTCGGAAGATCCAAAACACGTTCGCTTGCGGTGTTCTTGGTGGAGGTTATTTCTCTGCCGCTTTCTCCTTTTTGCGTAACGCTTTTAAAAATAGCAATGCTTCTCTCCTCTTCGTTTATGTCTTGCCATTGAAGCGCCAGGGCTTCGCCTTTTCGGCAGCCCATAATATAGAGAAAACGGAAAAACAATTTTTGGGCAGGCTTTTCAACAGGAAACGCTGCCATGAATTGCGCAAACTGCTCTTCCGTCCAAAAATGAAGCGTTTTGACTTGCGTTGGCGTCCTGAAGGGCTCTACCTTTCGCATAACACTTGGAACGTCATAATAGCGCTCCGCAAACGTCAGAACGGCGGAGAGCTGGCGCCGAAGCGACGCTATATATTTCGGAGCGTATTCCTTCAAGGTGCTTTGCCAATTTAATATATCAATAGGTTTTATTTCTTTGATATCAAAATTATCAAAGAAGGGCTTTATTTTTTTGAGCCTGGAAATACAATCCGTGAAAGAACTGTTTTTAATGCGGCTCTTCTGCATATCTAAATATGCGTCACAAACCTTGGAGAAGGTGATTTTCTCTTTCTCTGTGACCTTTTTAGGCTTTTCCACGGGTTTGTATAAGCGCCAGGCGTTTTGCGCTTCAGCTTTCGTTTTGAAGCCTGAAAGACGTTTTGTTTTCAAGAGGCCGTCTTCCATTACGTCAAAGCGAACAGACCAAAGCTGCTTTTTTCCTCTTTTTTCGTAGCTTGGCATATTGTTTTCCTTTTATGGATTTTCCAATAATTCATACGCCTTCATTAAGAGGGCGTTTTTTCTTTTCATATCGAGTTGAGCGCAAATATTCAGAAGCTCTTTTTCGATATCACCAAGGGGCGCGCCGTTGTTGATGGTGACGGGCGCGTGCGTGTCGCCTATAACTCCGTGGTTATCGTGAATGGTTTGTACAGTTCCTTCGTTGAAATAGGAAACAGGTACGTCAAAGTAATCGGCAATTATTTTTATTTTGTCTGCGCGAGGTTTAGCTCCGTTTTTCCATCCACTAATAGAACCTCTTGTAATTTTTAAGTTAGGGATTTTTTGTCCTAAGTTTGAAATTTCAAAGCCTTCAGCTCTGCAAAGGGTTTGGATTTTCTCGTATAAATTCATTTTTCACTCCAAAACAAAATTTTTCTAAATTTTTTTAAAAAACTATTGACAAAAACAAAACTATGTGATAAACTAAATACAACCAAACAAAAGAGAACAATTCGGCGTTTTTATTGGGTTTTTATTTCTTTGCAAAACATTATATCACAAAAATAAACAAAAGTCAAGTAAAAACCACAAAGGAGGAAAAAGAATGGAAAAATTCTACACATGCGAAGAAGTTGCAGAGCGCTACCGCGTTGAGAAAGCAACGGTCTGGGCGTGGATTCGCACCAAGCGGCTTCCGGCTATGCGCATTGGACGCAACTATATCGTTAGCGAACAAGCCCTGGAAAGCTTTGAAAAAAAGCATCTTACTATTATTGATTAAAAAATAAGGAGAAAAGAAAATGCAACAACGTTATGAAATTGTCTGCGTTTACTACGGGCTTTTTGATGAAACACGTTCCATTTGCGTCACCGAGGAGCTGACGGATGCCGCCTTCCTCGTTGCCTCTCTGAACAGAGTTTTAGGCGACAGACCCTATACCTTTGATTTCCGCAAGCTCGTAAAGGGTTGCGACGCTGTCCTTGACCTGGTGGCAGGGGACAATATTTGCGCCCCAGGCTTCGTCTGTGACGCTCAATGTATGGAGGATTTTTTAAAGCAAAAGAGAAAATTTCAGGAGGAGCACCCGTGGAAAGACCTTACTTAACTACCGACGATATCAGAGATATCTTTAACTGCGGCAGAGATACTGCCCTTCGCATTATGCGTTCTATCAAGATTGTAAATGCGGGCGGCAGAGGCGTTTCTCCGCGCGGCGCCCTTGGAAGAGGTAAAGTCCTTATTTCTGAGTTTGAATATTGGAAGGACAACCAAGGCGCCTTTATTCGAGGAGAGCTTACTGCCAACAAGGGCAAGGAGGACACCGTAACGGATGACGGATAAGGAATTATATGCGGCATTTATTAACGGCAATGTTGTAGATTTCACGGTAGATTCAATGCAGGGCATTGTCATCAGGGATTGCTATATACATAGCGTTATTGTTTATTTAAATAAAAATAAAGAGCCTTATTTATCTGCGAGAATCTTAGATAAAAACAAAAATGCTATATATGATGTTCCATCAAGAAACGTGCTTTACGTTCCTTTAATTGAACGTGTTGGGCGCGAACGCGAACGGTTGAAAAGGAGGGCTGAAAATGCGAGGTAGTTGTAACAATGATTGCTTGCATTGCATTTATAAGGATTGCGTAAACGATACTTATGGTCCTGATGCGTTATCAATGGTTTTAGCGTTTGAAGCAGCGTTTGGCATTTGCTTTCCATCTGAAGAGGAGGCATTGTACGCCGAAATCGTTGAAGCCTTTAGCGTTGAGCGAGAAAACAAGGAAAGAAGAAAGAAGGCCGCCGAACGTCGCCGGCAAAAAAGAAAGGAAATGAAGGAAAATGCTTGCTAAAGTGAAGGAAAAATTAGAAAACGAGATGAAAGAAAAGATAAACGGCCGACACGCTTCGGCCGTTCGCCCTGCTGTTTACTCGCAGCTGCTTGATTTTTGCGAACAAAACGAGGAGTTTGCCCAGGCGGTCCTTGATTCCGAAAAAACTTTAAACGATTGTTGCGAAGCAATTATGTCGGGCTGCGGCTCCTGTATTTCGGATTTTGAAGTTTACGGAAAAATGGCGCAGTTTTATTTTCCTGGCTCCTCGGTAGAGGCTCAGCTTCGTATAAACCTTTCCGCAGATGCTGAGCGCAATCCGCTTGGCGTCCAGGATAAAAAAGCAGTGGTCCTTGACCTCTTCGACCTGTTTTGAGGAGGGCAATATGAAGCACGAATATAAACGGTATAATCCTCTTGAGGTTGAGGAAATGGCAAAGGGCTATTTTACGCAGTATATTATTTATTTCCGCGAGAACAGCAAGGAAAAAATGTGCTTTTGCACCAACTGTCTGAATTGGTTTTCCGCTTCTAAGGAAACAGACGTCTATATGAATGATGAGGCGTATTCCTCCACCCACGGCGACCACGGGAACTGCCCTATTTGTGATGCCTGCGTAACGTATATAGCAGGCGGACGCATCACAAACGCCAAGAGCCTGGAGCAAACGCACCGCCTGGTCCATATCCACGTCCCCGACGAAAATACGGTGGTTCTCCGTGCCTTTTACGTTGTTTCTAAATTCTACAACGCCCCCTGCGATTTTGTTCCAACGTATGAGTTAGAAATCAAAGCCAAGTATATCCTCCATCCCGGTGAAGCTCATTGCTTCTTTAATAACGAGGCCTATACCGAGAACGAGCATAATATGAGGGAGGTCAACGTCAGAGAGTGTTTTGCGGTGAGTCGAGAAGGACTTGTCAGTTATTCCTTTATGAACTTGGATGACCTTGCCCCTTCCTTTCTGCGCTATTATCAATGGCCCGAATTTCGTGACCGATGCAGCGACGGTCCGGAGGCGCGATACATTCACGGCATCACCTATTTTTGCAGGCTTGCGGAATATCCGCAAATTGAGTTCCTTATCAATAATGAGGCGTATGAATGGGTATACGACCTCATTTATAGGAAGGTCTATGAAAAGAACCTGGTGGATTGGAAGGAGCGCTCTATGGCTAAATTCTTCCGTATGACAAAGCCCCAGGCTAACGTCTTTGCCGCTATCGCCTTTGATAAGCGCATTTTGAAGCTGTGGTACGAAACGGGCAAAACCTTGGACGTTTCCGCCTTTGTGGAGCAAGCAAACCTTCTGGGCAAGGGCACTTTTGTCAATTTCTATCATTTTTGCAAAAACAAGGATATCAATTTAACCGCCGCCTTTTCTTATCTCAAAAAGCGTAGTATAAGGGGCAACTGCGGCGAGGCCTTTACCGCCTGGAGAGATTACATAGAAGCGGCAGAGGTCATCGGCTTAGATTTAACAAATCACAACGTTTGCTTCCCCAAGGCGCTCTTTGAAGCGCACGATACTACCGTAGCTTGTCGTGAAATAGTCAACCGCAAGGTTAGCAAAAAGGACCTTGCCGCTCTGAAGGAGCGCCGCTTGCGGTATGCTTATGAGGATGAGCGCTTCTCTATCGTCTTTCCTATGACGGCAGAGGATATCGTGGCAGAGGGCAGAATGCAGTCTAACTGCGTTGCCGGTTACGCAGAGCGCCACCTGAATGGGACTACTACTATCCTTTTCCTCCGTGAAAAGGAGCGCCCCAATGAAGCCTTTTATACCATTGAGGTCCGCGAGGGGCGCATATGCCAATGCTACGGCTTTAAGAATGAGCTCTGGCGGAACTGCCGCACCGATTTTGAATTAAAGCGCAAGGAAGAGTTCTTTGCCCGTGACCGTGATGCTGCTATGCGTTTTAAGGATGAATGGTGGTGCTGGGTTTGTGCAGGCTCTCCTCGGAACGCAAACGGCGTTCCTGTTAAGCTTCCCAAAGCTAAAGAAAAGGCCGTCTAAAAACAGAAAAAGAAAGGAAAAACATTATGGCAAAGAAAAAGGAAAACCTCCAGGTCCAAAACAACGTGGAGAACGTGGAGGAAAAAGCAGAGGTAACGGTAGAAGCGCCCGTAGAGGCGGCAGAAGCCACTTCGTTGGCTGTTGCGGAGGTTATAGAGGAGCAAGCCTTGGCGCCTGTTTCTCTTGACGCCCTGGGCGAGGAAATTGAGGAAATCAAGAGCAAGGCGCGCGGTATTATCACCGCCTGCGAAGCCTATACGCGCCATGCTTGTTTTGAGATTGGTAGCCGGCTACTAATGGCAAGGCAAAGTGTTCCTGAAGGTGAATATATGGCCTGGCTTGAAACAGTTGGTTATTCGTATAAAACCGCCAATAACCTTATTCGTATTTATACCGATATGAGCAGCGACGAGGTCTTTTCTGCTCTCTCCTATTCTCAAATGTGTGAGCTTTTGCCGCTTCCTTTGGAACAGCGCAAGGCGTTGGCTCCCGAGGTGGAGGATAAATCCAAGAATGAAATCCGCCGTCTTGTGAAAGAGCTCAAAGCCGCCGAGGCAGCAAAGGCAGAGGCAGAAGCGGCCAAGGAGGAGGCCGATAAGGCCAAGGCAGACGCTGAGTTTCTTCTTTCCAAAAAGGAAGAGGAGTTGGCGGAAGCCAACAAGGAGCGCGTTGAGCATTACGCGGCGCGAACGACGGCCGAGGGCAACCTGAAGGAAGCAAAGAAGGAAGCGAAGGAGCAGGCGAAAAAGGCGGTGGCCCTTTTGGATGACGCCAAGGAGGAGATTCGCGCTAAGGATGAAAAAATAGAAGAATTGATGGCTACCATCGAAGCAGGCGGCAAGCGAGAGCTGACGGAGGCAGAAATGACCGCCATTCGTAAGGACGTTGAAAAGGAGGTCTCCGCAAGGCTCGCCAAGGAAGAGGCAAAGGCCTCGCCTGCTATCGTTGAGTTGAACGTTATTCTTGAAGAGCTGCAAAGGCGTTTTTATCGTGTTTCAGAGCTTCTTGCCTCTCTTGGCGGAGAGCAAAAGGAAAAGGCCTTGCAATTTTCTTCGCAGATCATTCAAAAATGCTTAATGCAGAATGGACTTATAAGCAATGGTTGAGGCGGTAAACGTTACGGAGGGCGCTTCTTTTCTTGATGCGCCCAAGGCGCCTGCCGTTTTAGAAACGGAGGGCGGTTTATTCAAGATTTATCACGACGGTAGTCATTATGTCGGCATCAAGCAAGGCAAGCCAACGGCGCAGTTTCGCCGCGGCGTAAAAATGCCGCCGACAGAGCTTGAAGAGTCCTGCGTTGCGCTTTATCATGCTGCACTTCAGTCCGGCTGTCGCCGCGAAAAGCATATAACTTCTTTTATCATTAATAATCTTTGCGCTTCTTACGATGCTGATTTTTTAGAAGAGGCCGTCTCTCCAATAGTGAAAAAAGAGCTGCATAAGTATTACGAGCGCGTCAAACGCTTTCGCCGCAAGGCGTATCTTCATCCCTGGAATTATTTTACAACGTTTACCTATAACGATGCTGTTTTGACCGAGGAGGCCTTCAAAAGAAGGCTTCCTGTTTGTCTTTCTCATTTACATACGCGCCGAGAATGGAATTACATGGGCGTTTGGGAACGAGGGGAGCTTGGCGGTCGTTTGCATTTCCACGCGCTTCTTCACGTTCCCGAAACGCAAATGGTAGGCGCGATTTATCCAGAGAGGTATTACGATTTTAAAAGCCGTTCTATGCGAACGGCTAACCGCAATACTTTTTTTGATCTCAAATATGGCCGAAGTGATTTTACACATTTAAACGAACGTGACGTCCGCAAGGGCCCTGTTCTTCATTATCTTCTTAAATATCTTTTAAAGAGTGACGAGCGCATCATATATTCTCGCGGCATTCCGACAGAATTGACGTATTTTATTCCCGAAAGCGACGTTATTCTTGAATATCAGGATTTTTGCACGAAGGCCATTATTTCAGACGATTTTTGGGCATTCAACCAAAATTTAGAAGATGTGAACACTTTTATTCAAGACACCTGGTGGGGCGATATAGACGAGCTTGCCCCATAAAGCCGAACTAAGCGCACGGTATAACCGTGCGCTTTTCTTATTTTAGCGGCGTTATCTTTTGTTATTGAGCCGCAGGTTGCCGGAGGGAGCCAAAGGGTATCCGTGGGAACCGAGCGTTCGGTTCTATCATCCTTACAGGCAGAAGGGTACCGCCCTCGGAGTTCTCCGCATCAGCCTTTGCTGTAAAAGTCTACGGAGGCGGCAGTTGGGTGGCGCCGCCTCCGTACACGCTTGGCCTGTTCCCTTTCCTTTCCGTTGTTTGCGCTTGGCGCTTCCATCATATCATTTATAAAGACGGCCGCGCTCCGTCGCGGACGAATAGTAGTTCTCGCAGGCGGCGGTGGGAAAGTCTTACGGTCCTTTTCCACGGACGCCGAGAAAGCTGTGCGTAAAGTGGGAAAGTCTAACGGCCTTTTCCACTTTTCCACAGCCGTTTCCCCGAGGGGAGTGGTAAAGTCTCACGCCCTTTTCCACGCCCCTCGGCCGTTCCCCTGCGGCTCTTACATTTATTTATCTTAGCGCTTTTACTTATCCTTTAGCTTTGCGGCCTCGCCGCTCTTGGCATCTTTGGCACGAAAAAAACACGCACAAATAAAAAACGGCGCCAGCGGGATAGCGGCGCCGTTTTTTGTTTTTTCGTGCCCTTCTTTCGTTTTTGTTCGGCTTGCAGGTGTGACATAAAAAAAGATTGTAAACAAAGTATGAACGTAAAGTGCGTTTGTCGGTCGGTAGAGTTTGTTTGCGCGCGGCCGTTAGGCGTAACCTTGCGGCGCGCGCAGCGCGCCG
>JBGVMO010000057.1:0-2151 GCA_045124835.1 Eubacteriales bacterium
TTGTAATGGCGAAGAGAATAAAAAAGCCGAAGGTAAGGCCGACGCAAAGGGCCGTCGCGCGCAACAAAAAGCGGGAAATTGCCGCCGTGATGGATGTGTTTTTCATAAAAATCTCCGTTCTGCCGCAAGTGGCAAGATTAACGCCTATATTGTAGCATAAAGGCAAAAAAATTGCAAGCCCTTCGCCCGAAAAAGAAAAAGGAGAAATTTTCGCGTTTCTTTCAAAAATCTTTTGAATTGTGTTGAAAAATCGAAAAATGTGTGGTACAATAATTTTATTATGATGCGCTCTTATGGCGCGAGAAAGCTTCCGAGGCTACGAGGGGAAAACAATGGGCAAAATAGGCTTTGACAACGAACAGTATATCAGAATGCAGTCCGAGCAAATCCGAGAAAGAATTGACAAGTTTGGCGGCAAGCTTTACTTGGAATTCGGCGGCAAGCTCTTTGACGATTTTCACGCATCGCGCGTGCTTCCGGGATTTGCACCCGATAGCAAAATCAAAATGCTGGTGCAGCTCAAGGACGAGGCAGAAATCGTTATCGTCATCAATGCGGCAGATATCGAGAAAAACAAGGTCAGAGGTGACCTCGGCATTACGTATGATCAGGACGTTTTCCGTTTGATTGACGCTTTCCGTGGCTTTGGCTTTTACGTGGGAAGCGTGGTTTTAACGCAATATAAGGATCAGCAGTCGGCAGAGGCCTTCCAGCGCCGCCTTGAATCCCTCGGCGTTAAGGTGTACCGTCATTACCCCATCGCAGGCTATCCCTCGGACGTTGCCACCATCGTGAGTGACGAGGGCTACGGCAAAAATGAGTTCATCGAAACCTCGCGTTCTCTCGTGGTTGTCACCGCCCCCGGCCCCGGTAGCGGCAAAATGGCAACCTGCCTTTCTCAGCTTTATCACGACCAGAAGCGCGGTGTCAAATCGGGCTATGCCAAGTTTGAAACCTTCCCCATCTGGAATCTTCCCCTGCGTCACCCCGTTAACGTCGCCTATGAGGCCGCAACCGCGGATCTTAATGACGTGAATATGATAGACCCCTGGCATTTGGATGCCTACGGCGTTACCACCGTCAACTACAACAGAGACGTGGAAATTTTCCCCGTTCTCTCTGCTATGATGGCAAAAATCAGCGGAGAATGCCCCTACAAATCTCCCACGGATATGGGCGTCAATATGGCAGGCAACTGCATTATTGACGATGAGGCCTGCCGCCGCGCCTCGCGCGTTGAAATTATCCGCCGCTACTATTCCGCCCTTTGTAACCAAAGAAAAGGTCTTTCCGAGGGAACGGACGTGGAGAAAATCAAGCTTTTGATGAATCTTCTCGGCATTGAAACGGAGGAACGCCCCGTTATCAGCGCCGCCTGCCAAAAGGCAGATATAGAAGGCTCTCCTGCCGCCGCCTTGGAGCTTGCGGACGGAACCATCGTCACGGGTAAGACCTCCTCGCTTCTCGGTGCAACCGCCGCAATGCTGCTCAATGCCTTGAAGCACTTGGCAGGCATTCCCGATGAAATCCATCTGATTTTCCCCGAAATTATCGAGCCTGTGCAGGAGCTGAAGGTCAAGCACCTTGGAAACCATAACCCCCGTCTGCATACGGACGAGATTTTGGTTGCCCTCTCTGTTTCTGCCGTTACCAATCCCAACGCCAAGCTTGCCTTGGAGCAGCTTGATAAGCTGCGCGGCTGTGAGGCACATTCCTCGGTTATCCTTGCCCCTGTGGACGAAAACGTCCTGAAAAAGCTCGGCATCAATCTGACCTCGGAGCCCCAGTATCAAACCAAAAAGCTGTTCCACCGCGATTGATAAAACATAAAGAGGGAAGCGTCTTATGACTCAAGAGTTTTACATCGGATATATCGTTGTGCTTGCGCTTGTAAGCTTTATCGCCTTTGTTTTATACGGCGTGGATAAATTCAAGGCCAAAAAGGGTCTTTGGCGCATCAAGGAGTCTGTGCTTTTGCTCTTCGGCTTCCTTGGCGGCGCTGTCGGCGCGCTTATCGGTATGAACCTGTTTCACCATAAAACGAAGCATTGGTATTTCTGGATAGTCAATATTCTCGGCCTCGTCTGGCAGCTTGCCCTGCCCATCTTCGCCGCCCTTGGCTGAATATGCGTATAAAAAATGCGGAAAATC
>JBGVMO010000058.1:0-2743 GCA_045124835.1 Eubacteriales bacterium
AAAAGGCCGCCAAGACATCCTATAACAAAGGCAGGCCCCGTGTTGTTTGAAATCAGCAAAAGCCGTTCTGCCTCACTTTTTTCGATAATTCCGTCGGCGTATCCCTCTGCCAACTGCTTAACACCCATCGGAAAGCCTAAAAGTAAGCCGCTGATGTAGGCCCCTGCGCTCTTTCTATCCGTGCGAAGCAGGAAGGCGACAGGGCGCGAAAGGAAAGCCAGAAGCTTTTCTCCCTCCTTGGTTTGCGAAAGGAGATCAGAAAGAATAAAGAAAGGGAAAAGGGAAGGAATCAAAGAATCAAAGCAAACCGAAAGCGCCGCTTTTACGCTGTTTTGCAGAAGCGGTGCGTTTTTAAAAATCCAAAATAAAAGCAGGGCCAATCCTATTTGCAGGGGAAGCCCCTTTGCTTTGTGTTTTATTTCTTCACGCATGAAGCCCATCACCTCGTCATAGAATAAAGCAATAGCTTTCGGTTGAAAAGCGCCCGGCGGACGCCTCTTTCAAGCCGACGCTATAGAGTATTTTTATGATAATGGGAGAGGTATTATGAAGGAAAGAAAAAAGAAAACGGTGCCATCCGTTTCTCTTCTTTCAACGCACCGAGTGGAGCTTTCCTTTGAAAAGGGGAAAAGGCGAGCCTTGGTCGAGGGGGTCAAAAGAATATCCGATTGCACAAAGGAGCGCGTTGCGCTTTTCGTCTCGCGTGATAAAATGATTTTTACGGGCAAGGAGCTTTGCACCGTTGCGTATGCAGGCGGCGCACTTGAAATTACAGGGGAAATAGAAGCCGTTTCGTTTGAGTGTCTTGATGACCAAAAGGGGTAATTATGCGAAAAAATCGAAAAAACAGATGCAAAATTTCTCTATGGTTTCGGCTTTTGGGATACGTTCTTTTTTCGTTTGAGGCGAAGGAATACGTGGGCGTTCTCAATCTTGTTCTGCAAAGCTCGCTCCCTGTTGTTTCCGTTTGTGAGGGGATGATAGCCGTGCCGTGCAGGAGCGCGTCTGCATGGGCTCTTGCTTTACAGGAAAAGAAAATAGCGTATACCTCTTATAAGGGCGGCCTTCCTTTCAGGTTTGCGCGGTATCGGCTTCGTGCCGGCCTTTTTCTCGGTGCGGTCATTTTTGTTCTGACACTTTTTTTAGGAACGCAGGTTGCTTGGGAGGTACGTATCGAAGGAAATGAAGCCTTATTGTCTGCCGATATAAAAACAGAGCTTTCTGAAATGGGTCTTTCGGTCGGAGGGGTAATTCCGTTTATGGATTTTGAAGAAATCTGCAATCGCTACCGATTGCAAAATCCTCAAATTGCCTGGATGGGTATTTACAGAACGGGAACGGTTCTGAATGTGAAAATTTTGGAAACGGATAGCTTCAAGAAAGAGGAAAAACCGAAATATGCCAACGTTGTGGCCGGCGAGGACGCCGTGATCTCGGAAATAAGCGTGACGCACGGTACGCCTGTTGTTAAAAAGGGGCAGTCCGTAAAAAAAGGAGATTTGCTCGTTAGCGGCATTCTGAAGGGCGACAAGGCGGAAGCCTTTATTTGTGCTGAAGCCGTCGTAATAGGAGAGCGGACAGAGGAGATTTCCGTCTTTGTACCCTATTTACAGACGCAAAGTGTGGATGAAGAGACGGTTTTAGAGCGATATATCATAAATTTTTTTGGAAAATCCATAAATATTTCAATAAATAGTGGTGAAATTCCCGAAAGTTATGGTACAATAATAAAAGAAGAAGCCATCAGCTTTTCAGACGGAAGGCGCTTGCCCCTTTCGCTTGCGCGAGTTTTGCGTGTCAAAACGGTGGAGCAATGCTCGCTTCTATCGCACGAGGAGGCTTTGCGTCTGGCATATACGCTTTTGAAAAACAAGCTTTTCTCCTTGCTTAAGGGAGGCATGCTTTTATCCAAAAGCATAACGGCAACGGCAACGGAAAGCGGTGTCTGTTTGCACGGGATCGTGCGCTATACGGTTAACGTTGCAGAGCTCTTGCCTTTTTCCGTGACCGAATAAAAAAGAAAGGGCCGTGAAAGGCAGTACATCAAATGAAAAGATTCGTTAAAATCGGAACGCCGGACGTAACGGCCTCGGTCTTTGGCATATGCAATATGAATGCCTTTGCCTTGGAGGAGGCACTTGGCGTTCGCATCTCAAACGAAGCAGAGCAGGATTCCTTGGTGGATACCGTTGCCATTGAGGGAACGGAAGAAAATCTGCAGAAGGCAGAGAGTGTTTTACAATATTTGAAGCAGGTAGTTTTGCGCAATGAAGCAGTCACAGAGCAGGTTTTGCACTATGCCATCGCTCTTGTCAAGGACGGTGCGTATGAGGCACTTGCCACATTCGGCACAGATGCTGTGTGTATCACCAGCCGCGGAAAGCCCGTTAAGCCCAAAACACTCGGGCAGAAGCAATACGTGGAGGCTATCAGAAAAAATACTGTCGTCTTTGGCGTTGGCCCTGCGGGAACGGGCAAAACCTTCTTGGCGGTGGCTATGGCGGTGGACGCCCTGCGAAAAAAGGAGGTCGGCAGAATCGTTTTGACACGGCCTGCCGTCGAAGCAGGGGAGCGTCTCGGCTTTTTGCCGGGAGATTTGCAAAGCAAAATTGATCCGTATCTTCGTCCGCTGTATGATGCGCTTTACGAAATGCTCGGCCCCGAAAACTATCAACACTATCTTGAAAAAAATATGATAGAGATAGCGCCGCTTGCCTATATGCGCGGTCGCACCCTTGATAAT
>JBGVMO010000059.1:0-7543 GCA_045124835.1 Eubacteriales bacterium
AAAGGCCTCGCTCAGAATGCACATAAAGCCCGCAAGCACGATAAGCTCAATGCCCGCCTCGTCAAGCGCGGCAATAAGCGCCGCCTCAAAGGCCTCCTTGGAGGGAAAGCTCTTCTTAACCAGCACCTTGGTGGGAATATCTGCGCGCCGTGCGCGCTCTAAGGCGTAGGCCTCCTCCTTGTCGGCAATGACAAGAGCGATTGTTCCGTTTTGCAGAATGCCGCTCTTCTCGGCGTCAATCAGGGCCTGTAAATTCGTGCCGCCCCCCGACACCAAAACGGCAATTTTGGTTTTTTCCTTCATAGCTCTTCTCTTCTTAATGCAGAATTATCAAGCGAAGATAACGCCGTCCTGTCCCTTGACGATCTCGCCCATAATGTAGGCGTCCTCGCCGTTGGCGCGCAGGATTTCAAGAGCCTTATCGGCCTCGTCCTTCTTAACAACAATGCTCATACCAACGCCCATATTGAAGGTGTTGAACATATCGCGCTCGGGGATATTGCCCGTCTTGGCAAGCAAATCGAAGATGGGGAGAATCTGCAAAGCGGATTTTTCAATCTTCGCGCCGAAGCCGTCGGGCAGGCTGCGCGGAATATTCTCGTAGAAGCCGCCGCCCGTGATGTGAGAAATAGAGCGAACGGTCACCGCGTCAAGCAGGGCGGTAACGGGCTTCACGTAAATCTTGGTGGGAGTCAGAAGCGTCTCGCCGACCGACTTTCCGCCAAGCTCGGCAACGGGAGAGGTGATATCCTTCTCGCCAACGCCGAACACCTTGCGCACCAGGGAGAAGCCGTTGGAATGCACGCCGCTGGAGCGAAGGGCGATGATAACGTCGCCGTTCTGCATCGTCTCGGGGCGCAGAATCTTGTTTTTGTCCACGATACCCACGGCAAAGCCCGCAAGGTCGTATTCGTTTTCGGGGTAAAAGCCGGGCATCTCTGCCGTTTCACCGCCAATGAGCGCGGCGCCGGACTGCACACAGCCCTCAGCAACGCCCGAAACGATGGCGGCAATTCTCTCGGGAACGTTCTTGCCGCAGGCAATGTAGTCCAAGAAGAAGAGGGGTCTTGCGCCACAGCAAATAACGTCGTTGACGCACATAGCCACGCAGTCAATGCCCACCGTATCGTGCTTGTCAAGGCAGAAGGCAATTTTCAGCTTGGTGCCGACGCCGTCCGTTCCGGAAACGAGAACGGGCTTCTCCATGCCGCAAAGGTTGGGCTCAAAAAGACCGCCGAAGCCGCCAACGTCCGAGCAAACTCCCTCCGTCATGGTTCTGCCGATATGCGATTTCATAAGCTCAACCGCGCGGTAGCCGGCCGTGATATCCACGCCCGCCGCAGCGTAGCTTTCCGATTTAGAATCCTTCATGTCTTTATCCTTTCAGCTTTGTTTTTTGAAAATTATTCTTTTCCGTTCCAGCAGTACGTGCAAAGGCGGCAGGCAGGAATGCCGATGGCCTTCACGACACCCTCAAGCGTCTGGTACTCCAAGGAATCGAAATGAAGCTCTTCGCAGATCTTCTCGCGCAGTCTCTTGCCGCGCTCGGTTTTTCCGTCGCTGTATTCCTCGATATGAGCAAAGCCCTCCTCGCCCTCAAGCTCCATAATCACCTTGCGGCCAAGAAGCTCCATATCGCTGGTGTTGCGCGCGAAGTTGAGGTACTTACAGCCGTACATAATCGGGGGGCATGCAGAGCGGATATGCACCGACTTTGCGCCGTTCTGGTAGAGGAAGTCTACCGTTTCGCCCAGCTGCGTGCCGCGCACGATGCTATCGTCCACAAACAGAAGATCCTTGCCCTTAATCAGCTCCTTGACGGGAATCTGCTTCATCTTGGCAATCTTTTCTCTTTCCTTCTTGTTGGTGGGGATAAAGCTTCTTGCCCAAGCAGGCGTGTACTTGATGAAGGGGCGGGCAAAGGGCTTGCCGCTTGCCGTTGCGTAGCCAATCGCGTGGGGCGTTCCCGAATCGGGCACGCCGCAAACGTAATCAACGTCAGGAAGCGTTCCGTTTTCCTTTTCGTTTTCCGCCATAATCGCGCCGTTCTTCACGCGCATGACCTCCACGTTCACGTTGTCGTATACCGCGGTGGAAAAGCCGTAATAGGTCCAAAGGAACGCACAGATCTTGCTCTGTTCGTACCCCTCGAACAAAACCTCCATCGAGGTGGGCGTGAGGCGCAGAATCTCGCCCGAGCGAAGCGTCTTGACCGTCTCATAGCCAAGCTTCTCGTAGGCAAAGGACTCAAAGGATACCGCGTATCCCTCTCTGCTCTTGCCCACCGAAACGGGAAGACGGCCATCCTTGTCTCTGGCAACGATAAGCTCGCCCTTCTCGGTCATAAAGAGAAGCGAGGCCGAGCCCTCAATTTGCGACTGGGCGTAACGAATGCCCTCCACAAAATCGTCCTTGCGCTCAATCAAGGCGGCTATCACGTCAAGAGAATTGACTCGGTTGCCGCTCATGCACTGAAAAACGCCCGTGCCCTCGGCAAGCTCTTGCTTGGCAAGCGCGTCACAGTTCATCACCGCGCCGACGAAGCAGATGGCATAATAGCCGAATTTGGAATGAATCAGAATGGGCTGCGGCTCCACGTCGCTGATACAGCCGATGCAGGCGTTGCCCTGCAAGCGATGCGCGATGTTGTCAAACTTGGTGCGGAAGGGAGAGTTTTCAATGTTGTGAATTTCTCTCTCAAAGTATCCGTCGGGCATCAAGGAGGCCATACCCGCCCTTGCTTTGCCAAGGTGAGAATGGTAGTCAACCCCGAAGAACACGTCCTGCACGCAGTCCTTTTTCGCCGTTATCCCAAAAAAGCCACCCATATAGTTCTCCTTTTTTCGTTTTCGCTTACTTATACGGTTGCCCGATTAAGCGAAGAAAAGCTTGGAAAGGGTGACGGGGTCAATATACTTGCCATCCTTGTATACGCGCATATTGCCGGAGGAAATCTCGTCAATCAGCATAACCTTGCCGTTCTTATCGTAGCCGAACTCAAACTTGATATCGTAAAGCACAAGACCCTTCTTGGCAAGCTCCTCGGCAACGATGGCGGTAATCTTCTGGGTCATAGCCTTGGTGTCGGCATACTGCTCGTGGCTCATAACGCCAAGGTCAGCCAAGCCGTCCTCGGTTACCAGCGGGTCGCCCTTCGCATCGTTCTTGAAGGTCATCTCCACGTATGCGGGGAGATCTGCGCCCTCCTCGATGTAGTCGCCGTAGCGGCGGAAGAAGGAGCCAACGGCTTTGTAGCGGCAGATAACCTCAAGGCCCTTACCGAATACGCGCGCAGGAAGCACCTCCATGGTGGTCTCCTTCAAATCGGCATTTACAAAATGGGTCAGAATGCCGGCGGCATTCACCTTCTCAAAGAAATAAACGGACATACGGAGATTGACGTCGCCAATGCCGTCGATGGTCAAGCCAACGCTGTTCTCGCCGGGATCGAACACGCCGTCCTTGCCCGTGCAATCGTCCTTAAACTTCAAAAGATAGTTTCCATTGTCCAGTGCGTATACATCCTTCGTTTTTCCGGTGTAAACCAAGCTCATGCTCATTTTTGTGTCTCCTTTTTATTTTCAAAAAATTTTTAATCAGTTAAATTGCTTTTCGATGGCGGCGTTCTTTTCTAAAACCTTTGCCGCATCGGCCTTGCGCTTATCGTCAAGCGCCTTGGCAAGAGAAGCGTCCTCAATCGCCAGCATCTGCACGCAAAGCAAAGCGGCGTTGGCCGCGCCGTTCACCGCAACGGTGGCAACGGGAATGCCCGTGGGCATCTGAACCGTGGAAAGCAGTGCGTCCATTCCGCCAAGGCCGCCCGATGCAACGGGAATGCCAACGACGGGCAGCGTGGTGTTGGCGGCGATAGCGCCCGCCAGATGTGCGGCCATGCCTGCCGCGGCAATAATGGCGCCAAAGCCCTTCTCGCGCGCCGTTCTGCTGAGCGCGGCCGCCTCCTCGGGCGTTCTGTGCGCAGAGAATACGTGCACCTCGTAAGGAACAGAAAAGGAAGCGAGGGTGTCTACTGCCTTCTGCACGATAGGCAAATCACTGTCGCTTCCCATAACGATGGCTATTTTTTTCATTGCTTCAACCTCTTTCCATTTGATTTTAAATGATTTTAAATTAAAAAAGGGCGCACTTATCTTCTCAAAGATAAGCGTGCCCAGACGGTCGGCAATCCTTCCTTTGCTCCCCTGTGGTTATCCACCTAATCCGTCGGTCACAAAAGACTGTTATCAACGGATTTATTATAGCATTTTCCTCTTTTTTTGTCAAGGGCTTTGCCGTGTATTTTTGACGATTTTTAAGGAAAAGGGGCGAAAGAAAGCCATTTTCCTTTTTCGGCTTCCCTTCGCCCGCTTTTACGGTTGAAAATTTTATGGATTTTTATGAAAATGTAGGGACTTTTTGAAAATCAAAGGACTCAAATGCGTCTTTTCTCCTCCTCGAAGGCGTCAACCCCCTGCAAATAGGCGGGAAGAATGCGCAGCTTGAAGGAAAATTCGCCCTCGTTAAAGCGCTCCTTTGCGGCAAGGAAGGGGCCGCAGGAATTGGAGCCGATGCCCGACTGCTTGTAATCCAGCAAAACGGTTACCTCGTCCTTGGGCACAAGCTCGTAATCGTGGCGTGTCACCGTCAGAAGCTCGGGCGGATAATGGGTTGCGTTGAACAGGAAATTGTCCGCAAAGAAGCAAAGTCCCTGCCCCGTTGCACCCGTCACGGCGGCGAAGCGGCAATCGCCGTGTGCGCCGTTTTCCTGCGGACGCACGTAATGCTCAAAGTTGTCCTTTGCGGTGGTGGAAAAGAGGCCGAGATACGAGGCCAGCCGCTTGTCGCTGTAATTGTCGCGCGGACCAAGACCGAAATAGGTCATATTCTCATAGCCGCGCGGCATCGTCAGGCGAAGCGCAAAGCGCGGAAGAGTGGGCCTGTCGTAGCCCCACGCGGCCGTGAAAACGCGCTCCTCATACTTGGCGTCAACGGCAAGGAAAACACCTCTGCCCGCAACGAAGGTCATCTTGACCTTGGCGGCAAGGAAGGGCCATCTCGACAGTGCAGAGAGAGAGACGTCGGACACGATTTCCACCGTTTTTTCGTCCACCCGTGCAAGAGAAACGCCGCGGCAGTCGGCCGTTGCCTTATCGTAGCCGAGCGGATACCACACGCTTCTCGATACGTGCGAATCGTTGTCCGTAGGCGCGCGCCAAACCTCAAGGGCAAGCGGCGCAGAAAGAAGGGACGTTCCCTCCGAGATAATGGAGGTAAGCATACCCGTTTTCTTAGAAACACGGTATTCGTTTTCCCCGTCGGTCACGGTGTATTCGCGTGCGTCCTCGGCAACGGCAACCGTGCCGAGCGGCGAAGCGGCAAGCGCCTCCTTGGGCTCCTGCAAAAGAATCTGGCCGCGGCCGATTTCATAGCCAACGTCGGCCCAAGCGGTTGCCTTGGCCTGACGGAAGGAGAGGTTCAAGGTGTAGTAGGCGTCCTTTTTCAAGGCGGGCAAATCAAGCACAAAATCGCCCTCGCTCTGCGGCGCAAGGCCGAGCCCCATCACCCTGCCGCTATAAACGGCGCGTCCGTTTTCCTCCACGGTGTAAACGAGAGAAACGTCCGAAAGGTCGCAGAAATAGCGGCGCGAGAAGAGGGTAAGACGGTTGCCCGAAAGCCCCTTGACTGCAACGGGGCAGAGGATTTCCTTCAATTCGTAAAGCCCCGAATGGGGGCGTCTATCGGGATAAACGAGACCGTCTACGCAGAAATTTCCATCGTTGGGATAGTCGCCAAAGTCACCGCCGTAGGTAAAGCGCGGCGCGCTCTCCACACCATCGTAGAGTGCAACGGAATGGTCCGTCCACTCCCAGACACAGCCGCCCATTAAGCAGTCGTGCCTGTAAATCAAATCCCAGTACGCCTTTAAGTCGCCGGGGCCGTTGCCCATCGCATGACAGTATTCGCAAAGGAAGAGGGGCTTCGTGATGCGCGCGTCCTTCACGTACGCCCGTTCCATCTCGTCAATAAAGGGGTACATACGGCTTTCAATATCGAAATACTCCTCCACCTCCTGCGCCTTTCTTTCGCCGTCGGCAACGGGCGCGCCGTGGCGGCCTGCGTCAACGTTGCTCTCTATGCGGAAATAAAAGGCGTAGCGGCTCTCGTCCTCAGCGTGCACAAAGCGCGCAGGGTCGCGGCGCTTGAAATAGTCGGACATGGCGCGGTGATTCATACCGATGCCGCTTTCGTTGCCCACCGACCAGAAAATAACGGAGGGGTGGTTCTTGTCTCTTTCAAGGAGACGGGCGGCTCTGTCAACGTAGGCCTCCGTCCAATCGGGGTTGTCGGTCAAGGGGGTGTAGAAATCGTAGCTTTCGCCCCGCTTATAGCGCCACGAGCGGTCAATGCCGTGGCACTCCAAATCCGCCTCATCGCAAACCATAAAGCCCAGCTTGTCGCAAAGGGCGGTAAAGCGCGGGTCATTGGGATAATGGCTGGTGCGGATGGTGTTGATGTTGTAGCGCTTCATCAAAAGCAAATCGTCCAGCATATGCTGCATGGGCGTTGCGTGGCCGAGAAGCATATGGCTATCGTGGCGGTTGACGCCCTTGAGCTTCACGGGCTTGCCGTTGAGAAGGAAGACCTTATTCTTGATTTCAAGGCGGCGGAAGCCGACAGAGAAGCAAAGATGCTCCTCACCCGCACACAGCAAAAGAGTATACAGATTCGGCTCCTCGTCGCTCCAAAGAAGCGGCGAAGGAAGTGCGGGAAGAGAGACCGTTTCCTCACCCGAAATCTTCCTTGCACCCTCGAAAAGCGTTTCTCCGTCGGGAGAAAGCAGGCGATAGGAAAGAGAAAGAGATGCAGACGCAGAAACGTCAAAGGAAAGCTCTCCCGTTTGCAAATCCTCGGTAAGCGCAGGGTGCAAGAAAACGTCCTTCACGTGTGCCTTGTCACGCGCAAGCAGGTAAGCCTCGCGGAAAATACCCGAGCCGCGCCACATATCCTGATCCTCCAAATACGAGCCGTCACACCACTTGACAACCAGCACCTTTACGGTGTTTTTACCCTTTTGCAGATACGGAGAAACGAGAATTTCGGAGGTCGAATGGCTCACCTGGCTGTACGCCACGAACACGTCATTGACGTAGAGATAGAAGCAGCTGTCCACGCCCTCAAAGACCATGTAGGTCTCCTTGTCCGCCTTTTCCTCATAGCAAAAATCGCGCACGTAAAGACCCGCGGGATTTTCCTCGGGAACGATAGGGGGGCACATCGGGAAGGGATAGTTGATGTTGGTGTACTGGGGCACGTCGTAGCCCTCGCCCAGCGCCATCTGCCAGTTCATCGGCACGGTCATTTTTTTCTTGCTCTTGGCCTCGGTCTCGGCCGCGTCAAGCGAAAGCGCATCGGCCACCGAGGTGTAGTAATAAAAATCCCACGTTCCGCAAAGGCTCTTGAAGAAGGGGCTCTTGTCGCGCAGCTCCTCCCTTGCCTGTGCTTCGGTTGCGTAAGGAACAAAATAAGCGCGCGGCGCCTCACAGCC
>JBGVMO010000060.1:0-9361 GCA_045124835.1 Eubacteriales bacterium
CTATCCGTTTCATTATACCACCTCCGCTTCGTTTTGTCAAGGTTATCGATGGAGAAAGGCACTCTATTCCATCAGCTCATAACCCGAAGATTATAAAAGCAACAGATCTGTTCAAATCCTGCCTTCGCAACCAAAAACAAAAGCGTCCAACGGACTGCTTTTTCGTTTTTGGTTGCAATGAAGCGCACCGATGGTGCATGAAAAATGAAGCAGAACTTCGTTCTGTGAAGCGAGCCTTCGGCTCACGGAGAGGTTGCTGTGCGCTTCGCTTCATGGCGGCAAAGCCGCCGCTTCATAGAAGCCGTAAGGCTTCTGCTTCATATTCGCGTAGCGAATGCTTCATTGACAAACACTTAGTTTTATGGTACAATTATCAAAAAGGCGGTGATGTTATGGCAAATGATAAGCTGACCGAGCAATCTTTAGATTTTGCGGTTCACATTATAAATCTCGTTAAGCAGCTGAAGGAACAACGAGAAAATATCATGTCAAATCAGATTGGCAGAAGCGGCACGTCGATCGGTGCGAACATCCGTGAAGCCAAATATGCACACGGTGCTGCTGATTTTATTTCTAAAATGCAAATTGCCCTTAAAGAAGCGAGCGAAACGGGTTATTGGCTTGAGCTTCTTTATAAAACGAATTATATTGGAGAGGAACAGTATAACTTTCTTGAATCAAAGTGCAAATCACTCCGAGCGATGCTCATTTCCTCAATCAATACAGCGAAAAAAATAATAAATAATTTTCCCCAAACCCTCTGGACTTTCCGCATTCTTTCGGTATAGTGTGTATTACCATCCGAAAGGAGCGCGGAAATGATAGACTTAAAGCCATATTATCAAGTAAAATTAACATTGCTCAGATGCAAAACCTACTTTCTCCACAATCCCCCGAAAACTGAGAACGAAAAATACGCTTATGACATCATTCAAAAGGCGTACCTGATAAACGAGAAAAGGATTGAAATGCTTGATTTTGATAAGAGAAAAACTATTCAAGGATTATTATGAATTTGAAAAAAGAATCGTGATAAGAAGAGGAGAAAAGACATGAAAAAAGTGGTTATACTGTTGCTTGTAGCTCTTTTGAGCTTTGCCCTCGTCTCTTGCAACGGCGAAGGGGGCGGCACCACGGAAGGCGGCACCACGGAAGGCGGTTCCACCGAGGGCGGTTCCACCGAGGGCGGCGGCTCTGCTGACGGCGGCGCTGTATGCGCCCACAGCTTCGGCGAGTGGACTACGGCAGAGGAAGCCACCTGTAAGAAGGAAGGAAAACAGATCAGAGCCTGCACGAAATGCTCGGAAGCCGAGGAAAAAGCCCTTGCCAAGAGCGACAGGCATACGCCCGGGGAGGAGCAGAATGGGCTTGTGCGCTGTTCGGTGTGCGACGCCGTTTTGGAGGATAACAGACCCCACACGGTCACCTTTAAGGTAAACGGCACCGTGATAGAAGCCCTGTCCTTAAAGGAGGGCGAGGCGATAACCGCCCCTACTCCCGAGGGAAGCAAATGGTACGTATGGGATAGCACCGTTCCCACGGTGATGCCGTCCCGTGACTTGGTCTTTACCGCCGTTGCCATTGGCGGCAGCGCAGGCGGCAAGACCACCTGGGAATACAATTTTAACGGCAAGCTAAAAATTGGCGGAACGGGGGATATGGTTACCTTTACCACGACCTCTCAGCCCTGGCACGCATATAAGCAGGAGATTACCTCTCTTGAAATCGCAAACGGTATTACCAAAATCGGCAAATACGCCTTTTTTGACCTTATAAGGCTGGAGAAGGTTGTTATTCCCGATTCGGTCACCTGGATAAGCGACTATGCGTTTGCCGCTTGTGACTGGATTAGGGATATTACCCTTGGCGCAGGGCTTATCTATATGGGCGAGGACGTGTTCGTTTCCAGCTATAACTTAGAGCGCCTCACGGTACGGGGCACGCTCAACTGGACGGCGGTAGACGGTAGATTTTCGACGCCCATTGCCTTTTCGGCCACCGACCCTTACAAGAACGCAAGGCTTTTGCTTGAAAACTGTCAGAAAAAATTCGTAACGGAGCAAGCGGACGGGCTCTGGTAAGCGCTTGCGCCTTTCCCTTCAAAAAACAATTTAAGCGTACGGAGGATTTTTGCATGAGTACGGTTGAAGAACAGGAATTTAAAAATAAAACGGTGTTTTTTGCGCCCATTTGGACGGACAATTATAAGAATTTCGTTTCGGTGATTGGAAAGGACGCGCGCTATATCAAGCTACCCAAGGACGAGGCGCCGCAATATATGCTTCCGTATATATCAGGGATTTACAGCAATGAGGCGCTTTATACGGAGTTTGGGCTTTTGCCCGAGTTTTTCCCGACTCTTTCCTTGCTGCAAGCGGAAAACGCCGCGGAAAAGCGGGCTTCTCTTGAGGAAATCAGGCTTTCCTGCTTTTCGACGGGGTGCGTTTTTGCAGAGCTTCATATTGTGTACGAGGGGCTTTCCTTGGATGAAATTGCGGATTTCTCCTTCCGCTTTAAAAACGCCAAGCACGCAGATAGGGAACACAAGGACGGCCTGACGCTGCTTGCCGCACTTGAGGGGCTGATTCCCAGGCAGGCGGGGGCTTCTATCTTTTTTGCGGCCTCCGACTTCAAATTTGAATGCAAAATGTTTCATCAGATATGCACGAAGGAGGCGCTTGCGGCGGAAGAGCTGCAAAGGCATCTTATCCACTTGAGAAGAGGCTATCATAAGGATTTTCCGATGCCAAGCTTCGTTGGCGAATACGATATGATTTTCGAGCCGTATCCCTACGACCATTGGGCAGGATCGCAGGAGGGGCTGGTTAATATTTTCCATTATACCGGCAACCAAAGCACCGATAATTTTTTGAAAAAATACAAGCCGACGCACCTTTCGAGAAATTATCGCTTTATGTATCTGGTGCTCTTGAATCAGCGTTTTGGCGCCATTTGCTTCCTTGAAAAAACCTCAATGGCGCATAAATATACCCGTCGCGAGAAGGAAAAGCTCAACCTGAAAACCTCGTATTTGAAAACCTCGTTTTCCTTCAGCGTCGTGTCTGACGACCAGCTGTATCAGACGATATATTCCCATATGTACGCGATTTTGGGAATTGACAGGCTTCTTGTGGATATTCATGACAACGAGGAGCAGATAGAGCTTTTGCAAAACCACGAGATTCTGGAAAACGAGAAGATGACGAGCCGCTTTTTGTTTGCCATCTCAACGCTTTCGCTTTTCTCGGTGCTGGTGGATGCGGCGGGATACTTTGACCGCTTTGCCCTTTTGCAAAGCATCTCGACCGCACTCAGCGCGGGATGTCTGATGGCTATACTCCTCTTTTATTTCGGCTGGTGGCTCAATTATCGGCGAAAGTGAGCCTTTAAAGAGGCCTACCTTCTTTTGAAAATGCTACCGTTTTACTGAAAAGCATTGGCACGAAATGCACGCACGAACAAAATCGCCAATTGCGTTTTCCCCGTTATCTATGCAGGTGACGGGGATATTTTATAGCATATTTTTATAAAAATGCGCAGAAATGCAAAAAAAAACGAAATTTATCTCAAAAGCAGTTGCAATTTTTTTCAAAATATTGTATAATTGAAGCGATATTCTTTTATTGGAGGAAAATCATGAAAAAGCTTATTTCTCTTGCATTGATTCTCGTTATGCTCGTTACGGCTTTGGTTGCTTGTAACGGCTCCGTGATGGTGATGGGTACCGGCGGAACGGCAGGCACCTACTACGGCTACGGTGGCATTCTGGGCACCCAGATTAAGACCTCTGCCGGTGTTACTGTCAACGTTGTTTCCACCGATGGCTCCAAGGCTAACATTCTTGGCATTGATGCGGGCAACTATCAGCTGGGCACCGTTCAGTCCGACGTTATGGCGTACGCTTGGCTTGGCTCTCGCTCCTTCGCAACCGAGGGCAAGATTGACTCCATCCGCGTTATCGGCGGTCTGTACGCAGAGGCCGTTCAGCTCGTAACGATGGATCCCAGCATCACCTCCGTTGCCGATTTGAGAGGCAAGAAGGTTTCTATCGGTGCTGCAGGCTCCGGCGTTTACTTCAACGCAATGGACGTTCTTGCGGCTGCAGGCTTGACGGAAGCAGATATCGACCCCCAGTATCAGTCCTTTGCTGACTCCGCAGACGCTCTGAAGGATGGCAAGATTGACGCCGCCTTTATCGTAGCAGGCCCTCCTACGCCCGCTATCACCGAGCTTTTCACCACCAACAGCAATGCGCGCCTCGTTCCTATTGACGGCGCTGTGGCTGAGGCACTGCTCGCTGCTTGCCCCTTCTACACCGTACATAGCATTCCTGCAGGAACCTATGCAAACCAGACCGAAGAGGTGCTGACCGTTACCGTTAAGGCAACCCTTATCGTTAGCGCTTCCGCTTCCGAGGATGATGTTTACGCCGTTACCAAGGCAATCTTCGACAACATTGAGGCTATCACCGCCGCTCACGCCAAGGGCGCAGAGCTTTCCCTTGAAAACGCTACCAGCGGTATGACCGTTCCCTTCCACAAGGGCGCTGCCAAGTACTTTGCTGAAAAGGGAATCACCGTAGAGGCAGAATAATTATTCTGCTTTTGCAGATGCGGTTGTAGCGTTTTCGCTGCAACCGCATCCCTTTTAGTTTTTCTTACGCTCCAGAAAGGAAATCAACATGGCTTTTTTTAAGAAGAAGGCGGCGGCTGAGGCTGAGCCGATGGACCTTGATGCCATCATGAAAAAATACGACAGGGAGTCGACCACCCGTATCTGGGAGGGTGTTCCCAAAATTGTCGTTACGTCTGTCCTCGCGCTCTTTTCTTTAATGTGCATTTATGTGACCTTTTTTGCCACGTGGTTGGATGAATTGCGTCTGACGACGTTTATGCCTTATATCATCTTTATCGGGTATACGGTTTTCCCCGCCAAAAGAGGTAAGCAGAGGGTTAACTATATGCCTTGGTATGACGTCGCTTTGATGCTTTTGGGCACGGGCGCGTTCCTTTACTTTGCATTCAACGCAGCGCAAATCGTTGCTCGCTATAATATTACGACCTTTGAGGTTATCGTCGGCCTTGTCGGCATCGTCTCCTTGGTGGAGCTTTGCCGTCGAAGCGTGGGCCTTCCCATTCTTCTCGTGGCAGGCGCGCTTTTGATTTACGCACTGTTTTTCGGGCTTCATAACCCCGATTTCTTCAAGCGCATCGTTGAAAGCGTGCGCATTCTCTTCTATTCCAAGGAGGGTATGCTTTCCACGCCCGTTAACGTCTGCTCGAAGTACATCGTGATGTTTATCATCTTCGGCGCGTTTTTGGAAAGAACGGGCGTTGCAGACTTCTTTATCAACATTGCAAACGCCTTAGTCGGTCGCTTCTCGGGCGGTCCTGCAAAGGTTGCGGTTGTTGCCTCTGCCCTTGAGGGTATGGTTTCGGGATCCTCCGTTGCCAACACCGTTGGCTCGGGCGCCGTTACGATTCCCTTGATGAAGAAGACGGGCTACAAGCCTGAGTTTGCCGCCGCGGCCGAGGCCTCGGCATCAACGGGCGGACAAATTATGCCTCCCATTATGGGCGCGGCCGCCTTCTTGATGGCGGAAACCGTAGGCGTTCCCTATTCCAATATCGTTGTCAGAGCCATTCTCCCCGCGCTTCTTTACTTTGCGGGCGTGTTTATCACGGTGCACCTGGAGGCCAAAAAGGAGGGCTTGCGCGGTCTTACGAGGGAGGAGCTTCCTCGCCTCATTCCGCTTTTGAAGAAGACCTATCTCCTTCTTCCTTTAATAGTGCTTATCTACCTCGTTGGAACCAGCACCCGTTCTATCGCTTACGCGGCTGTGATTGCCATTGGCGTTTCCATCGTGGTCAGCCTTTTCAACAAGGGCAACAGAATCACCCCCAAGCGCATTTGGGAAGCACTTGCGGCAGGCGCGCAGGGTATGATTACCGTGGCGGTGGCTTGCGGTATTGCGGGCATCATTGCCGGCCTTATCAGCGTAACGGGCCTTGCCTATATGCTCTTTAACGGTATCGTTTCCTTGGCGGGCAATCATCTGATTATCGCGCTGTTTTTGACGATGCTTTGCTGCATCGTTCTGGGAATGGGCGTGCCCACCACGGCGAACTATTGCATTATGGCGGCCACCTGTGCCCCCATTCTCGTGCAAATGGGCGTTCCGATTTTGGCGGCGCATTTCTTCGTGTTCTATTTCGGTATCGTTGCCGACCTGACGCCTCCCGTTGCCCTTGCGGCCTACGCAGGCGCGGCCATCGCGCAGGCCAACCCGATGAAAACGGCCATTACCTCCACCAAGCTGGCCATTGGCGCCTTTATCGTGCCGTACGTCTTTGCCCTGAACCCCGCGATGCTCTTTATCGGCACCAACGGCGTTTGGGATGTTATCACGATAGTCATTTCCTCCTTGATTGGTATCTTTGGCGTCTCGGGGGCCTTGGAGGGCTATATCGTTGAGCATATGGCGTGGTACGAGCGCCTCATCTGCATCGTTGGCGGTCTTGCGCTTATCTACCCCGGCCTTGTGACTGACCTTGTGGGTCTTACCTTGGTTGGCGCTGTCGTTGCCATTCAGATAATCAAGCGTTCCAAAAATAAGACTTGTGCATAAACCAACGGGCTGTCTCACTTGAGACAGCCCGTTTTCTCGCTTTTGCGGCTTGCAGATTTTTGTTGACAGACAAAAAAAGAAGTGCTACAATGAAGGTGTAGAATCCTTGCTTATCTGAATTCTGCGGCAGTGGCCGCGCAAGATTGGAGAGAAGAAGATGAACGGAATGACCAAAACAGCGGCAGAAATTGCAGGGGCGTGGCTTCTTCGGGTGGATACCACGGAAATAGCAAGCCATTCGGGAGAGGGCGGCTACGGCAGCTCCAACACCAAAAAGGAGTTTTTCACCGTGACTCCCGAGCAGGTTATTTTTGAAGAGGGAAGAGCTATCGGCATTCGCGCCTTTGAGCACGATTTTCTCTTTTCTGCCTGGGGCGAGTCCTACAATCAGTATCTTGATTCCTGGGAAAGCGGCGAGATGGACCATACCCTGTATTCAGACACCTATCTGCTTCCCATCGTATACGATACGAAGGTGAGTCCCGCCTTGGCGGAGGAGGCAAGCGGGCTTCTCTATGCGGCGCGGGACATTATGGTTTCACTGACCGTTGGCGGTCATATGTCGGCGGTAAAGGACCAATATTTCAGAGATTGCCAAAAATTGACCGAGGTTGTTATTGAGGAGGGCGTTACCGCTCTTGGTGAGCGCGCCTTTGCTCTTTGCCCGAGCCTTGCGCGGCTGTCCTTGCCTGCCAGCCTTGAAACGATAGGCAAGTACGCCTTTTCGGGCTGTTCTGCCTTGCAGGAAATTAAAATTGCCGAAAATTCTCCCTATTACGAGGTGAAAGACGGCGATATTTACGATAAGCGCACGGGCGCTTGCGTATTCAATCACGTCAACGGTGCGCTTCCCGACAACTATAAGGAGCTTGAAACGTTGGTTTTGCCGCTCGGTATGACCGAAATTTCGGAGGGGCTTTTCGAAAAATGCAAGAGCCTTCGCCGCGTGGTGATTCCCGAGGGCGTGACGAGAATTGAAAAGAGCGCCTTTTACGCCTGCGAGTCCTTGGAGGAGATTACCTTCCCCGAGAGTTTGGAGGAGATTGAAGAATACGCCTTTGGCTGCTGCTATGCGCTGAAGCGGGTGGCTTTGCCCAAGGGTGTCAAGACGCTTGGCGCCAACGCCTTTTCCTACTGCAAGAATCTGACGGCGATATTGCTTCCCGATGCAATCAAGACGGTCAAGGAGGAGTGCTTCTCGAATTGTGAGAAGCTTTCCACGGTCAAGCTTCCCGAGGGGTTGGAGAAAATCGGGGAGTCGGCCTTTTACGGCTGTAAGGCGCTGACAACGCTTGCCTTGCCCAAGGGGGTCAAGGAAATTGAATGTCAGGCGTTCCGTTTTTCGGGCATTACCGCTATAGAGCTTCCCGAGGGACTTTCCGTGATTGGCTATAGCGCCTTTGAGGGCGCGAGCCTTGCTTCCGTTTCCTTGCCCTCGACGCTGAAGGAAATCGGCAGTACCGCCTTTAAGGGCTGCCCCCTTATCACCGTCGCGCTTCCCGAGGGAATGGAGTATCTTGGAGAGGGGGCATTCGAGGACGCTTCTCTTGAAACGGTTACGCTTCCTAAGGATTTGCAGAGAATTCCCAAAAACTTTTTTGCGGGCTGTAACGATTTAGAGGAGGTGCTTCTTCCCGAGGGCGTGGAGTCCATTGGCGAGAGGGCGTTTTACTATTGCGCGCGCTTAAAGACCCTTCACCTGCCAAAGAGCGTCAAGAGCATTGGGTCGTATGCGCTTTTCGGTATGTATCACGCAAGAAGCGTGACGGTGGCAGAGGAAAACCCCTATTTCACCGTTAGAGACGGATGTTTGTATAGCGCAGAAAATCGCCGCGAGGCCATTTTTGAGCCCAAGAAGGATTTCCTTGCGCTGTTAGATAAGCTTCCTTCCAATTACGAAGAGAGGGAAGAGCTGAAAATCCCCGCAGGCACCACGGTTGTTCCCCCCTATCTGCTGTCGAAGCGGAGCAAGGTGCGCCGCCTTGTGCTACCCAAGAGCCTCGTATATATTGATGCCATTGCCTTTTACGGTTGTAAAACGCTAAAGGAGGTTATCTTCCATCCCGACAGCAAGAACGTGCGGCTGTACCGCAGCGCCTTTGCATACTCTACGGCGTTAGAGCGCGTTTCGTTTTCCAAGGGCGTAGAGCTGTATGACGACAATGTCTTTGCGTATTGCACCGCCTTAAAGGAGCTTTCTCTTCCCGAAGAGGCAGCGCTTGCCAACTATGCCTTTTACGGCTGTACCGCGCTTGCAAGCGTCACCGTTTCCGAGGGAACGAAGTCTATCCCGCTCTATGCCTTTGGTAAGTGCACCGCTCTTTCGCGCGTTGTGCTTCCCGAGGGTGTTGGGCATTTGGCGAAGGGCGCCTTTATGGACTGTACCTCTCTTAAGGAAATCACCCTTCCCGAGTCGCTTCGTTCCATTCACGATTATGCCTTTGAGAACGCGGGTCTTCGTGAAATCCGCTTCTTAGGCGACAAGCACGTGTATATCGACAACTACGGCGTTTTTGAGAACTGTCCGCTTTCCGAGGAAAGCCGCCGCGAAATCGAGCGCGTGAAGAATTGAATTTTATACAACATAAAACGGGCTGTCTCATTTGAGACAGCCCGTCTCATTTTGCGTCAAGAAAGGCGCAAAATGAGGAAATTTTCGAAGAAAATTTGTGCGTTCGTTTTGCTTTTCGTCAAAAGTAAAACGAACAGGGGCAAAAAAGGAGCCGTTTTGGG
>JBGVMO010000061.1:0-1510 GCA_045124835.1 Eubacteriales bacterium
GACCGCCCTCGTAAAGCTCGCATACTCTGGGATCTTCCTTTTCATGCACGTTTTCGTTCCAAACTAAAACCTTCATTATCTTTCTCCTTTGTATTTTGACTTAAGATTTATTTTTTCTTTTGATTTGTGCGTATTTGGGCTTCGCCTCATCCGCAGGTCTTGCGGAGACGTTCTTTTTGCCGCCCTTAGCATTTTGCTGAGGCTTTGCGCCCTTTTTTTGAGGCGCGGACCTCTTGCCGTCGTTCCTTTTGTCGCCGTCTTTTGTTCTCGCGGCATTATTTTTAGCTCGCGGCTTTGATTTTTTGGGATAATCTCCACGTCCGTGCTGCTCGGGGCGCACGAGGCACTCTTCGCCGTAGCCGATAAGGTCTTCCCTGCCCGCAAGTCTCAACGCCTCGCGCACCAGGGGCGCATTGTCGGGTCTGTTATACTGCAAAAGCGCGCGCTGAAGCTGCTTTTCGTGATAATCGGTCACCACGTGCACGGGCTTCATGTCAAGCGGATTTATGCCTGTATAATACATAACCGTGGATGCCGTTCCCGGTGTGGGATAATAGTCCTGAACCTGCTCGGGAGCATATTTGTCGCGCTTTAAGCACAAGGCAAGCTCTATCGCATCCTCAAGCGTTGAGCCGGGATGACTGGACATAAGATAGGGGACAAGATACTGCTCCTTGCCGATGCTTTTCGTTATTTCAAAGAACTTCTTGCGGAAGGACTGATAAACGGTAAAGTCGGGCTTGCCCATACAGCGAAGCACGGGCGAAGAACAGTGCTCGGGCGCTACCTTTAACTGTCCTGACACGTTGTCGGCAACAAGCTTTCTGAAGAAAGCATCGTTTTTATCAAGCATAAGATAGTCAAATCTTATTCCCGAACGGATAAACACCTTCTTGACTTTTGGCAGCTTTTCTATCTCACCTATAAGGTGCATATATTCGGTGTGGTCCACCTCAATATTTTTACAAGGCGTGGGTGCCAAGCACTTGCGCGAGGGACAAACTCCGTCACTCAGCTGCTTTTTGCAGGACGGATAGCGGAAGTTGGCTGTTGGTCCGCCAACGTCGTGTATGTATCCCTTAAAGTCGGGCATCTCGGTAATTATCTTGGCTTCATCTATAACGCTCTTTTCACTTCTTGAGCGCACGGTGCGTCCTTGGTGGAACGCCAAAGCACAAAAATTGCATGCACCAAAGCAGCCTCTGTTGTGCGTTACCGAGAATTTGACCTCTTCAATTGCAGGAACTCCGCCCTCGGACTCATAGCTTGGATGATATGCTCTCGCATAGGGCAAGGCATAGACTCGGTCAAGCTCCTCGCGTTCAAGCGGCGGCATAGGTGGGTTTTGCACCAGCATCTTACCGTCGTAAAGCTCGCAAATGGCGCGGCCGTTTATGGAATCCTGATTTTTATACTGCACGCCGAACGCCTCGGCATATTTTCTCTTATCCGTTTTAAGCTCGTTGTAATCAAAGGTTGCCGCTACCGGATAATTGACCTTGTCACCCTC
>JBGVMO010000062.1:0-2017 GCA_045124835.1 Eubacteriales bacterium
AAGATTGCAGCGGTTGCCGCTGAAATCGAAGCAATCGAGGATGCCGCTATCTTCGAGGCTGATACCGTTAAGGTAGCAGATAAGGCCGCAGTTGCCGCATTGCAGGCAAGAATTGACGCCATCAAGGGTAACCTGACGGCAACCGAGACCGCCGCAATGGATGCCATCGCCGCAAAGCTCACCGCTTGCGCTTCCACCATCGCCGCAGTTGAAGCAGACCTTGCCGCAGTTGACGCCGCACTTGCAGGCTTGACCGAGGCAAACGTAAATTCCGCCGCTAAGGCAGGACTTACCGCTGCTATTGCAAAGCTGGAAGCACTCGTTGCAGGCAACAACGTAACGGCAGACGATAAGGCAGCTCTTGGCAGCAAGAAGACCTCCGCTGAGGCTCTGGTTGCAAAGATTGACGCCGTTAAGGCAGAGTACGATAGAATCGACGCCGCCGTTGACGGATATGCCGAAGCAACCGTGAAGTCCTCCGATAAGGAAGCACTTGTAGCACTTAAGACGGCCGCCGCCGTTCTTCCCGCAAACCTCACCGCAGACGAAGCCTCCGCTTTGGAAGCCATCGTGGACGCAATCGACGCACTCGTTGCAAAGATTGACGCCGTTGCCGCCGAGGTTGCCGCTGTGAAGGGCGCCGCTGCCAACAATGACACCGCAAAGGCAGACCTTGAGGCACTGGTTAAGAGAGCATACGCCCTCTTGGCAGGCACCAACCTGACCGATGCTGAAAAGACCGAAATCACGGAAAAGAAGAACGCAGTCAACGTATTGATTGCCGCAATCGAATCCGCCGCATTCGGATCTGAGGCAGACAACTTTAACGACGCCGTTATCGAAGGCTTGGATAAGTCTGCAAACGCAGACCTGAAGGCAGCCGTTGATGCCGCCGTCGCCGCAGGTAAGGAAATTACCACGCACATCATCTTCAAGGAACTGACCGAAGAGGATGACAAGATCAATGCATACCTGTCCGAGAACGGCAAGGTCGTTCTGGTAGGACTCACCGACTTCACCGTAGTCGTTAAGGCAGACGGCGAAGAGCTTGGTGCGGTTGCAGAGCTTGCCGAAAAGGTAACCCTGAAGATCGCAATTCCCGAGGAATTGATTCAGAATCGCCGCGTATTCAAGGTAGTAAGAGTACACAACGGCGTGGTTGAAGAGCTTGAAACCGAGGTAGTAGACGGTAACGCCGTATTCTCCTCCGATGCCTTCTCCACCTACGCGTTGACCTACTACGACAAGATGCCCATCATCGCAATCGTTGCCATCGTTGTTGGTGCCGTTGCAGTTGTGGCAGTCGGTGGATACTTCGCATTCCGTGCCCTTGGCAAGAAAAAGGAAGAAGAGGCTTAATTTTAAATCAGCCTCAATCCTCCAAGAAGAGAACGTCTCTTCAAAAAACAAAAATGCTAAGGCTTGCTTTGGCAAGCCTTAGCGCAAAAGACCCGAGAGCGTGGCTCTCGGGTCTTTTTTTATGAAATAGTCTTGACGAATGCTTGAAAATTTGATAGAATGAAAAAAACTTAACCAAGGAGAACGGTATGTGCTGTAACGAAAGATACGAAGAAGCAAGAGTTATTTATGAAAAGCTTGGCATTGATACCGAGGCGGTGATAGATGCGCTGAAGGCGGCGCCTGTTTCCCTCCATTGCTGGCAGGGCGATGACGTGAAGGGCTTTGACTGGGACGGACCCTTAACAGGCGGCATTCAGACCACAGGCAATTATCCGGGCAAGGCGAGAACGCCCGAGGAGCTGATGGCAGATATGGAAAAGGTCATCTCCCTTTGCCCCGGCTCTAAAAAGCTTAATGTGCATGCGTGCTATGCCATTTTTGAAGGGGACGGCTTTGTTGACAGAGATAAATTAGAGCCTCGACACTTCAAAAAATGGGTGGCGCTTGCCAAAAAGCATGGCATCGGCATTGATTTTAATCCCACCTTTTTCTCGCATCCCAAGGTAAAGGAAGGGCTGACTCTTTCCAGCCCCGATAAAGAGACGAGGGATTTTTG
>JBGVMO010000063.1:0-8973 GCA_045124835.1 Eubacteriales bacterium
AACCCTGCGTGTTGGCCGTTTGGCAGGGGTTATCCGCCCCGCCTTCTGCCCCATTATGCCCACGATGAACGGTGGGGTTGTGGGCGTGTGTGACAGCGGTGCCAACGTGGATATTACCCCTGATTATTTGCAGCAGTACGCCGTTATGGGTAGCCTCTATATGAAAAAGGTGTACGGAATGCAAGACGTGCGCGTGGCGCTGCTCAACGTCGGCACCGAAAAGGAAAAGGGCGACGACCTTCGCAAAAAGGCCTACGAGCTGCTTTCCGCAACGCCCGGCATTCATTTTGTCGGCAACATGGAGAGCCGCGACCTGCTGAGCGGCAATTACGACCTTGTCGTTTGCGACGGCTTTGCGGGCAACGTGCTTATCAAGTCCACCGAGGGTGCGGCGATGGAGCTGCTCAAAAAGCTGAAAAAGGACATTTCCTCCCGTCTGATTTACAAGATTGGCGCCTTGCTGATGTTAAAAATGTTCAAGGCGGAGAAGGACTTTATGGACTACCGCAATTATGGCGGAAGCGTGCTTCTCGGCACCAAGAAGGTGGTTGTAAAGGGGCACGGCAGCAGCAATGACACCGCCGTTTTCAAGTGCATTGAGCAGGCCTACCGTATGGAAGCAGGCTCCTTGCCCACGGAAATTGAGCAGTCGCTTGCCGCGCTTATCCCCGTTGCTGAATAATTCCGATATATATAAAAGGAGAAAAATATATGCTTGAAACCGTAAAAAAAATACTGGCTGACCAGCTTCGTCTCAACGAAAACGAGATTTTGCCCACCTCGCGCATCAAGGAGGATTTGGGCGCAGATTCGCTCGGCATTTTAGAGCTTTTGATGACCATCGAGGAGGAGCACGGCATCGTCATTCCCGACGAGGAGCTTGCCACCTTCGAAACGGTTGCCGACATCGTTTCCTACTTGGAGTCTCAGGAATAATGAAAAAAGAAAAAACGCCGCGTTGGTGAACCTGCCTTAGAGCAGGTTCACATCGATATAAATCCGCTTGAGCGGATTTTCGATATACGCCTACGGCGTTCGATATGCGCAGAGCGCTCGATATGCTCACTGCGTGAGCGCGGATTTATATCATATCGAATTTGAGCGTAGCGAAAATATATCGAATTTGCCGCAAGGCAAATATATCGAGCCGAGCGGTGTGTAGCAACGCGAGGCATATCGACAAATTTAACATTCGCATTTGTGGACACAAATGCAGTGCTTGTCAAGAAAAAAGGATAGAGAAAGTGAAATTTCTCTATCCTTTTTCCTGTTTGTTAGGTTATACTGCTCTATCGCAAGTACCCCTTCCGCGGCGTTTTCTTTATTTCTTACGCTCTTGCAAACAGAAGGTGACCGGTCAAGAGCAACCAGATAAGGTCAATCCAACCGAAAACCTGTCCAAAGATGAGCACAATGACTGCAAACACCAGAGTGATGGGGTTCTTCGTCTTAAAATATGCAGACCAACGGATGCCGATTTCTACCACCCAGTTTACAAAGGGGATAAGAAGAAGCAGCAACTGAACGAGAAAGCCCTGCTTGTAGAACCATTTTGCGAAGCCGCTATTCTTTGCCATAAGTATTTTCCTCCTTGTTTTATTACAACATTATTATACACGAAGCTATTTGACTTGTCAACATCTTTTTATACGGTTTCAATCTTCAAAAGATTGGTGTTGCCTGTAGCACCGTTTGTCATACCGCCCGTGATAATCATTCTGTCGCCCTTTTCAAGACGGAAGGCCGACACAGCAAGGCGCTTGGCCTCGTAAAACAACACGTCAATCGACTCATACCTCTCGCAAAGCACGGGGGTAACGCCCCAGGAAAGCGAAAGCTTATACCAGGTTGCCTCGCTGGTGGTAACGCCGAGGATATCAACAGGAGGACGGAAGCGAGAAACCATGCGCGCGGTCATACCCGAAATGGAGCAAACGGCAATGGCCTTGGCATCAATATCAATTGACATACCGCAGGTGGCGTGCGAAATGGCGTCCACCGTGTTTCTGATTTGGAATTCCGTATGCCCGAAGCGCTTGGCGTAATGAATCTTCTGCTCGGTATATTCGGCAATGCGCGCCATCGTTTTCACCGCTAAAACAGGGTGCTGACCTGCGGCTGTTTCGCCCGACAGCATCAAAGCGCTCGTGCCGTCATACACCGCGTTGGCAACGTCCGAAATCTCCGCACGGGTGGGGCGGGGATTGTATACCATCGTTTCCAGCATTTCGGTTGCGGTAATCACGCGCTTGCCAAGCAGGCGGCACTTGGTTATCAGCTTCTTTTGAATGGCAGGAAGCTCCTCAAAGGGAATTTCCACGCCCATATCGCCGCGCGCAATCATAATACCGTCGCAAACGCTGCAAATTTCTTCAATATTATCAACGCCCGAACGATTTTCGATTTTGGCGATAAGGTCGATGTCTGCTCCGCCGTTTGCCTTCAAAAACTCCTTGACATCTAATACGTCCTGCTTGCAGGACACAAAGGAGCAGGCAACGTAATCCACGCCGTTTTCAATGCCGAACAGCAAATCCTCCTTGTCGCGCTCGCTGAGGTATATCTGCTTCATCACCTTTCCGGGAAAGCTCATGCTCTTTCTGTCGGAAAGCCGACCGCCCTCGGTCACGCGCGTGATTATCTCATCGCCCTGCACCTCTGTGACGGTGAAAGAAAGAAGACCGTTATTGAGAAGAATCACGTCGCCCGTCTCAAGCTCTCCGGGCAAGCCGCTATAATTCACCGAAACGCGCGTTTCATCGCCCTCGACGTTTTGGGTCGTAAAGATAAAGGTCTGCCCCTCCGTCAAAAACACCTCTCCCTCGCGGAAGGTTTTGATGCGGTATTCAGGGCCCTTGGTGTCGAGCAAAAGTGCAATGGGAAGCGAAAGCTTTTTCCGAACGCCCTTGATAAGCTCCATGCGCCGACGGTGATCCTCGTGCGTGCCGTGTGAAAAATTAAAGCGCGCAACGTTCATGCCCGCCTGACACATGGCAATTAACGTTTCCTCGTTATCGGTTGCAGGGCCGAGGGTGCAAACAATTTTGGTTTTACGCATTTTTCTCTCCTTTTTTCTGTAAAGCGCAATCAGGCACGCAAGGAGGGAGTATAGCTCTCCCCCGCAAGCGTCTTAAAGGTGGGGCGACCGTCCTCAATTATCATATAGCCGTTTGGCGTGTTTTCCTTGGGAATGGAAACGGAGCCGGGATTCCAATAGCGAAGTGCCTCCGTTTCAACGTAAGCAGGCACGTGGGTGTGCCCGTGCAGCAAAACCTCGCCCTTTTGCAAGGGAGGAAGGCTCTCGCGGTTAAAGCGATGGCCGTGGGTGGCAAAAATCACCGTATCCCCCGAAAGAACGAGGGCGTAGTCGGCCATGATGGGAAAGGGCAGCACCATCTGGTCAACCTCCGAGTCACAGTTGCCGCGCACACAAAGGATTTTTTCCTTCAAGGGAGAAAGAAGGGAAATCACCTTCTTCGGCGCATAATCGCGCGGCAGGTCGTTTCGGGGGCCGTGATACAGTATATCCCCCAAAAGAAGAAGCTTATCCGCTTTTTCTCTTTCAAATGCCGCAAGCAACGCCTCGGTGTAATAGGCCGAGCCGTGTATATCCGATGCCACAAGAATTTTCATATGCTTCCCTTCTGCGCCCAAGGCGCTCTTTGCTTTGTAAATATTTCTTTACATTTACCAGATGAAGTTGCTTTTGGCAGCCTCCCCGTTGTCAACGAGAATATCCTGCGCCGTCATAGAACGGTTGTTGACCGTCATAAAATACGCAAAATCGGCAATTTCCTCAACCGTTGCCCATTTGCCGAGCATCGTTTCGTTCAGAACCGCCTGCCAAAGTGACGGGGTATTTATCACGTGGTCATTTAACTCCGTCAGCACGCCGCCGGGCGAAAGGCTGTTTGCCGTTGCACCCATAGGCGCAAGACGCAGAGCCACATTCTTCATATAGGCAATCATACCGCCCTTGCTGGCGGCGTAGGCAGGAAATTCCGCACCGGTCTGCCCACTTGCCGAGGCAATAAAAAGAACGCTTTTGATGCCCTCGCCGAAGCCGTACTTTTCTGTCACGCGCATCGTGCCCTTCAGGTTCACCTCAATATCGTCGGGCGAGTTTTGAACGCCCGCGTTGTTAATCAGGATTTCAACGCCCGAAATTGTGGGAAGCGCCCCCCTTGCAATATCGGCAACATAATGGGTATAGGCCGCGTGCGAAAGCGAGGCGGGCAGAATATCAAGCCCGTAAACCTCGTGCCCCATTTGCAAAAATCTCTCGGCTATGGCCTTGCCAATGCCACGGGAGGTACCCGTTATCAATACACGCATGATTCCGCCTCTCTTTTCCGTTTATTTTCCTCGCGCAAGCGAAAATAGGCTTCGCCAACGCCCGCTTGTCGCCAACGCTTACAAATGTTCGCACCAAGGCCGAGAAAAAGCGCCTCAAAGGCAAGCTCAAGAAGAACACCCGCCAAGGCCGAGCCGACGCATTCAAGCAGCGTCCAACCGAAAAAGGCACGGCTGACGAGCAGCGAAAAAACCAGATTGTCCGCAAACTGCCCAAGCGCCCCTGCAATAAAGGAGGAAACCGCGAAGGCCAAGGCTTCCTTTCTCTTGAAGCGGCAAAGCACGGCGAAATGCGCAAAATTGTTGACGGCGGCCGAAACGAGAAAAGCCACCGCACTGCCCAAAAGAACGTACCACGTGCCCCCGAAGGTTTTGTTCAGCGCCGCATTGATAAGGTCAGCGCCCTCACCGCTCGCGGCCGACCAAACGCCCGGCAACAGACTTGCCAAGAGGAAAAGCGCGGAAATCAAGAGATAAAGAAAAAAGGAAAATACCGAAAGCACGGTTGCGGCCGAGGGGCCGAAATGCCGCGTTGCAACGCTCATCAAAAGGAAAACCGCCCAAGAAACCAGAAGCCCCGCATCCATCGCAAGCCACGGAAGCGGAATCGTGAGGCTCTTGTTCGCAAGCATATTCATCGCGAAAAGCGAGAAGGTAAAAAAGCAGAAAAAAACGGGCGGAACGGAGGAAAGCAGAGCGCGAAGCTCCGCAAGCCTATCCCTCCAAGATAAAGCACGAGTCTTCAAAATTTCAACCTTTCCCAAGCGGGAAACGGGCGATGGCACAAAAAAAGGGCCTGTCTCGCCCATCCTTTCCATAGTTTTGTTTTTAGCCTTAATCCCCTGCGCGCCGATAAAACGGCGGCGAAATGAAGCGCGATGCAGGGCATTTTCGGCAAGACAGGATGGTTTCGAACTGTCTTTTATTCTTTGCCTTTATTATAGCACGTCCCCCTTGAAAAAGCAAGGGCTTTTTCCCTATTATAAGCAAAACGGCGCACAAAAAACTTGACTTTTCGGCGTTCTTGTGCTATACTTTGCGATAGATAAAAGAGAGGAGCTTTTCTATGTCAATCCGTAAAAACACAGACACCACGCTTCGCTTAGTGCAGCTGGCGATTTTGACCGCCATTATCGTTGTTTTACAGTTGGCGGGAACGGCCGTTAAATTAAATATTTTCGGCACCTCCATCAGTCTTGTGCTTGTGCCTATTGTTCTCGGTGCTATGCTGCTCGGCCCCAAGGCAGGCGCGTTTTTAGGCTTTGTTTTCGGTGTCATTACCTATTTAATGGGTGTTTTCGGCGCTGACTTTTTCACCTTCACGCTTTTTCAGGATCACCCTGTGATGACGGGCGTCATCTGCATCGTCAAGGGCACGGCCGCTGGTCTTTGCGCAGGGCTCGTGTATAACGCCGCCTTGAAGCTGCTGAAGGGTAAAACCCTTTTGGCAACCTTCTTGGCCTCCGCCACCGCCCCCATTGTCAACACCGGTCTTTTCATTCTCGGTGCGCTTTTCGTTTCGGATACGCTCACGGCCAATTTCGTCAATGTAGAAGCAGGCGAAACGGTGCTCTACTTCCTCATTATCGTTTGCGCAGGCATCAATTTCCTTTTGGAGCTGGCGCTCAACCTGATCGCCGCCCCTGCCATCTTCCGCCTCTATCAGGCCTTTGCCAAGCGCTTCTCGAAAAATTGACCGTTAAAAAAGCCGTGCAATTTTGCACGGCTTTTTCTCTTTTTCGGAAAAGATGCGCCTTTGTGGGAAAACGCGCCATTTCCTCTCAAAAGCTGTCGCGTTTTGGCGTTGCCCTTCGGAGCTTTGCGTGCTACAATATAGTAGAAAAATCGACCGAGGCGGCCGAAAAAGAGAGGCCTTTATGGAAAACACGAAAAAATACTGTCTGTACCACACGCTATATGCCGTAGCGCTTTCCTTTTGCTCGGGGTCAATATTGCAGGCGTTTTTGCTGAACGTCGGCTTAAAGGAAGGGCAAATCTATACCTATGACGCAACCATCAACATCGCGCAGGTGGCCCTGATGGCGCTTTCCGTCTTTTTTTCGGACAAGATTCGTTCCTCGGGGCGCTTCGTTGCCACCAACTGCTTTACCTTAATTCCCCTTTGTCTGCTTTTGGCCTTAACGGGCTTCGGTCTTCTGCCCACCACCGCGCTTTTTCTGCCGCTTATCGCCATAGCCGTGCTTTCCTATTGCTTTATGGGCGTGAACAACACCGTTTGCTACCGTCTGCCCTACGAGGTCATCGATATGAAAAATTACGGCCGCATCACCGCGCTTTGCGGTATGCTTTCGGGCGCCTTCACCTTCGGCATTTCTATTTTCTATTCCTTTGTGCTTTCAAAAAGGCAAGCCCCCTCAACCAGCGCCGCTTTTTTTGCCGTTGCCACGCTCCTTCTCCTTTTGGCAGGAGCAACCGTTTTGCGTATGAAAAAGCACCCCGTTGAAGCGCCGAGCGCCAAGCGCGGCTTTGACTTGGCCGTTTTTAAAAACAAAAAGACGTGGATTTTGCTTTTCCCCAATTTCTTTCGCGGCATCGCCACAGGGGTGATTTCTCTCTTTGCCGTTGTGGCTGTTTCGGCAGGCGTTATCCCCAAGGAGCTTGCCGCCACCTTGGTGATTCTTTTACAGCTCGCAACCTTTGTTGGAAATTTTTTCTTTTTCCACCTTTCGCGCAGGCTCAAGGTTCGCCAAATTCTTCTTTTCGCCGCACTCGCCATGTGCGCCCTTTTGCCGCTTTCCCTGCTTTTCCCCTCTGCCGCCGTGTTCTTCGTGCTGTATTTTTTCATTCGCCTTTTTATGATAATGGTGGACAACGCCATTCCCGTTTCCGTTACCGAGTTTATTCCCTATGCGCAAATCGGCGCCTTCACCTCGGTGCGCATGATGGTCTTCACCCTCGGCCAAGCCGCCGCCTCCTTCTTTTTGCTTTTAACGGAGGGAAGGCTTCCCTACCCCGTTATTCTTCTCATCATCGCATTTTTCCAGCTCTTTTGCTGTCTCTCCTACTTTTTCGTGGCGCGGCAGAGCGAAAGACAATCCGTCACGCCCCTTGCAAAATAAGCCGCGTTTCCTGCCCGACGTTGAGGTTTTCCTTGACATCGGGCCCTTTTTATAGTATACTGTTTTCGTAAAAAATCGGTATGAAAGGAACACACCGTATGACAATGCAAGAGCTTTTGCAAGGGAAAACCGACTGCGCCTGCGGAAAAACGCACCCCTGCCCCATTGAAAGCGTTGTGATAGGGGAAGATGCGCTTTTGGCGCTTTCCTCGCTTACGAAAGGCTATTCTCATATACTACTCGTGGCTGACACGAACACCTACGCCGCCTGCGGCAAAGAGACTGTGGCCGCCCTTTCGGGCAGGCTCGCCGCCCAGCTGATTTACAGCCGCGAGGGGATTTTGGTTCCCGACGAGGCCGCCATTGCCGAGCTTGAAGCGGTGCTTTCGGAAGAGATCGACCTGATTATCGGCGTTGGCTCTGGGGTTATCAACGACCTTTGCAAGCATGTCAGCTTCAAGCATTCGCTTCCCTATTTCATCGTGGCCACCGCGCCCTCCATGGACGGATACGCCTCCAAGGGCGCCGCTCTCATTTTAGACGGTATGAAGGTCACCCTCAACGCTGAGGTGCCCAAGGCCATCGTGGCCGACACCGCCGTTCTGGCCGCCGCCCCCTTCGATATGATACAGGCGGGCTACGGCGACATTATCGGCAAATATTCCTGCCTTCTCGACTGGCGGCTTGCCGCACTCGTTTGCGATGAATACGTTTGCGACTTCGTGGTAAAGGAAACCTATGAGGAGGTTAAGAAAACGGTTGCGCTGGCGGAGGGCATCAAAGAAAGAAGCCGCGAGGCAATCGGCGCCTTGATGGAGGCGCTTGTCGCTGTCGGTATTCTGATGGCTTACGTTGGCAACTCCCGCCCCGCATCGGGAAGCGAGCATCACCTTTCCCACTATTTTGAAATCGTGGGCATTTTGCGCGGCGAAAAATACCTGCCGCACGGAATCGACGTTTGCAATTCTGCCATTCTCACCGCCCGCCTGCGCGAGCGCCTTCTCTCGCTTGAAAATCTTGACGCCTACACCCATCACTTTGATAGCGCCGTATACGAATCGGAAATCCGCCGCATCTACGGCAGTATTGCCGAGGAAATTTTTGCCTTGCAAAGCAAGCTCGGCTGGTACGGGGTGGACAGAGTTTCCGTCTACAAGAAAAAATGGAGAGACATCAAGACGCTCTTGAAGGATGCTCCCTCCGCCGCAGAAATGCAGGCACTGACGGAGCAGGTCGGTCTTTCGCATACCGATTTCCTCTCCCTCTACGGCGAAGAAAAAATCAAGGACGCCCTTCTTTACGCAAAGGATCTGAAGGACAGATACACGGTACTTTGGCTGTACTATGACCTTTTTGCCTGACGTGTGCAAAAAGCCTCGCGCCAAAGCCATAAGCGCAGAAAGGGGCTGTCTCACTATTTCGTGAGACACTAAAAAGTAGCCGAAACGGCGACCTGCGATAAAGCAGGTGCGCCGTTTCGGCTACTTTTTTTTGCCCCCGTTCGTTTCACTTTTGACGAAAAGCGAAACGAACGCACAAA
>JBGVMO010000064.1:0-1522 GCA_045124835.1 Eubacteriales bacterium
TGACGTATTTGGCAGGCAGATTGTAGCCGCCCGTTATTTTCGCCTTACCCGTTTTACAGCCGCCAAGCGTTCTGCACTCGGCAAGAAGTGCGGGGCCTGCGGCACGGTGAATGGCGCCGTCCACACCGCCGCCGCCAAGCAAGGATTCGTTGGCTGCGTTGACGATGGCGTCCACCTGCATTTTGGTGATATCGTTTCTGACTATTTCAAGTGGCATAGAAGATTCCTTTTTTCCTTTCAAATTTAGGCTTGTCCAAGCAACTTAAAAAACGCATAATAGCTTCAAAAAATAAGAGGCGAGAAAGATACTGAGAGCAGAAAAAAGAGTTGTCCACACAACGAGCTGACCCGCCAAGGCGGTGTCTGCCCCCATTTCCTGCGCCATTGGCACGCTGGAAACGGCAACGGGCGTGCAAAATACGGCAACGAAGGTTGCAAAATGCGCACCATTGAAGCCGCCGATAAGACAGGCGGCGCCAAGGCCCAAAAGAGGAACGATGGCGCATCGGGCCAATAGGCCAAAGAAAAGCTCTTTTTTCAGGCCGGGCACGGCAGAAAGCGCAAATTGCCCACCAAGCGCCAGAAGCGCCAAGGGCGTTGCCACGGAAGAAAGGCTTTGCAGGGTGCTGTAAATAGGCGAAGCATCCGTCAGCCTGAAGGAAATGTCGAAGCGTACGAAAAGCGCGCGAAGGGCAAGTGCCGCAAAGCCCAGAGCAATGCTCTGTATCAAGGGATTTTTAAGAATGCCGAGCAAAACCTTCTTCGCGCTCGGCTTCTGCTCCGGCGAGAAAACGGAAAGCGCCACCACCGCCAACACGTTAAAGACGGGGATCAGGAAGGCCGAAAGCACCGTTGCGGCAATCGCGCCCTCCGTTCCAAAAAGCGAGGTGGCAAGCGGAATACCGACAAGCGCGTAATTGGCGCGAAAAACGCCCTGCAAAAGCACGCCTCTTTTGGCTTTTTCCCTCGTAAATAGCATAACTGCGATAGCGGCAAGCACAAAGAAAACGAGGGTTGCCCCGATAGCGTAAAGCACGAAGGAAAAATCCACGCTTGCAAGCGCTTCTATTTTGTAAATGTTGAGAAAGAGCATCGCGGGCAGAAAGACCCTGAAAACAAGCCTGTTCAGCACCTTGGCAATATCCTCGCCAAGCAAACCTATGCGCTTTAAAAAATAGCCGATAGCCACCAGCAGCACAATAGGCGCGGTGGCGTTTATTGCAAACAAAAGCTCTGTCATAGTATTATCCCAAATTATATTTTTTTACCCCTCTGACCAAGGCGGTAGCCAAGCGTGGCCGCCAAAAGCACAAGTGCCTTGGTGGGCAAAAAGGTGAGAATGCGGCGCCACATAGCGACGTCTGCCATCACGACGGCTTCACCGCGCACTGCGCTTTCCCAAAGAAGCGAGGCGCTATTGGCGGCGGCGCCTGCTGTATAGATATAAAAGGTATTGGCAAGCGCCAAAAGGAAATGCAAAAGAAGCGCCAAGGCAAAAGGAAGTGCAATTTCCTTCAAGACA
>JBGVMO010000065.1:0-2949 GCA_045124835.1 Eubacteriales bacterium
TGGTGACCCGTACGGGAATCGAACCCATGTTACAGCCGTGAAAGGGCCGTGTCTTAACCGCTTGACCAACGGGCCGAATCTGGTGGCGGAAATGGGACTTGAACCTATGACCTGCCGGGTATGAACCGGATGCTCTAGCCAACTGAGCTATTCCGCCATAAAAATGGGTTAAAACCAGATACCGTCTAATTTTACCACTAAAAATTTTATTTGTCAAGAGTTTTTTATCGATTTTTCATTTTTGTTATTTTTCTACAAAACAGTAGGGGTTTATTCGTTATTTTTTTACAAAAGACGAGAAAAAGATGGTATTGACAAAAAAATCACGATATCGTATAATAGAATATATTATTTTTTTCTGTGGTAAGAGCTGATTGGGCCCTTCCGCATTTCCCTTTGCGCATAAAAAGTTTATATATAAGAAAGGAACGCATTTTTTTGCGTACAAAAGACAATGGAAAGAATTTTTAATTTCTCTGCCGGCCCGTCTATGCTTCCTGTTCCTGTACTGGAGGAGGCTGCTGCCGATTTGCTGAACTATAAGGGCTGTGGACAGTCCGTTATGGAAATGAGCCATCGCTCTCCCGTTTACGAGGAAATCATTAAGGACGCCGAGGCGGCTCTTCGCAAGCTGATGAACATTCCCGACAACTATAAGGTGCTGTTTTTGCAGGGCGGCGCTTCCACCCAGTTTGCCGCTGTTCCGCTGAACCTGCTTTCCAAGAGCGGCAAGGCCGACTACATCGTTTCGGGTCAGTTCTCCAAGAAGGCATATGACGAGGCCACCAAGTACGGCGATATCAGCATTGCCGCTTCTTCTGCCTCTGCGAACTTCTCCTACATTCCCGAGTTCACCGCCAAGGATATCCGTCCTGACGCTGACTACGTGCATATCTGCTACAACAACACCATTTACGGAACCAAGTTCCCCGAAATCCCCGACACCGGCTCTATTCCGCTGGTTGCCGATATGTCCTCCTGCATCATCTCTGAGCCTGTTGACGTTTCGCGCTTCGGCTTGATTTACGCAGGCGCACAGAAGAATATGGCACCCGCAGGTTTGACCATCGTTATCGTTCGTGAGGACCTTCTTGGCAAGGCTCGCCCCGAAACGCCCACGATGCTCAACTACACCATCATGGCCGAGAACGATTCTATGTACAACACGCCCCCCTGCTACTGCATCTACATTGCAAAGCTGGTATACGAGTGGATTCTTTCCATGGGCGGTCTTGAAGAGATGAAGCGCCGCAACGAGCGCAAGGCCTCCTTGCTGTACGATTATCTCGACAGCCAGAGCTACTACACCGCTCCCGTTGTTGCCTCCTCCCGTTCTATGATGAACGTGACCTTCGTAACGGGCGACAAGGAGCTTGACAAGAAGTTTGCAGCCGAGGCCGCAAAGGCAGGCCTTGCCAACCTGAAGGGCCACCGCTCCGTTGGCGGTATGCGCGCCTCCATTTACAACGCAATGCCCTACGAGGGCGTAGAAACCTTGGTTGCCTTCATGAAGAAGTTTGCCGAGGAAAACCCCAAGAACAACTAAAATCAAACGCAAAAGAGCATAGCGGAGGCGAAAGCCTCTGCCTCTTTTGACTTTCTTGAACACGGAAGGAACTTGCTATGAAAAAGATTCAGCTGATGAATAAGATTGCCGCTATCGGCACCGACGTTTTTGACAGAAGCGTATACGAGGTTGGCGAGGGCTTGGAAAATCCCGACGCAATGATGGTGCGCTCCGCATCCTTGCACGAGATGACCTTTGGTGACAACCTGCAGGCCATCGCCCGCGCAGGCGCAGGCGTCAACAACATTCCCGTTGAGGCTTGCACCGAGAAGGGCCTCGTTGTTTTCAACACCCCCGGCGCCAACGCCAACGGTGTTAAGGAGCTGGCCATTGCCGCTTTGATTCTCGCTTCCCGTGACGTTTGCGGCGGTATTGACTGGGTGAAGACGCTGGTGGGCGACGAGAACGTTGCCAAGACGGTTGAAAAGGGCAAGAGCGCTTACGTTGGCTGCGAAATCGCAGGCAAGAAGCTTGGCGTTATCGGCCTTGGTGCTATTGGCGGTATGGTTGCCAACACCGCTCATTCTCTCGGTATGAAGGTTATCGGCTGTGATCCCTACATCACCGTCAACGCCGCATGGAGCCTTTCCCGCGCCATTGAGAAGGCCGCAGACTACGAGGAAATCTACAAGACGGCCGATTACATCACCCTGCACGTTCCTGCTACTGAAACGACCAAGGGTATGATTAACAAGACCACCCTTGCCAAGATGAAGGACGGCGTTCGCATCATCAACCTTGCGCGCGCTGACCTCGTCAACGCCGAGGACATGAAGGAAGCTCTTGCCAGCGGCAAGGTTGCCTCTTACGTGACCGACTTCCCCACGCCCGCAACCGTTGGCGTGAAGGGCATCATCAATATTCCTCACTTGGGCGCTTCCACCCTTGAATCCGAGGACAACTGCGCTGTGATGGCCGCACACGAGCTTGACGAGTTCTTGCGCTGCGGTAACATCAAGAACAGCGTCAACTATCCTGCCGTTTCCATTCCTCACACGGGCGCAGAGCGCGTTTGCATCTTCCACAAGAACGTGCCCGCGATGCTGACCCGTATCACCGCCATCGTTTCCGAGGTTGGTGCCAACATCGAGAATCTGGCCAACGGCTCTCGCGGCGAAGCCGCATACACCATCATCGAGCTGAGCGAGATGATTCCCGACGACGCCATTGCCGCTTTGCGCGCCTTGGAGGGTGTCGTTCGCGTAACCACGTATTAAAAAGAGCTGTCGCACTGTTCGTGCGACACCGAAAAAGAGCCGAGAAATCGGCTCTTTTTCTGCTCTTGTGTTCCTTCAAAAGCTTTGTTGCTTTTGAAGAAGGGAAGTAGGCGCGCTGCTTTCGCGCGCCAAGTGTTAGTTTATGGCAAGAGCTGTCGCGCTGTT
>JBGVMO010000066.1:0-1622 GCA_045124835.1 Eubacteriales bacterium
TGATTGCCGCCACGGCGACAAGACCGCGCGTGGAGTAGCATTGCGTCACTATCGCCATGCCGAAGGACCAGAGAAACTCGTTGAAAAGCAGGGGCAGGCTCTTGATCGTCATCCTCTTAAGGAGGGATAGAGGAATGTGCAGGGAGCGATACGCACCCTTGACATAGGGGGCGTCGGCGGTGTGCGTGTGAGCCCAGCCTATGACGATGAAAAGCTCCAGCACGCGCGCGATAATGGTGCCAAGCGCTGCGCCAACCACGCCCAGAGCGGGGAAGGGACCAATGCCAAAGATCAGCAGGTAGTTAAAAAGGCCGTTCGCCGCGACGGCGATGGCGCTGGCCGTCATAGGGGGGAGGGTGCGGCCTGTTTCGCGCAGGGTATTGGCGTATACCTGGGTGAGAGCGGTGGGCACCAGGGCAATAAGCGCGTAGCGCAGGTACTCTCGGCCGTAGAAAAGTGTCAGGGCCACATCGCCGGAGGCGTCGTTCTCGGTCAAAAAGAGGGTGATCAGATCAGGGCCGAAGGGAATGAGGATGCAAGCACCAATTGCGGTGATAATAAGAGCGCTGAGCAGCTTGAAGCGGAAGGTGTGTCGCATTCCCTCCACGTCGCATTTGCCGAAGAATTGTGATGTGAAGATACCGGCACCTGCCAGAGCGCCAAAGAGACAGAGCGTATAGATAAAGATGAGTTGGTTGGCAATGCCCACGCCCGAGAGTTGCTCGGTGCCCAAACGCCCGACCATGATGTTGTCCAGTAGGCTGACAAAGTTGGTAATGCCGTTTTGCAGGATGATGGGTATGGTCAGCCGCAGGACCATTTTATAAAAGGATTTTGTACCAATGAATTTTTTAAGCATAGGGAGATCTTTCTGTTCGCTTGCGTGGCCACAGACCGCGCAGAGGGGAATATAGGAGGTTTTTAAAAGCTTGTTTTCGTAAAAAAAGGACTTGCCTTGCAAGTCCTTTTTGGTGACCCGGACGGGAGAGCGAAATCCCGCGCAAGCGCGGGGTCAATCCGCACGAACAAAGCAGAGAGAGAGAGGGGGGAGGTTGCCGGCGGATTGAAGGCTTCTTATACCGAAGCAAGTCTTCAAAAGCAGAAAAGCACCGCATTTGCGGTGCTTTTCTGCTTTTGGTGACCCGGACGGGAATCGAACCCGTGTTACCGCCGTGAAAGGGCGGTGTCTTAGCCGCTTGACCAACGGGCCGCAAAATTCCAACGCCGAGGCGTTGGAATTGCTGGTAGCGGGAATTGGACTTGAACCCATGACCTACCGGGTATGAACCGGTTGCTCTAGCCAGCTGAGCTATTCCGCCATATAATTGCTTGTCTAAGCACATAATGCACCGCCTGACAAGATGCGTTTTTCACAACGCCTGTATATTATACCACACAACAAAAAGTTTGTCAATAGGTTTTTCAAAAAAAGTTATCCCATTTTTTCTGAATTCAAGCGAGCCTTGTCTCATTTGTGCACCCTGCCCAATCATAGCGCAAGAATTCGTTTTGCCTTGTAAAAAGAGCCTTTTTCTCCCTTGACAAATAGCTGTCCATATGATATAATGAAAAATATCGTGCTCGCCGATGTGCCGTCGGCGGAAGAAAAGGAGGATGCCGAA
>JBGVMO010000067.1:0-5382 GCA_045124835.1 Eubacteriales bacterium
TTGGTATTTCTGGATAGTCAATATTCTCGGCCTCGTCTGGCAGCTTGCCCTGCCCATCTTCGCCGCCCTTGGCTGAATATGCGTATAAAAAATGCGGAAAATCCTTCGATTTTCCGCATTTTTCTTTTTTTCTCTTTTTTAATCCAATTCCTTTTTGCCCGTATACAGCTCGTAGTAGCGGCCCTTGAGCGCAAGAAGCTGCTCATGCGTGCCGCGCTCAATGATTTTTCCTGCCTCAAGCACCATAATGGCGTTGGCGTTGCGAACGGTGGAAAGGCGGTGCGCGATAACGAAGGTTGTGCGGTTTTCCATCAAGGAATCCATTCCGCGCTCAATATGGCGCTCCGTGCGCGTGTCAACCGAGCTTGTTGCTTCGTCAAGCACGAGAATAGGCGCCTTGGAAATGGCGGCGCGCGCAATGTTGAGAAGCTGTCTTTGCCCTTGGGAAAGGTTGGTGCCATCGCCCTCAAGGCGCGTCTGGTAGCCGTTTGGCAGGTGGGTAATAAAGCTGTGCGCCGAGGCCGTCTTGGCGGCGGCGATAACCTCCTCGTCCGTTGCATCGGGGCGCCCGTAGCGGATGTTCTCCATCACCGTGTCGGAGAAGAGATGCGTGTCCTGCAAAACCATGGCAATTTGGCCGCGCAGCTCCTCGCGCCGATATTCCTTAACGTCTCTTCCGTCAATCGTAATTTTACCCTCTTCAATATCGTAAAAGCGGGTCAGCAGATTGGTGACGGTGGTTTTTCCTGCACCCGTTGAGCCAACGAAGGCGATTTTCTGACCTGCGTGCGCATAAAGAGTTAAATTTTGCAAAACGGTCTTGTCGGGACGGTAGCCGAAGGTCACGTTTTCAAACACAACCTCGCCCTTGATGCCCTCGGCGGAAATTGCGTTTTCTCCGTCGGGCGCCTCGGGCGCCTCATCCATCACTGAGAAAACACGCTCAGCACCTGCCAATGCGGCAAAAACGGTCGCCATTTGCGCCGAAATCATATTGATGGGCATAGAGAATTGCCGAGAGTAGCCTGCAAACACGGTCAAAGCACCAATGCTAAAGCCCGTAGTGCAAACAAGCACGCCGCCAATGCCAACCGTTGCGGCGTAGGAAACCTGCGAGACGTTGCCCATAATCGGACCCATCACGCCGCCCCAGAACTGCGCGTTTATCTGCTTTTCGCGCATATCGTCATTGAGAAGCTTGAATTCCTCAACGCAGGTTTCCTCGTGATTGAAAACCTTGATAATCTTTTGTCCCGTTATCGTCTCCTCCATATAGCCGTTGACTGCGCCAAGCGCCGCCTGCTGCTTTCCGTAATGGGAGGAGGAGCGCTTGCCGATAAGAGCGCCGCCCTTGGCAAAGATGGGAAGAAAAACAACGGTAATCAGGGTCAAAATCCAGTTGGTTGTCACCATAAAAACGAAGGTACCAACCAGCGTCACCGTTCCCGAAATCAAAGAGGTTAAGGAGTTGTTCAGCATAACCTCAATGTTGTCAATGTCGTTGGTGAAGCGGCTCATCAGCTCGCCTGTGGGATTGGAGTCAAAATAGCGAACGGGAAGCCTTTGGAGCTTGCCAAACAAATCGTTTCGGATTTGCTTGACAGCGCCAAGAGAAACCGAAAGCATGAGTCGGCTTTGTAAATAAGTGCAGACGATGCCGACAAGATAAATACCGCCGAGAATGATAAGCGCGGCCAAAATAAAGGAAAAAATCTCGGCAGGGGCATTTTCGCCCAAAATTCCCGTAATAACGCCCGTGAAGCGCGTAATAACGCCGTCGGCAATTTTCTCAATGGGGCTTGGCGTCTGCGGCAGATTCGGGGCAACAACGGCCGTCAGCTTGTTGACGATGGGAGCCAGCATATAAGAGCCTAAAAGGGAAGCAACGGTGGAGGCCAGCATGCAAATCAGAACGAAAACCAAGCGGAGCTTGTATTTTGCCACGTAGCCCCAGATTCTCTTAATGGTGGCCTTGGCGTTTTTGGGCTTTCCGTGCGCACGGGGGCCGTGCGGACCGTGTCTGCCGCCCGGGCCGCGTCTTTGTTCTTTGACGGCGCGGCTGTATTGCTTTTGCAGCTTTTCTAAGGAGCGAACCATATCAGTTATCCTTTCTTCTTATTTTTCAGGCGTCTTTTTTGTCGGCCTGCGATTCATAAATCTCTTGGTATTCAAGGTTGCTTGCCAAGAGCGTCTCGTGCGTGCCAACGCCCGTAATTCTGCCACCGTTCAAAACAATAATCATATCCGCCTCCTTCACAGAGCCAATGCGCTGTGCGATAATCAGCTTGGTGGAGCCCTTAAGCTCCTCACGGAACACGCGGCGGATTTCTGCCTCGGTTGCCGTGTCAACGGCCGAGGTCGAATCGTCGAGAATAATAATCTTCGGCTTCTTCAAAAGCGTTCTTGCAATACAAAGGCGTTGCTTTTGTCCGCCTGAAACGTTGGTGCCGCCCTGATCAAGCAGGGTATCGTATCCGTCGGGGAAATTGCGGATAAATTTGTCTGCCTGCGCGGCCTTAGCGGCCAAGGCCAGCTCTTCGTCTGTTGCGTTTTCGTCGCCCCAGCGTAGATTTTCTGCAATAGAGCCGGAGAAAAGCGTGTTTTTCTGCAATACAACACCGATGCCGTCGCGAAGGTTGACAAGCGAATAATCCTTGACGTTCACGCCGTCAACTAAAACCTCGCCCTCGTCCGCATCGTAAAGACGGGGAATTAAGGAAATCAAAGAGGTCTTGCCACAGCCCGTTGAGCCGATAATGCCCACCGTTGCGCCTGCGGGGATTTTGATGCTGACGTTGTCAAGCACGCGCTCGGGGTTTTCCTTGTAGTAGCGGAAGGAAACGCCGCGAAATTCAATCTCGCCGCGCTCCACCTTGGCGTCCTTCCTTGTGGCGTCCTTGTCCGAGAGGGTAGACTCGGTATCCAGCACCTCGCAAATGCGGTTGGCAGAGGCCAAGGCGCGCGAGGAGGTCATCAAAAGCATCGTTATCATCATTAAGGAGGAAAGAATCTGGGTCACACAGTTGACGAAGAAGGTCAAATCTCCAATCGGCATTCCGCCGAGAATAACGTTTCTGCCGCCAAACCAAAGAACCGCAATGGTCGTCGCATACATAAAAAAGGTGTTCACGGGCTGCATAAAAATCATCACCTTCATCGCGCGCATACCCGAATTCTTTAAGTCGGTGTTGGCACGGTTGAATTTCTCATTTTCAAAATCCTCGCGGACGAAGGATTTGACAACGCGCACGTTGGTAATGTTTTCCTGCACGGTGTTGTTGAGTCCGTCTATCTTCTTCTGTACGCGCGCAAAGCGGGAAAAGCCCGTGCGGATGATAAAGAAGATGGAAAGCAGCATAGAAGGAACGGTTACCGCCAAAACGACCGCAAGGGAAGGGCGGGTTAAAATTGCCATAATCAAGGCGCAAATCATAATACCGGGCGCGCGTAAGGCGAGGCGCAGAAGCATATTGACAAAATTTTGCAGCTGCGTGACATCGTTGGTCAGTCTTGTAACCAAGGAGCCCGTGGAAATCTTATCAATATCCGTAAAGGAGAAGGATTGCACCTTGGTGTATAAATCCTGGCGCAAATCGGCCGCGAAATTGACGGAGGCCTTCGCGCCGAAGTAAGCACCGCCAACACCGCCTCCCATCATCAGAAGCGCCGTGACTATCATAATGCCCATAATGAGTAGAGCGGTCGCGGGCGTCAGGGTTGAGGGATCGGCGCTGCCTTTATTGATGATAACCGATAAGAGCTTGGGCATCACAATTTCACCCAAGACCTCAATAATCATACAAATCGGCCCGAGAATGAAATAGGGAAGATAGGGGCGTATGTATTTTATCCAGCGTTTCATAGGCTGCTTTTTTCCTCCTCTATGGCGTTTTTGAGATTTTCCTCGATTTTTTGTAAAATCGGATAAAGAGCCGCAAGCTCTTCCTCTGTTACGGTGGAAAACATATTCGCGTCAATCGCGTCGAAAAAGCGGCGCGTATTCTCAACGCTTTCCTTGCCGCTTTCCGTGATGTATATACGGTTGACCCGCCCATCCTCTGCGGCGCCCTTGCGGATAAAGCACTCGCCTGCAAGCTTCTTTAAGGAAACGGCAACGGCCGCAGGGCTTACCTGCAAGGCCTCTGCCAGCTCCTTTTGGGTTTGGCCGTCCTTCTTGTATAAGCGTACTAAAAGCATATGCTGTGAGCGATGTATGCCAAGGCGAGAAACCGTGTTCTCGCACAGCGTGTGGTGCATTCTGCCTATTTGGTGAAACAGGCGGTTGTATTCGCGCAGCTCCATAAAAAACTCCCTAAAAAAATAATTAACGCGTTAATAGTTAACACGTTAATTATTATAGCAAAATATGATAAAATGTCAAGAGAAAACACGCCCGAAAATTATTTTTTTGCCGAGACGTTGTATTCTCCCGCCGGCAGATAGTGCTCCTCGCCGCCGTAAATCAGATAAAAGGGCTTTTCGCTCAGAATATGAATACGGCTTTGGGTAATTTCAACGAAGGTACCGCCGTAGGAGGCGCGCACGTATTCGCTTCCCTCGGGCAAGAAGGGCGCAATGGTTAAGCTGTGAGGGGTTGGGCGTATGCCTGCAACGTAGCGGAACAAAAATTTATCAACCTCGCAGAATGCAGGATAGCTCCAAAGGCGAGAGCGCGCGGCGTCTCTGTCTGCCTTGTCCGAAAGCTCAGCTTCTATTAGGGAATAGGCCTCTTGAATTTTTCCTGCCTCACCCAAGGCAGAAAGCAAAAAGCCAAGGCCTATCATACCAACCTCAAAGCCTCCCGCCTCCTTGATGGCGGCAAGCAAATCCTCTGTAAGCCCTTCTTCCTCGGCTTCGTCTGCAAGGCGAAGAGAAAGGGTGCAGGCGATGGCGTTTTGAGAGGGGAAAAGCAGGTGTCCGTTTTCCATAAATCTTTCGCGGTATACCTCGCGGATTTTGGTTGCCAGCTCCTCGTATTCCTTGGCAGGCTCTCCGAGAAGCACGGCCGCGCGCGCCATAATCTCGGCAAAGCGGTAATAAAGCGCGGTGCCGGGAAGCTCGGGAGGGCAAAAGGCTGCTTCCTTGCGTAAATGCAGGTCCTTGTCGCCAAAGTGTAAAATGCCTTCCTCCTCAAGCTGTGAAAGAAAACGCATATAGGCCTTCATACCGCCAAAAGCAAGCGAAAGCAGGGAGCTATCCCCCGTATACAGATAGTATTCGTAGGGCAGAAGCAAAAGTGCTGCGCCGTCCGCGGCGCTGCCACAGCTTGCGTATTTTTCGGTTGCGGGCAAAACGGCAGGGAATTGCCCATCAGGACGCTGGGCGTCCAGTATATCCGAAAGCCATTTGCGATACGCGGCCTTCATATTAAAATTGTAAAGG
>JBGVMO010000068.1:0-4335 GCA_045124835.1 Eubacteriales bacterium
ATTTTTTCTGCCCATTTCAGCGCCTCCCTGTAATTCACAGAGACGCCGTACCCCTCGCTATACATATCGTAAAGCTTGCACATAGCTTCAAAATGCTCGACCTCGGCAGCAGCGGTAATGAGGGAAAGCGCCCGTTTGGTATCCACCTCCACGTCAATACCGTTGAGATACGCAAGACCGATAAGAAAATGATGCTCAGCCTTCTCGCATTCGGGCGCGGGAGGCGCGCAAAGGGCCGCAAGCAAGCCCGACGCCAGCTCGTCGGCATCCGCAGAGCTTACGCAATGCGGAACGTCCTTGTAGCTTTCAGAAAGGGCCGCCTTGTCCGTTTCTTCCATCTCGGCGGGCAAAATCGGCAGTCCCATAGCCTTCGCCTCGGGATACTCGTGTGCCATCACGTAGTTTGGCTCTCCGTTGACGTATTCCAAAAGACTCGGTGTCACCAGCATCGTAAAAAGCTTGCTTTTTTCCATCATTTTACGAATATTGGCGCGAAAGCTCTCTCCCGGCGTCAGAAATTCATCGTACCAGATAGCTACATCCCAAAAGGACGGATTTGCGTGAATAAGCTTCATCAGGTGATTGGCGTGATGGCGGTCTTTTTTGCGATAGCTCAAAAACACATAAGAGGAAAAGGCAAGGCGCACTTTTTGCGTCAACTGCTCGTCAAGCAAGACCGAATCCAAATATTTTTTCAGCTTTTCGGTATAAGGAATGGCTGTTTCGTCCTGCACGCAGGGGGAGAGATATTGCATTTCGCCAAACTTATCCGCGCGTGCATAGAGGGCGTCAAGCCCCTCCTCAACGACGATGGGAAGAACGGGAATTCCCTTTTCCTGCGCATAACGAAAATCCGAATCCATCGCGCGATTTGGCGTTTGCAGCAAGCGGTAGGTAACGGGAATGATAAAGAGATTCATCTGTCCAAGGTCGCTTTCCTTATAGCGCTCCTCGATTTCCTCCGTCATATCCGCCGTATAAAAGACGGCGCAATCGTGAAGCGCCAGAACGGAGGCCGCGATTTCTTCAAAGTGTGCAGAAAAATCCTCGGGGTGACAGGTGAAATACACGCGTCTTTTATATTCAGGGGTCGAATTTCCCCTTGTTTTGTAAAGAAAGGTTGTCATTTCGTCCTCCTTTTGTGCATCCGCTAATAGCAAAGAGCGAACAAGAAAACGGCATAGCCGTGAACCTGACTACGCCGTTTTCTGAAAACTGCTGTTGTTTATCGTCCGATTTTTCGGACTGTCTTAATAAGCGATATGCTCTTCGATATAGGATTTCAGCTCGGAAACGGGGATACGAACCTGCTCCATCGTGTCACGGTCACGAACGGTTACGCAACCGTCGTTCTCGGTCTCGAAGTCCACGGTGATGCAATAGGGCGTTCCGATTTCGTCCTCGCGGCGATAGCGCTTACCGATAGATCCCGTTTCGTCAAAGTCTACCATGAAGTAGCGGGAAAGCTCGGCGTAAATCTCCTCTGCCTTGGGGGTCAGCTTCTTGGAAAGAGGAAGAATGGCGGCCTTGTAGGGTGCCAATGCGGGATGCAGATGCAGAACCACGCGCACGTCGTTCTTCTCGGCGTCAAGCACTTCCTCGTCATACGCGTCAACCAAGAAGGCCAGAGCCACACGGTCAGCGCCCAAGGAGGGCTCTACAACATAAGGCGTGTAGCGCTCGTTGGTCTCGGGGTCAAAGTAGGTCATATCCTTGCCGCTGTGATTGCTGTGCTGAGAAAGGTCATAGTCCGTTCTGTCGGCAACACCCCAAAGCTCGCCCCAGCCAAACGGGAAGAGGAACTCAAAGTCGGTGGTTGCCTTGGAATAGAAGCAAAGCTCCTCGGGATCATGGTCGCGCAGGCGAAGGTTCTCGTCCTTCATACCGAGGCCGAGAAGGAATTTATGGCAATAGTCCTTCCAGAAGGCAAACCACTCAAGGTCGGTGCCGGGCTTGCAGAAGAACTCAAGCTCCATCTGCTCAAACTCACGGGTACGGAACACGAAGTTTCCGGGGGTGATTTCGTTACGGAAGGATTTACCAATCTGGCAAACGCCGAAGGGCAGCTTGCGACGGGTTGCGCGCTGTACGGCAGGGAAATTGACGAAAATGCCCTGTGCTGTTTCAGGACGGAGATATACGGTATTAGAGTTATCCTCGGTAACGCCGATGAAGGTCTTGAACATCAGATTGAACTTCTTGATGTCGGTAAAGTCCTTTCCGCCGCAATCGGGGCAGGCAATGTCCTTTTCCTTGATAAAGGCTGCCATTTCCTCGAAGCTCCAGCCGGCCGGATTATCGTTCGTGCCGTTCTGGAATGCGTACTCCTCAATCAGCTTGTCCGCGCGATGACGCGCCTTGCACTGCTTGCAGTCCATCAAAGGATCAGAGAAGCCGCCCACGTGACCCGAGGCAACCCAAGCCTGCGGATTCATAATGATGGCGCTGTCAAGTCCCACGTTGTAGGGGGATTCCTGCACGAATTTTTTCCACCAAGCACGCTTCACGTTGTTCTTGAATTCAACGCCCAAGGGGCCGTAATCCCAAGAGTTTGCAAGGCCACCGTAAATCTCGGAGCCGGGGAAAATGAAACCGCGGTTTTTGCAAAGAGCCACGATTTTGTCCATTGTTTTTTGTCTGTTGTCCATCTTTTAATCTATCCCTTCATTGAAAATGTTACCAAGTTATAAAAGCTTGCCGAAAATTCTGCCGTTTTTGATTGCAAGCGGCAAAACGGAGCCAAGCACTCCGTGCAAATCCTTGTCGCTTGCCACCTCGACCTCAAAAAAGCTATCCGAATGACCGCGCCATAGGCCGCCGTTTTCTGTTTCAAAAAGCACAGAAAGGGGGGCACCCAAATCAATTCTTCTTTGCTTTCTTTGCGCGGAAAGCACACCAGAAAGCGATATAAGCGCTTCACTGCGCGCGCGCTTAAGGGACTCGGGAATTTGGCCCTCGTAAAGTGCGGCCGGTGTTCCCTCTCTTTGCGAATAGGCAAAGACGTGCATAGAGAGGAAGGCGGCGCTTTGCGAAAAGGCGAGGGTCTCTTCAAACTCCTTATCTGTTTCCGCAGGAAAGCCCACCATCATATCGGCGGTGAACTCAACCTCGGGCATTTTTTCGCGCAAATAAAGGAGCGAGGCGGCGGCCATTTCGGCGTTATAGCGGCGCTTCATACGCGCCAGCACCGAGGAGGAGCCGCTTTGCACGGAAACGTGAAAATGCGGGGTAATTTTGGAAAGGGCGGTAAGGCGGTCGATGACGGAAGGCCTCAGCCATTCGGGAGAAAGAGAGCCAAGACGCACACGGGAAATAGCGCTTTCCCTTTCGATGCGCTCAAGCAAGTCTATCAGCCCGTAATCCGAAAAATCTCTGCCATAGGAGGAGGTTTCAATGCCTGTTAAGACAACCTCCCGTGTGCCGCTTTGGGCAAGATGGGCGATTTCGTCCAAGACGTCCTCTGCCCTTTTGGAACGGACGCCGCCGCGCGCAAGCGAGATGGCACAATAGGTGCAGGCGCATTCGCACCCGTCCTCAATTTTGACGTAGGCGCGCGTGCGCGGCGCCTCCTTCACACGCATCGGCTCAAAGACCGCGTTTTCCATCGAAAGCAAGTCGGCTGTGGGGGCGCTTTTTTCCCTTTGTGCCAAAAGCGCAAGCGCCTTATCGGGAAGGCGCATTTTGCCCTCCGTTCCAATGACGTAGGAAACGCCCTCGATTTTTAAAATTTCGTCTGCCGCGCGCTCGGAATAACAGCCCATCACCATCACGATGGCCTGCGGATTCTGCCTTCCTGCGCGGCGAACTATCTGACGGGATTTGCGGTCACTTTCTGCGGTTACGGTGCAGGTGTTGATAACGTACACGTCGCACACCTCGTCAAAGGACGCGCGAAGAAAGCCCTTTTCGGCAAATGCCTCCGCCACGGCCTCCGTTTCATACTGGGAAACCTTACAGCCGAGGGTATAGAGCCCAACACGGTACGGCATAGCCCCTCCCTATCACTGCATTATTGCAGAACGATTTTCTTGTAATTCTTTTTGCCGCGGCGAAGAACAACACCGTTTTTCAGGGTTGCCTCGTCGAAGGCGGCGCGCGTGTCGGTTACCTTCTCGCCGTCTGCCGTAACACCGCCCTGCTCTACTGCACGGCGCGCCTCGGAGCGCGAGGGAACAAGCTCTGCGGCAACCAAAAGCGAGAGAATATCGGCCTTGCCGTCAACCAAAAGCGTGCTATCGATTTCCTTGGTGGGAATATCGCCCTCGGCACCGCCGCCGAAGAGGGCGCGAGAGGAGGCTCTTGCGGCCTCGGCCTCTGCCTCACCGTGCACGAGCT
>JBGVMO010000069.1:0-16416 GCA_045124835.1 Eubacteriales bacterium
TCTACGTGGTTGCCCTGCTTTACACCCACTTCGTTATCGGAAAGCAGAAGGTTATTAAAGCCTAAATGAGTTGCCGCACTCCGTGCGGCACCGGAAGAGCGCAATAAGCGGCGCTCTTCCTGCTTTGTTCGTTGCTTCGCAACAGAACGTGTAAGCTGCCTCGCCGTTGGCGAGTCACCGGAAGAGCGCAATAAGCGGCGGCCTTCCTACTCTGTTCGTTGCTTCGCAACAGAACGTGTAAGCTGCCGCACCGTTGGTGCGTCACCGGAAGCAAGCAATAAGCGGCTTGCTTCCTGCTTTTGAGTTGCCTCGCCGTTGGCGAGGCGCCGAAAGAGCGCAATAAGCGGCGGCCTTCCTACTCTTGCGCAAATGCAAATAAAACCTTACATAAAGGGGCTGAAATCAGCCCCCTTTTCTATCAGAAAGGATTGCTATGACCAATTTAGAGCAACGGTATCTCGCCGCCAAGCGCGCCCTGTTTGAAAAATACTACGGTGCCTTTCTCAATCCCGAGCAGGCCCGCGCTGTATTGACGGTTAAAGGGCCTCTTTTGATTTTGGCGGGCGCGGGAAGCGGCAAAACCACCGTGCTTGTCAACCGCATTTGCCACATCATCAAGTACGGTCTGGCTTATGAATCCGAAGAAATTCCTCACGGTCTCAACGAACAGACGGTCACCGAATGGGAAAACGCCGTTCGCCTTCCGATGAGCAAGGAGGACACCGAGCGCATTCTCAACGAGTGCATTTACCGTCCCTGTCCCCCTTGGGCGATGCTTGCCATTACCTTTACCAACAAGGCGGCAAGAGAAATCAAGGAGCGTCTGCGCGCCGCCTTGCAAAACGAGGAGGTCAGCGAGGAAATCTGGGCAGGCACCTTCCACTCCATCTGCGTGCGCATTCTGCGCCGCTACGGTGAGAGAGTCGGCCTTGCGCCCGCCTTTTCGATTTACGACACCTCGGACTCCAAGCATCTTATCACCGAAATTATGCGCGATTTGAACATTGACGACAAGATTCTCCCCATTCGCTCGGTGATGAGCGCCATTTCTGCCGCCAAAAACGAGCTGACCTCCGCCGAGGTCTTTGAATCGCAGGCAGGGGATATGCGCCAGCGCCACATCGCCAAGATTTATTTGGAATACCAAGCGCGCCTGCTGAAATACAACGCCGTCGATTTTGACGACATCATTATGAAAACGGTCAAGCTTTTGGAGGAGCACGCCGACGTTGCCACCTATTACCAAAGCAAATTCTCCTACGTTTGCGTGGACGAGTATCAGGACACCAACCCCGCCCAGTTCAAGCTGACCTATCTGCTTTCGGCCAAAAACCGCAACATTATGGTCGTTGGTGACGATGACCAGAGCATTTACCGCTTCCGCGGCGCAACGGTGGAAAACATTTTGCAGTTTGACACCGTGTATAGCGATGCAACGGTTATCAAGCTTGAACAGAACTATCGCTCCACCAAGAGCATTCTGGATGCGGCCAACGCCGTTATCGCCAACAACGAAAAGAGGCACGGCAAAACCCTGCGCACCGAAAAGGCCGAGGGCGAGAAGATTACCCTCTACCGTGCCGAGACCGAGGACGGCGAGGCGCGCTTCATTGTGGACACCATTCTTCATCGCAAGATAGAGGAGCGCCGCTCCTACCGTGATTTTGCGGTTCTTTACCGCGTCAACGCCATCTCGCGCTCCTTGGAAACCGCCTTTGCCAAGAGCGGCGTTCCCTATCGCCTGCTCGGCGGCACGCGCTTTTACGACAGAAAAGAGGTCAAGGATATTCTTGCCTACCTCTTCCTCTTACAGAACACGGGAGACGATCAGCGGCTTCGCCGCATCGTCAACGAGCCCAAGCGCAAGCTTGGCGACAAAACCATTGAAACGGTCGCGGCCCTCTCCGAGCAAACGGGCGGCAGTATGTTTGACGTGATGCTGTACGCCAACGCCTTTCCTCCGCTTTCCAAGGTGGCAGACAAGCTCGTTGCCTTTGCGAGCCTGATAAACGACCTGCAAAAAACGGCCGAAACCGTCAAGCCCTCCGAGCTTATCCCAATCGTGATGGAAAAAACGGGGTATCTGGCTATGCTTAAGGCGGGCGGCAAGGCCATGGAGGACGATATTGACAACTTAAACGAGCTTATCTCCGCCGCCGTTGCTTACGAGGAAAAGACGCTTGAGCCCACCCTCGCAGGCTTTTTGGAGGAGGCCGTTCTGGTTTCCGACGTTGACAAATACGATGAAACGGCAGACGCCGTCGTTCTGATGACGGTACACAGCGCCAAGGGTCTGGAATTTCCCATCGTCTTTTTGGCGGGCGCGGAGGAGGGCATCTTCCCCGGCTCGCAATCCATTAACAACCCCGAGGAGCTGCCCGAGGAGCGCCGCCTCGCCTACGTTGCCATCACGCGCGCCAAGGAAAAGCTTTACACCACCTGCACCGCCCAGCGCCTGCTCTACGGACAGACCCAGCGCTTCCGCGTTTCCCGCTTCTTCGGCGAGGAAATCCCGGCGGAGCTTTTGGAGAAAAACGAGCGCCGCCCCCTGCCGCCGCCGAGATCCACGGTCAGCACCCAAAGGCCCGCCTACGTTTCCTCGGAATTTTCCCGTCGCGCCTCTGTCAGCACCCAGGCCGCACCCACGAGGAAGCAGGCCTTCGCCCCCGTTGCCGTCGGAGATCGCGTTTTGCACGCATCCTTTGGCGAGGGCACCGTTTTGTCCGTTCGCAGTCTCGGAGCCGACGAGCTTTACGAGATTGCCTTTGATAACGGTGAGCATAAAAAGCTGATGGCGACCTACGCCAAGCTCAAAAAGCTATAAAGCATAAAAGCAAAAAGAAAAGAGCAAGAATAGAAGGATTTTCCTCTATCTTGCTCTTTTTTACTATATTGGCTTATTTGCCCATCACGGCGTCAATCTTCTTTTGCATTTCTGCGGTTGCAGCCTTGTCCTGCAAGCCCGTTTCCATATGATAGGTAACGGTGTCACCCGTCTTGAGATAGCGCTCGTAGCCCTTTTCCTTGCAGTAGAGATAGCCTCTATGCTCTGCCGTGGAGGGAAGAACCATACCCATAGAATCCTCGTCAGCCGTTCTCGAAATCCATCTGATGCCAAAGGGAAGCTCCTCGGGACGATGGATAACGTAAATGCTGTCGCCCTCGGGCAGCACCTGCATCGTGTAAGCGTTTCCGTCCTTGTCGGCGTTGTAGGTGAGGCAGAATACGATTTCGGGCATATAGGCCTCGTCCTCTCTGCCAACGGTATCCATCAAGGAGGGATCCTTATCCAGCTTGTCAAGGAAGGCATTGGTCTTTGCGCCGTTGACTGCATCGAAATTGTCGGGAACCTCGTGGTTTACGATGGTCTTTTCGTGAGAAGCGGTGTAAGAAAGCTTGCTGCCGTTTACGGGTCTGTGGTTGATGTGGCAGAGGTAGAAATATTCCAAGGGCAGATCCTTGTTGTTCTTGAAGGCCACGTCAATGGAAATGGAGGTTGCACCCTCGTAAAGCTTGATTTCGGGCATAAAATCGTAATTGGTTTCGTAGCAGCGCTTGTGCGAATAGGTGCCGCCGAGCGCCAGATACTTGCCCTTCTCGTCCTCGCCGCTTGCAATGTAAGCAGACTGATACTTAGCAACGGGAAGCTCACCGTGCGGCAGATGGGTGTCAGCAGGGGTGGGGTTGCCCATTGCAGTCAAGCCGCAGTGCATCAGGAAGCAGCCGTAGGTCTCGCCATAGGTTTCCTTGGCAGGCATCGGCTCATCATAAATCGACTTCATCGTCAGCTCGCGACCCAAGAAGGTCATTCTCCAAATCATCTGACCCATATAGGGCAGCATAACGAGATTTCCCTTTTCGTTGGAAAGACGAACGGCCTTAACGCCCGTGCTGTACGTAAAGAGGGTTGCCTTCAAGGAGCCGTTGGTGATAAAATCGGTCTCCTTTTCGACAAAATAGCTTTCTTTCAGATATACCTTGGTTTCCATAGGATTTCCTCCGTATTAATTTTGATTACGCTTGTATTGTAGCATATAGGATGGGCAAAGTCAAGGAAAAACCCCTTTTTTCTCCTTTTTTGCCAGCCTTTTCTGCTTGTTTTTTTCTTTTTTCTGCGCATACTGTTAAGGAAGTCAGATGAAGAAAGGGCAAAAACATGAAGGAGCTTTCCCAAAACACGTTCAAGGACACAAGCAAGGGCACGGCTCTCGTTCTCTTTGAGGCGCTTTGGTGTCCGCACTGTCACGCGATGCACCCCATTCTTGAGGAGGCCGAAAAGGAATACCCCATAGCCGTATACCGCGTCAACGTGGAAAATGAAGAGGCGCTTTCCGCGCGCTTTTCTGTTCGCAGCGTTCCAACGCTCGTGCTTTTGGAGGGTGGGCGCGAAATCGCGCGCGCCTTCGGCTTTATGCGAAATCTCTATCAGCTTCTTTCCGAGGCAGGTATTCAAAAAAGCCGCTTACACGTGTGAAGACCAAAGGACGCGCCAAAAAGCGCGTTTAAATCGAACGCACAAAAATCGCCCTCCAAAGCTAAAAAAAGAAAGAGACGCGCCATCTGCGCGTCTCTTTTGTAAAGAGTTCTTTACACTCTTCTTTCCTTTTCCGCAAGAACCTTTTTGATAAAGGTCAGCTCTGCCTCATTATAGAGATCCGTCTGCTCGTCCAGAATCAAGCGAAGCTGTGCCTCGTTGTAGCCGCGAATCTGTGCGCAGAACTCGCCGGGAAGCCCGTCCTCCCCCTGCATCATGCGCGCCTCTTGCGCCTTCTTGTCTCTTTCCTCGTAGCGAAGCGCAAGCTCAGACATCACGAAAACACCAAGCCCACCGACGAAGAGGGCAAATGCGGCCAAAACAAAGCTTTGACCCGCGAAGGCACGAAGTGCCTCGCTTTCATGGCCGATATGCACGGCGCCAAATGCCCCCATTTCCAAGGCAAACAAAACGGAAAACAGGAAAAACAGCTTTCCGATTCTTCTCATCCAAAGTCCCTTATACATAAAATCCATTCCTTTCGGTTTAATTTCCGTCAAGCGCAGTACCGATAACGGTGCCAAACTGCGCGTTTTCGGGAATGATAAAATTAACGTCGAACAGCGTGGACAGCGTTTCAAACACGTGTCTTGCCTGCTCCACTACCGTCAGATTTCCCGTCAAAACAATATCCCTGATTTGCTTGCCGCGCGCGGCAAAGAGCGCAATCATGCCAATCGTTTCAAACACCATATTGATGATGCCAAGCGCAACGTCCGCATTCGTTGCAATATCGCTGACCTTGCCAAAGTTTGAGGCCGTCATAAAGTCGGGCATCGTAAGGTTGGGGTCCTTCTTGGTGATATCACCAATGCGAAGGTCGATGCGGGAAAGGTTGCCCTCACGCGCCAGCTGCTGCAAATGCTCGATATCCTCAAGCCCCAAAAGCTTTTTGGAAAGGCCCAAGAGCGTACCGCCGCCAACGCCCGTACCGCCGAGATACTCAGGCTCCTTGCCCTCCTCCGAATACACCATCGCCGTTCCCGTTCCCATGCTGACAACCAAGGCGCGCGAAAGCCCCGAAAGGAAAAGCCCGCCAAGACCCGTGGCACGAAATTCGGGCACGGTATCGCATTTCAAGGAATAGATAGGCTTGGTGATATAGGTTGAGCCAACGCCCGACATACGCACCTTTTCAATATCGGACAGGGAAAGCCCATTTTCATCCACAAATTTTCCAAAGGCGCCGTAAATGGAGGTGATAGGGTCAGTCGCGCGCACGAAAAGCGGCGACATCAGCTCTCTTTTCTCTCCCACGTGACGAAAGCCCACGATTTTGGTGGTACTGCCGCCAACGTCAATTCCAATGACAATGCCCATATAAGCTCCCTTCTGCCGCCCGAGCGGCAAGTATACTTGATATTTTTGTATATTATCAAAAAAACAGGAAAGGCTATCCATAGCTGCCCAAGGGCAAAAAAGAAAGGATAACCGACATGGAAAACAAAAACCAGAACAAGAGCAAGAATCAGAACCAAAACAACACTTCTGCTTCTTACACCGACAATGCTAAAAACGCAGATTACAGAAACGAAATCAACAAGGCCGCCAAGAGCGCCAAGGACAACGCCGACAACTGCGCCAATAAGAAGAGCAACTAACCCAAGCGCGCTTCGCGCTGACGGGGAGCCCTCCTTGCCCATTTTCTTTAACGGCAAGCCGCGGCTTCCCGTTTTTTCTTTCTGCATCATTGTAGCACAGAGAGAAAAAAATGTCAAGCCTGCTATATTTCTTGCGCCAAGGCCCTCGCCCAAAAGCAAGGAAACGGCTTCTCAAATCTGCGCCAAGCGCAAGCCTTCAAGGGATTGCCGCGCAAAAAAAGAACCCCCGTGCGAACAGGTGCACACGGGGGCGAGTTTTTAAGATAAAACTTACTTAACCTCAACAGTTGCGCCGGCAGCCTTGAGCTCCTCAGCAACCTTGTCAGCCTCTTCCTTGGAAACGCCGGTCTTGATAGCCTTGGGAGCTTCCTCAACCATAGCCTTAGCCTCTGCCAGACCCAAGCCGGTGATAGCACGAACGGCCTTGATAACGCCGAGCTTAGAAGCGCCGGCATCGGTCAGGATTACGTCGAACTCGGTCTTCTCCTCAGCAGCAGGAGCAGCAGCAGCGCCGGGAGCAACAGCACCGGCAACGGCAACGGGAGCAGCGGATACGCCGAACTCCTCTTCCAGAGCCTTTACCAAATCAGCAAGCTCAAGAATGGTCAAACCTTTTACAAGGTCAAGAATTTGAGTGGTCTTTTCGTTCATTGTGAGATACCTCCAATATTTTCTTCTTTTTTAATCAAAATGTGTTTGCCAAATTACGCTTCGGCAGGAGCGTCTGCGGTTGCACCGCCATCCTTGTCGATCTTCGCCTGCAATACGCGAGCAAAGGCGTACAAGGAAGAAGTCAAGCTGCCGAGAACCTTGGCAACGAGCACTTCCTTGGAAGGAATGCTTGCCAGCGCCTCAACGCCTGCTTTATCAAGAACCTCGCCGTCAACGAAGCCGGCACGAATCTCGAAGGATTCTACCTTTTCTTGATACTCTTTCATGATCTTAGCGGGAGCCACTGCGTCTTTTTCGCAGGTGGCAATAGCCGTCATACCGGTGAGATACTGCTTCATCTCACCCAAGTCTGCAGCCTCGCACGCACGACCTGTAAGAGAATTTTTGACAACAGAATACTCAACGCCTGCTGCACGCAATGCGGCACGAAGCTTGGTATCGTCTTCAACGGTGATGCCCTCGTACTTTACGAGAACACCCGAGGAAGCCTTCTTCAGCTTTTCTGCCAGCTCAGCAACCAACGCCTGCTTCTGTTCCAGAATTTTCTGACTGGGCATTTCAGTTTACCTCCGTTTTTGATGCAATAAAAAAATCCTTTTCCCGCAAAACAGCAACGTGCGAGGAAAAGGACGCAATTCATTCATATCAGATATAAAAGGATTGTGCTTCACCTCGGCAGGATGGTGTTGCCACTTTTACGGTAACCTGCTGTCTTCGGATAACAGATGCATTGTAACACATCTTTTCTTTTTTGTCAAGAGCTTTTTTAAATTTTTTTCTTATTTCCGTCGTAAATGCTTTTTTCCTTCTCCTTTAAGAGAGCGAACAGCTCGCGAAAGCTCTCATATCGGCTTTTTTCAATCTCCCCGCTTGCAAGCGCCGCAAGAATAAGGCAACCGTCCTCCGTGCCGTGCGTACAATCGGTATAGCGACAGCCCGAAAGATAGGGCGCAAATTCGGGGAAGCACCCTTCAAGCTCGTCAAGCGAAACGAAATCGAAGCGCACGAAGTCCAAAAGGCTAAAGCCCGGCGTATCGGCGAGCCACCCGTTATAGACGGGAAAAAGCTCCACGCTTCGCGTGGTATGCTTGCCGCGGTTGGTTTTCTGGCTGAGCGCACCCGTTTCTCTCGCAATGTCGGGGAAAAGCGCGTTCATCAGCGTGGATTTACCAACACCCGACGCGCCCGCAAAGCAGGCGATTTCGCCCGAGCGAAGCGCCTCCTGCAAGAAAAGAGAGACCTCCTCTATGCCCTCCCCTTTAGCCGCGGAAACGGTAAAGGCGCGGTAGCCGGCGCGGCGATAAACGGCGGCAAGCGCCTCAGCGCCCTCTCTATTCAAATCCCGCTTGTTCACGAGAAGCACAGGAACAATGCCCTCCTTCTCGCAAATGACCGTCATTCTGTCAAGAAGAACGGTTGAGGGCTCGGGGCTTGCGGCGGCCACCGTCAAAAGCATATAAGTAACGTTGGAAAGGGGCGGACGAATCAAGGCATTCTTTCTCTCCGATATGCCCGTTATAGCCGTTTCGCCCTTTCCGCTTTCATCAACGGAAAGCAAAACACGGTCTCCCATCAAAAGCTTTCCGTCATCCTTTTTCAGAATTCCCTTGGCGCGACAGACGTATCGAACGCCGTTTTCTCCCTCAATCTCGTAAAGGCCGCCAAGCCCCTTTACCAACAGTCCCTGTATTTCCTTCATCGCGTGGGTGCGGCGGGATTGACGTACAAAACAACCGTTTTGATATCGTTTTTCTCAACGTTGTAACGCCCCGTTTGACTGGGAACGGACAGGGGGAAAGTTGTCATTGCCTCGCCCATATCGTTGAGAAAATCAATGGCAACAACGCTGCCAACGGCAACGCCCTCCTTATATTCCTTTGCATAGCGCAGCTCAAAGGTGGCGGAAAGCAGAGGGTTTTCCTTTTCCAAGGCCGCTTTGGCCGTTGCATAGGTCTGGCAATCGGTGTAGGTCAGCTTGCCGATAGCGCCAATGCTCTCACCGCAGGAAACCACCAAGGTCACAATGTCAACCTCGCTGGACTCCACCGTGCCCTGCTTTGGCGACTGGTCAATCACCGTTCCAAAGGGCGCGGCGTTATACTGATAGGTCACGAGGGTCACGCGCACGTCGTCACGCGCTTCAATGCTCTCTAAGGTTTGTCCGATATAATTCTTCACCTCGTGCGAGCCGGAGTTGTCGGGAAGCACGATTAAAAGCACCGTGCCGACAATGACGGCAACGGCCAAAAGGCCTGCGGCAATGCCCATCAGCCAACGGCGATTGATTCCTCCGAGAAGCGAAAGAATATCCTTGCGCTCTCCTTCCTCTCTCGTTCTCTTTTCCTTTCTTTCCTTGACCTTTGCCTCCTTATAGGTTTTGGGGGGCTTGGGCTCCTTTTCCTTGGTCTCGAAAAGCACGGTGTCTCCGTGCTGCAAGCGCGTCAGGGCGCGCAGCATCTCGTCTGCGCTCTTGAAGCGACGGGCAGGATCCTTCTCCATCGCCTTCAGAATAATCTGCTTCATACCGACCGAAAGGTTGGGGTTGTAGCTACGGGGATCCTCGGGCAAGTCGGTCTGGTGCTGGGTGATAATGGCGGTGGCACTGCTTGCGTGGAAGGGTGCCTTTCCCGTTGCCATCTCGTACATCAGAACGCCCAAGGAATAAAGGTCGCTTCTGGCGGTTACGGGCGCTCCCGATGCCTGCTCAGGACTGATATAATGCACCGTTCCGATGCCTCTGTCCTTCATCATAAAGCGGTCGTTTTCGGGCAGGCGGGCAATGCCAAAGTCGGCCAGCTTGACAAGCTGCACCTCGTTGCTGTCCTCCGCCTGCGTCAAAAGAATATTCTGGGGCTTGATATCGCGATGCACGATGCCGTTGCTGTGCGCGGCACGAAGGGCATCCAGAATCTGCGAGGCAAAATCGATAATCACGCCCTCGGGAAGAATTTTGTGGGTATCCATATAGCGACGCAGGGTGCAGCCCTGTACGTACTCCATCGCGATATAATGAATTTTGCCCTCAAAGGAGGCGTCGTAAATGCCCACGATGTTGGCGTGAAAATCCATATTGGTCAGCGCCTCGATTTCGTTCTGGAAGCTCTTGGAATTCACCTTATATTCGTCCGCATCGCTATCCAGAAGCTTAATGGCAACCTGGCACTCCTTCATCATATCCTCAGCCACGAACACGATACTCGATGCGCCGCGCCCGATTTCTCTTAAAATTCTATACCTGTCGTCAAACACGGTGTTCAAATAATCATTGGCATTCAACATTCCACTCATTCTCCTTTGTGTTTTCAAGTAAAAGCACGGTAATATTGTCGTCGCCGCCCGCGCAATTTGCGGCACCTATCAGCTCGCGCGCCCGTTGGGAAAGGGGCAGCTCGCTTGCGGATAATATGCTCGCCGCCTCCTCGGGCGTTACCTCGTTGCTGAATCCGTCCGAGCAAAGCAGGAGCAAATCGCCCTCCTCCCAGGACACCGAAAAGGCATCCGGCTCGACCGTTTTCTTCACGCCAACAGCGCGCATTATCAGATTCTTCATTGGATGATGCTTGGCTTCCTCTTGGGTGATTTTTCCGCTGTCCACCAAGGTTTGCACGTAGGAGTGGTCGCGCGTCAGCTGACGAAGCTCGCCCTGACGGTAAAGATATACGCGGCTATCGCCGACGTACGCCACCAAGGCCTCCCTCTTTCCTGCCAGAACGGAAACCAAGGTAGTTCCCATTCCCGAGAAGCGCTCCTCCTCGCGACTTTTTCTGTATACCGCCGTGTTGGCGGCAAGGATGGCGTTTTTTAAGGCGCCTTCATCCCGCTTTTTTTCTGCGGCCATTTTTTCCACAAAGGCCGTTACTGCCACTCGGCTTGCCGTTTCGCCTCCGTGCGCGCCGCCCATACCGTCACAAACGACGGCAAGCGCCAGCTCTTCCTTTCCTGCCTTATCCTTGCCCTGTAAGGCGGAATAGGCAAAGCAATCCTGGTTTTCGGCGCGGCACATACCTGAGTCGGTGAGTCCGCATACGTTCATTCTTGTCGTTATTCCCTTCTTTAAAAGCCTCTTTGGCTCTTATTTTCAGACTGTTTTTTCCTTCTTATCCTGTCGCCGCAGCTGACCGCAAGCGGCGTTCACGTCCGCGCCGAGCCGACGGCGCAAAGTGGCGTTCACCCCATTTGCCATTAAGGTTTCGGCAAAGCGGCGCGCGCTTTCCTTGTCCGGCTTTGAAAATCCGCTTTCCGCAACCTCGTTCACGCGAATCAGATTCACGTGCAAGGGTGCCTTCGTTCCGCGAAAGGCGTTTTTCAAAAGGCTTGCCAGCGCCTTGGCCTCCGCCTCCGTATCGTTCTTGCCTGCAATCAGGGTGTATTCAAAGGAAATGCGCCGCTCGGTTGCCTTATAATAGGCAACGCAGGCAGAAAGCAGCTCCTTGATGGGATAGCGGCGATTCACGGGCATCAAGAGTGAGCGCTTCTCATCCGTCACCGCGTGCAAGGAAATAGAGAGGGTGATGGGCAAGGCCTCCTTGGCCAAGCGCAAAATCCCGTCAACCAGACCCGAGGTGGAAAGCGACACGTGCCGATAGCCGATGTGAAGCCCCTTTTCGTGATTGAGCAGGCGCAAAAAGCGCAATACGTTTTCGTAATTGTCAAGCGGCTCGCCGATTCCCATCATTACAACGTTGGAAATCTTCTCGCCCGTATCCTTCTCGGCGGCAACAATCTGCCCGATAAGCTCCGAGGGAAGAAGGTCGCGCACCTTGCCGCCGATGGTGGAGGCGCAAAAGGCACAGCCCATCCGACAGCCCACCTGCGTGGAAATGCAAAGGGTGTTTCCGTGCTTGTAGCGCATAAAAACGCTCTCAATGCACTCTCCGTCATACAGGCGAAACAAATACTTGACCGTGCCGTCTATGGCAGAGGTCAGCTTTTTTTCAACCTGCGGCAGCGTGTATACGCACCGTTCGCTTAAAAGCGCCCGAAGGCTCTTGGGCAAGGAGGACATTTCCTCAAAGGGAACGCCGCCCTGCAAAAAGGAAAAGAGCTGTGCCGCGCGATAAGAGGGCAGGCCGTTTTCTCGGCAAAAATCCTCAAGCTCCGAGGGATAAAGGCTTGCTATATCCAAAAGTGCTTCCGTTTTTCCTGCTTCCACGCCCACATCTCCCTTCTGCTTCCTTCGTTTTTTCGCTTTATCTTACACGGCGCAGCCTCGCGATAAAAAAGCCGTCCGTTTGGTGCTTATGGGGCCAAAGCGTCAGCTGCCCGTTTTCGCTACGTAGCGTGCCGAAGGAAAAATCCTCGGCAACAAAATTCTCGTTTTCCTTTAAAAACCGCGAAACGTTTTCTCCGTTTTCCTCGGGCAGCAGCGTGCAGGTGGAATAGACCAAAAGGCCGTTTTCCTTCACGTAGCGCGAGGCGGTCTGTAAAATTTCGTATTGCAAGGGCGGTAAATCGGCCGATGCCTCCCGATAGCGCAAATCGGGCTTTTTCCCCAAAACGCCAAGACCCGAGCAGGGCACGTCACAAATCACGCGCAGAGCCGTACCGAAAAGCTCCTCCCTGCCCATGCGCGCATCAAGTGCAGCGACCTCGGCCGAAAAGCCGAGTCTTGCAAGGTTCTTTGTGATGAGAGAAAGCTTGCTTTCGTGCAAATCGAAGGCAAAGGCCTCGGCCTTGCCGTCAGCGTCTGCAAGCGCACCTGCGGTTTTTCCACCGGGGCAGGCGCAAACGTCGATAATGCGGTCTCCCGCTTTCGCATCCAAGGCGGCAACCGCCAGCTGTGAGGCCTCGTCCTGCACGAAGAAGGCGCCCGATTCATATGCAGGCAAGCGCAAAACGGACACAGGCGACAAAACGCGCACGCCGTTTGGCGCAAACGGGGTCTTTTCCGATGTGATGCCCGCTTGTGCAAGGACGTCCATATACGCCTCACGCTCCCCCTTCACGATACGAAGGGTTAAGGGAGAAACGCGGTTATAGGCGGCCAAAAGCGCCGCGGTGTCCTCTTCTCCAAGCAAGGAAAGAAAGCGCTTGACAGTGGCAAGCGGAAAGGATTCCTTGACGGAAAGATAGCGCGCGCGCTTCGCCGCATCGGGCAAGGGGCGCTCGCCCCTGCGCAGAGCCTCGCGGAAAACGGCGTTTAAAAAGCCCCTCTCCGCTTTATTTTCACCCAGCGCCACCGTTTCGTTGACAGCGGCGTAGGTTGGAATTTGCATAAAGTATATCTGATAAAGCCCAAGCCGCAAAAGCTGCTTGGTGTGCGCGGCGATCTCGGAAATCGAGCGCCCCGAAAGAGAGGCAATGGCAAAATCCAAGGAAATTTTGCGCTCGACTGTGCCATAGAAGAGCGCAGTCAGGGTGCCGGCCTCCTCGCCCGCCTCGGCAAGAAGCTTGTCCGTCAGCATAAGGTTGGCAAAGCCATCCTCCCTCTCCCAAGCGGAAAGAAGCGCCGCCGCCTTTTTTCGCACGTTCATAGAGAAAGAATATCTCCCTCTTTGATTTTTCTGCCGCGTATCATATCAGCGGCCTTCATTCTGCCCTTGCCCTCGGGCAAAACAGAAATCAACGCAATCGCGCCCTCACCGCAGGCAACGGTGATGCGCCCCTCGCCCTCGGTGGAAAGAGCAATCACCTCGCCGGGTCTGCCTTCGCCGCAGGCCCTCGCGGCCTTCACAACCTTTAAAAGCTTCCCATCGGGCGTTTTGGTGTAGGCAAGCGGAATGGGCGAAAGCCCACGAATTTTTGCAAACAGCACGTCGGCAGGCAGGGAGAAGTCCAAAGCGGTATCCGCCTTGGTGATTTTCTCGGCGTAGGTGGGCTCGCCCACCTGCTTTTCGGGGATTACGGTACCGTTTTTGAGGGCGGCAAGCGTTTGGCAAAGAAGCGCACCGCCAAGCTCTGCCGAGGTATCGTGCACCGTGCCGAAATCGTCCTTGTCGGTAATGGGGAAAACGCATTTGGCCAACACGTCGCCCGTGTCAAGCCCCGCGTCCATCTGCATCACACAAACGCCCGTTTCCGTTTCTCCCGCCATAATGGCGCGCTGCATCGGCGCGGCGCCCCTGTACTTAGGAAGCAAGGAAACGTGCAGATTGATGCAGCCATAGGGCGCAAAGGAAAGCACGTAGGTCGGAAGAATTTTGCCATAGGCAACCACAACGATGATGTCCGGCCGCCATACAGAAAGCAGGGGAAGCAACACGCCGCCCTTTAAGGTTGCGGGCTGGGAAACGGGAATGCCCTTCTCTAAGGCAAGGCGCTTGACGGGCGGCGGGGTCAAAACCATTCCGCGTCCCTGCGGCTTATCGGGCTGGCAAACGACACCTGCAACGGTGTGCTTTCCCTCGGCAAGAATGGCCGAAAGGCAGGTTGCCGCAATATCGGGCGTTCCCATAAATACGATTCTCATACCCGTATCCTTTCTTGATAAAGTCATTTTTTGATAAGGTATTCCACCCGACCTTCTTCAAGGGAAGCGCCGAAAAGCGCCCAAAAAGGCCGATTTAATGGAATTATTTTCTTTTTCGGGGCGTTTTATTCCTCGCCCTCGCGAATCATCACGTCAATAAACAGCTTGCCGTCAAGGTGATCGGTTTCGTGACAAATGGCGCGCGCCAAAAGTCCCTCGCCCGTCAAGGTTTTCTCCTTGCCCTTGCGGTCGGTGTACTTCACCGTTACCTTCATCGGACGCGAGGTTGTGCCCCAGCGCTCAGGCAAGGAAAGACAGCCCTCGGCCTCCTCCTGATGCCCCTCGGTTGCCACAATCTCGGGGTTTATCATTTCATAAATCTTGCCCTCTTCAACCTCAATGACAACCACGCGGCGCAAAACGCCCACCTGCACAGCCGCAAGGCCACAGCCGTTTGCCTCGTGCATCGTGTCAATCATATCGTCAAGCAGGGTGGTAATGCGGGGGGTTATTTCAATAACGGGGCGGCTGATTTTTCTCAAAATCGGGTCCTTCTCCGTCCGTATATTCAGTAGTGCCATTTGTTCTCCTTTCGCGCCTTTGCGCAATACAAGAGCCTTATCAGGTCTCCGTGGGGTTAAAATCAATGTGAACGGCCGTTTCCGCGTGCAAGCCGGAAAAGACCGAAAGAAATCTGCCAAAGAGAGCGCGCATACGCGAGGTCAGTCGGCATTTTACCAAAAGCTTGACGCGATACTGCTCTGCCACCTTATAGTTTTGCATCTCAAGCGGGCCGTACAGCATAGCGGGCAAATCCGCCGCCTCCTTTTTCAAAAGCTCGGTCAGCGTATCGGCCGCCGCCTTGGCGTCTGCAAGCAGACGCGCTTCCTCCCTGCCGCGCAAAAGCACCACGGCAACGTCGCAAAACGGCGGGTAAAGCAATGCTTGGCGCAGGCGGATTTCCTCCTCGTAAAAGCCCTCGTAATCCTGCTTGGCCGCCAAGCGTATCACGGGGTGGGTCGGGCAGAAGGTTTGCACAACCGCCTTGCCCTCGGTCTTGGCGCGACCGGCGCGACCGATAACCTGCGTTAAGAGCGAGAAGGTGCGCTCGGAGGCGCGAAAATCGCTCATATGCAGGGTTGCATCCGCAAGCAAGACACCCGCGACCGACACGGCAGGAAAATCGTGCCCCTTGGTCACCATCTGCGTGCCAAGAAGAATATCCGCCTCTTTGGCGCGAAATCTGTCAAGCAAGCGCTCGTAGGAGGCCTTGCTCACCGTGGTGTCGGCATCCATACGAATGGTTTTAAAGGAAAGTGCCAGCTCCGCCTCCGCCTTTTGCGTTCCCGCGCCAACGAAGGAAAGATGCTTTCCGTTGCACGAGGGGCAAACGGAGGGCATCGGCGCCTTGTAGCCGCAGGCGTGACAAAGCAGATACGTGCCCTTGTAGCCGCTATGGTAGGAAAGGGCAACGGAGCAATGGGGGCATTCCAAGGCCTCGCCACAGCCGCGACAGGAAACGGTGTGATAATAGCCGCGTCTGTTCAAAAACAGAATAGCCTGCTCGCCCTTCTCCTTGGCCGCGCTGAGCCTGTCGGAAAGAAGCCTGCTGACTGCCGAGGTATTGCCTGCGCGAAGCTCCTCGCGCATATCCACCACCTCAACCGTCGGCAAGGAGGCGCCACCGTAGCGCTCCTTTAAGGGAACGAGGGTGTATTTGCCCGTTTTGGCCTTGTAATAATCCTCCACTAAAGGTGTTGCGGAGGCCAAAACGGTTAAGGCGTTATGCTCCTTGGAGCGAAAGGCCGCCACGTCGCGCGCGTGATAACGGGGCGAGGCGTCCGACTTGTAGGTATGCTCATGCTCCTCGTCCAAGATGATCAATCCAAGACGGGAAAGTGGGGCAAAAACCGCGCTTCGCGTTCCAATAACGAGGTCGGCCTTGCCATTATAAATCTTCCGATAGGCGTCAAAGCGCTCGCCGACGGAAAGACGGGAGTGCAAAACCGAAACCCTGTCTCCGTATCGGGAGCAAAAGATACCCACCGTTTGCGGTGTCAGGGCAATTTCGGGAACGAGCAGAATCGCCTGCTTTCCTTCGCCCAGCACCTTGTCTAAAAGCTTCATCATCACGAGCGTCTTGCCGCTTCCCGTCACGCCGTGAAGCAGAGCGCAGGCAGGCTCGTTTTTCTCGTATAGAG
>JBGVMO010000070.1:0-7515 GCA_045124835.1 Eubacteriales bacterium
GTTTGGGGATAGGAGGCGCCGCCCGTTGCCAGAATTACGGCGTCAAAGGCGTATTCCTTGTCGGCAAGAATGCCATAGACGGCGTTATCCTTAACCAAGATTTTGCGAACACGCTCGTAGCAAAAAACGGCGCCCTTGGCAAAGCGCAACAGCGCCTCGGCAATATCGGCGGCCTTGTCGGAAACAGGAAAAACGCGGTTGCCGCGCTCTGTTTTTAAAGGAACGCCGAGAGATTCAAAAAGAGCCTTTGTGTCATCGGGAGTGAACTGGGAAAGCGCCGCGTACAAGAAACGGGGATTTGTCAAAACGTTTGGCATGAAATCGGCAACAGAGCAATCGTTTGTCAGATTGCATCTGCCCTTACCCGTAATGCGAAGCTTTTTCATCGGCCTGTCGCTATGCTCAAAAACGGTCACTTCAGCACCAAGTGCAAGCGCAGTGCCTGCCGCCATCATACCTGCGGCGCCGGCACCGATAATAGCAATTTTCTTAGTGCTTTTCATAAACGTCGTACTCATCCCAAAGGCGTTCAAGCTTGTCAAAGCGAGCGGCAATGGCTTGACGGCGGCGTTGGGTCAGCGCCACCAGAATGGCGTTCAGAATGCTCATCGGGGCAACCAGAGAGTCAACAAAGGAGGCCATATCGCTTTGTGCGGTCAGAAGGCAGTCGGCATGCTCGCAAAGGGGAGACAGGGGAGAGTCTGTCAGGGCGATAACCTCAGCGCCCTCGTTTTTGGCATACGCAACGGCATTGATGATTTTTTTGGAATAGCGGGGGAAGGAGATAGCAAAAAGCACGTCTCCCTTGTCAATGGGCAATATTTGCTCGAAAACCTCGCTGGAGGAGGCGGAGCGTATCAGCTTGACGTTGTCAAAAATCAGCTCAAGGTTAAAGTTCAGAAAATAAGCAAGCGTTGAGGAAGAGCGAGCACCGAAAATATAGATGTTTTTGGCGGCCAAAAGTGCGTCAACCGCTTGGTTGAAGGCGTCACGGTCGGTATGCTCCAAGGTGAACTTGATGCGCTCTCGGTCGTCATTCAGAACGGTGTCAAGCAGATCGTTGTTACCAATGCGCATATCGGTGATTTCGATGCGCTGGTTGGGCGTCAGCTTGGTTCTGACAAGCTCGCGGACGGCGTGCTGCATTTCGGGATAACCCTCATAACCAAGCTCATTGGCAAAGCGAACGACGGTGGATTCCGAAACGTGACAAAGGACGCCAAGCTTGGCGGCGGTCATATAAGCGGCCTTATCGTAATTGGTGATAATGGCCTCCGCGATGCGCTTTTGCCCCTTGGAAAAGGTATGAGATTTTTCGGAAATTAATTTGGCAATATCCTTTTTGGCTTCCATTGTGCCGTGTCCTTTTTGCATTGGATTTTATTTTTGCAGAGCCAGGTGAATGCGGCGAAGAGATTCCTCCTTGCCGATAACCTCCATAATCTCCGTAGCACCGCCGGGGGTGACGGCCATACCGGAAACGGCAATGCGTAGGCTCCACATTACAGCCCCCGACTTGCAGGAAAGCTCTTCTGCAACGGAGAGGAGCAGGTTGTAAATCGAATCGTTATCAAACGTCTCTGCCTTTTCAAGCAGGGGAAGGGCAGTACGCAAAATATTCAAGGCGGATTCGGGCGTTACCTTGTTTTTCTTGTTCTCAAAAAGCGAAAGATCGTATTCGGGAAGGGAGAGGAAGAAGGCACTCTTCTCGGTTACCTCGGAAAGCTTGCCGATACGGCCCTGCAGAAGCAGCAGGAGCTTTTCAAGGTTCAGCGTGGCGGGAGCTTCAAACTGCACGAAGGGCGTCACGCGCGCAAGGTATTCCTCCTTGGGCATCTTTTTGATGTATTCGCCGTTAAACCAAAGCAGCTTGTCAAAATCGAAGACAGCGGGAGACTTATTGATGGCCTCCACCGTGAAAACGGATTTCAGCTCGTCAAGGGTAAAGAACTCGGTCGTTGCGTCCTCGCCCTTGGGGCACCAGCCGAGAAGAGCAATATAGTTGAGAATAGCCTCAGGTAAATAACCGTCGGAAACTAAATCCTGAAAGGAAACGGCGCCGTGGCGCTTGGAAAGCTTAGAAACGCTACCGTCTGCATTTTTACCCATCAGCAGAGGCAAATGCACGTATACGGGGCGTTGCCAGCCGAATGCATCGTAAAGCAGGGCATATTTCGGGGTGCTGGTCAGGTATTCGCTTCCGCGAACCACGTGCGTGACACCCATTAAATAGTCGTCAACCACGTGTGCAAAATTATAGGTGGGGTATCCGTCTGCCTTCATCAGAATCTGATCCTGCAGCTCGTCATTATCGCAGCCGATTTCGCCGAAAACGGCATCCGTATACGTGGTGTGGCCTTCCAAGGGCATCTTCTGGCGGATAACAAAGGGAATGCCGTCTGCTAAGTTCTTTTCGACCTCTTCCTTGGAGAGATTGCGGCAATGACGGTCATAGCCGCCCGTGGCGTCCTCCTCGTGAAGCTGCTCTAAGCGCTCCTTGGTGCAGAAGCAGTAGTATGCGTTTCCGCTTTCAACGAGCTTCTTGGCATATTCCATATAGATGGATTTGCGCTCACTCTGGATATACGGGCCGTGTTCACCGCCAACGTCGGGGCCCTCATCGTAGAAAAGGCGCGTTTGGGCCATCGTGGACTTAATAACGTCCTCTGCACCCGAGACGAGTCTTTCACGGTCGGTGTCTTCAATTCTCAAAATAAAGCAGCCGTCGTCGTGCTTTGCTATTAAAAACGCATAAAGCGCGGTGCGAAGGTTGCCGATATGCATATACCCCGTAGGGCTGGGAGCAAATCTTGTAACTGTGTTTCTGTTCATGTGCCAAGCCTTTCTTTGTCTATGGGCAAAAGAAGCCCGATTTTTTCTTTTTTTACCGCCGATTAAAATCCAAAACGCGCGGCAAAATAATTTACCGATATATTATAGCACAAAAGAAGAGCCGCGTCAACCGATTTCAAAAATATTTGTTGAAAAAGAATACGGCCTTTCTTGACAGAAAAGAGGAAAGGATGTATAATGAAAAATGGGAAAAATTAGCTTTCCGAGAAGACCAAAGTGCTTCTATATCGGAATAGAGGGCTTGAAAAGGGGAGAAAAGGCGATGAGGGAGCAAGCGGCGCGCACCATTTTGCACTGTGACTGTAACAGCTTTTTTGCCTCCGTAGAGGCGGCAAGCGACCCTTCGCTTTTAACCGTTCCCATGGCCGTGGCAGGCGATAAGGAGGCGCGACACGGCATTATTCTTGCCAAAAACGAGCTTGCCAAGAGCTACGGCGTAAAAACGGCCGAAACCATCTGGTCGGCAAAGAAAAAGTGCCCGAATCTCGTTTTGGTGCCTCCGCACTATGAAAAATATGCGCTCTATTCTGCCCGTGTGCGCCGTATTTACGAGCGATATACCGACTTGGTTGAGCCCTTCGGCATGGATGAGGCTTGGCTTGACGTAACAGGAAGCCGCGCCCTTTTCGGTGACGGATATGAGATTGCCGAGTCTATCCGTAAGGCCGTCAAGGAGGAAATCGGCATTACCGTTTCTATTGGCGTATCCTTTAATAAAACCTTTGCCAAGCTTGGCAGTGACTACAAAAAGCCCGATGCGATTACGGTTATCAGCAGGGAAAACTACCGAGACGTCGTTTTTCCCTTGCCGGTTGACTCTCTTTTGTTTATCGGCAGGCAAACGGCGGAGGCCTTGGCCTCCTGTAATATTCACACCGTGGGCGATTTAGCGGTTGCAAGTCCTACCTTTTTGACAGGGCGCTTTGGGAAAATCGGAGAGCAGCTTTACCTCTCTGCCAATGGATTGGATGCAAGCCCGGTTGCCTCTATTTATGATAAGACGGATGCCAAGAGCGTTGGCAATGGAATGACCTTCTGCCGAGATATATCCACCCTTGATGAATGGAAGCTTGGCCTATACAGTCTTTCGGAGGATGTTGCGCATCGCTTGCGCGAAACGGGAATGAAATGTGCAACCGTGTCGGTTACGGTTCGGACTCCGGCTTTGAAAACATTCTCGAAGCAGCGCCCCATTTCTCCTGCAACGGATATTGCCCGCGAGATTGCCGAAAAGGCCTTGGAGATACTCTCCTCGGCTGTTGCACCGAGAAGCCCTATCCGTATGCTGACGGTGACGGCAATGAATCTGATTAAGGACGCAGAGGGGGCAGAGCAGCTTGATTTTTTTGCCGAGGATGATGCGCTGAGGCGCGAAAAAACGGCAAAGCTCGAAAATGCAGTTGACAGCATCAGAGAGCGCTACGGACACGGCGCAATGACAACGGGAGCCGTTCTTGGAAACGACATCGGCATAGAAAAGAAAAGAAGCAAAAGCGAAGGAAAGGGGAAGGATACGGTATGACGGAAGAGAAGGTAACGCCTTTATACGAGGACGGTGACGTCATCCTCGTGCGTAAGCCGATAGGGCTACTTTCCGTGCCCTCTCCAAGCGAGGAGATAGCGGTTTCCTCGCTCTTACAGAAGGAAAGAGGCGGCGCGTTTCCCATAACCCCTGTGAACCGACTGGATAGAAACGTGGGCGGCTTGATGCTTCTTGTTAAAAGCGCTCCTGCGGCGGCTTATTATTCTGCCGCCGTTTCAAATCATGCGTCCTTCGTGAAAGAGTATCTGGCGGTTTTGGAGGGCTCTCTTTCTGAAAAAGAGGGAGAGCTTCGCGATCTTTTGTTTAAGGATTCGGCAAAAAACAAAACCTTTGTTGTTACGCGAATGAGAAAGGGCGTCAAGGCGGCCTCGCTTTCCTATCGCGTGCTTGAGGAAAGTGAAGGCCTTTCGCTTGTTCTTGTGCGCTTACATACGGGCAGAACCCATCAAATTCGCGTGCAATTTGCTTCGCGCGGCGTACCTCTTTACGGCGACGGGAAATACGGTGCAAGGGGGAAGGATACTCCCGCGCTTTATTCCCACCGCCTTAGCTATTCGGACAGAAAAGGGAAGCCGAAGTGCTTTGAGGCATTCCCGAAGAATGAATATCCTTGGTCGCTTTTTTCTTGCTTGAGGGCGTCTCTCGGAGAGGAGAAAAATAGCAATGAATAAAAATAACAAGCAGCTTTCTGCAATGGCAATGGCCTTTTTGGGAAACGTGATTTTCGGCTTCAGCTTTCTTTTTTCCAAGATGGCGTTTTCCTTGGAAAGCGTGACGGTTACCCCGTTTATTTTGCTGTCATACCGCTTTTTGCTTGCCTTTCTGGTGATGAACGTCATTCTGGCCTTTCGGCCATCCTTGCTTTCGCTTCGAGGCAAAAAATGGTGGCGCCTTTTGCTTCTCGGGCTTTTGCAGCCCGTGGCCTATTTTATTTTTGAAAATTACGCGCTGCGAGAAACAAACACGGTTCTGTCTGCCGTGATGATAGCGCTTGTGCCCGTGGTCTCCTTGCTTTTCGGGCTCGTCTTCCTTGGGGAAAGACCCACCGCTCTGCAAATTGTTTGCAGCGGCGTTTCCGTTTTGGGTGTTGCCCTGCTTTCTCTTGGCGATTCGGCAGGCGAGGGAACGAGCATTTGGGTTTTTCTTTTGCTCGTTGGCGCGATGCTTTCTGCATCAGGCTTTAACTTCGTCAGCCGCAAGACCTCCTCGGAGTTTACCTCCTTTGAGCGCACCTACGTGATGTTCCTTTTGGCAAGCGTCGCTTTTACTGCTCTTGCCTTTGTTGAAAATCGAAATGATCCTTCTGCCTTGATTTTACCCTTGAAAGAAACGGAATTTTTGATTTCTGTTGGCTTTTTGGGGCTCTTTTCCTCGGTGGTTGCCTTCTTTTCCGTCAACTATGCAAACACCCATTTGCCCTTGTCCCGTTCGACCGCCTTTTCCAATATGACGACGGTGGTTTCGCTTTTTGCGGGCATCTTTATTTTGCGTGAAAGGCATTCGGCTCTTGCCATTTTTGCCGCCGTACTCATCGTTCTCGGTGTTTGGGGCGTGCAGCAGTTTGCCAAGGATAAGACAAATTCAAAATAATCGCTTGATAGGGCCTTTTGCCCTCTACCGTTTTATAAATTAACGACTTGAAAGGAAAAATCTATGGCGTACGATGCCGGAATGCTGGCCGTTGTGCTGCGCGAGATTTCCGAGGCCTGCCTCGGCTTGCGCGTGGAGAAAATACATCAGCCAACTAAGGATGAGGTTGTCCTCTTTATGAGGGGAAAAAAGCTTTCGCTGAACGTTGGCTCCGTTTGCCCCCGTATCTCCTTGACGGAGATTTCAAAGGACAATCCTGCCTCTCCTCCTATGTTCTGTATGCTTTTGAGAAAGCATCTTTGTCCTGCTATTCTGCTGAACATCGAGCAGTGCGGCTTTGATCGCGTTTGCCGCCTGACCTTTTCGGGTCGGGATGAAATGGGCTATCTCTCGGAAAAGCATCTCTATGCCGAGCTGATGGGAAAATACAGCAATCTTATCGTGACGGACGATAAAGAAAAAATCATTGCCGTTCTAAAGCCCGTTGATTTTTCGGACAGCGACGTTCGTCAGCTTTTGCCCGGCTTGACCTATCGCTTGCCCTCAGCCCCCGATAAGCAAAATCCCTTGACGGTGGAAAAAGAGGCTTTTTTGGCTCTTTTTGACGCGGCCTTGCCCGATAAATCCCTTGCGCGCTTCCTTTCAGATTCCTTCGGCGGAACGGCAGGTGCCGTATTTAAGGAGATAGCCTATCGTGCTACGGGAAAGGCAGACGCCTTGGTGAAGGACGCAAGTCCTTCGCGCTTGTACGAGGTCTTTTCTGCTTGGTTCTCCGATTTAAAGGAGGGAAGGACGGCGCCGACACTTTTGCGAAACGCAACGGGAGACGGCGTGGAATACGGGTATTTTCCGTTTTCTTATATGGATTCTGCGCAGAATGAGAGCTACCCAAGCTTCGCCTTGCTTTTTGACGCCTTTTTTGGCGAAAGAGAACGGGTTGCGCGCATTCATCTGCGCGCTCAGGATTTGCTTCGCCTCGTTACGCACACAAAGGCAAAGCTGGAAAAGAAGCTTTGCTTACAGCGTGAGGAATGGGAAAGCGCCTCTGAGGCAGAGGGGTACCGTAAAACAGGTGACTTGATTACCTCCAATCTTTATCGCTTGAAAAAGGGGATGACCTCCTTTGTTGCCGTTGATTATGAGGCAGAGGAGCCAAGCGAGGTTGAGGTGCCCTTGGACAGTCGCTATACTCCCGCGCAAAACGCACAGCGGGCCTATAAGCTGTATGCCAAAGCCAAAAAAGCGCGCGAGATTTTAGCAGAGCAGGTTGCCCTGACAGAAAAGGAGCTTGCCTATATAACGACCGTTCTGCACTTTCTTGAGGCCGCCGAAACCGAGGCTGATTTGGCCGAAATCCGCGAGGAGCTGTGCGGTGCGGGTTATGCCTCGAAAATGCGTCGCGGCGTCTCGCAAAAGCCGGTCAAGCCCGTTCCGTTTCGGTACAGAACCTCAGGCGGCTACCGCGTTTTGTGCGGCAAAAACAACCTGCAAAACGATATGCTGACCTTTAAGGTTGCACAGAAATCGGA